>NZ_QTQM01000081.1:0-9842 GCF_003854225.1 Burkholderia sp. Bp8986 | reverse complement strand
ATCAGCCTGCCGGGTTCGGGCGAGAACCCGGCCGCGCCCGTCTTCATCGACGGCGAGAAGGTCAAGACGCTGCGCGGTAATGACATCGCGCGTGAATTCGAGCGGATCGTCGGCGACTATGTGGCTAGGACTTATGGTTCGGCGAGCACACATGGCACGTCTCGATCACTCGCATCCCAACGTCATCGCAGCAGCGAGCGCGGCGTGACGACATCCGTACCGATCATATGATTCTGATTGCCAATCTGTAAAACTGATTGGTGCGGAACACTCATTCGGGTCAGGTCACTAAATCGTGACCCGCAATCGTGAAAAGAAGTTTCTAGGGAAACCGATAAATGCGACGAGTTTTAGCAACTCAGATTAAAGAAGTCCCACCATGCTATCATTCTAACGCCACGATAAATCGTATTGTTGAAGACTGTGGAGCGCGCATTGACAAAGCCGTCCACCTATCCGAGGCGGAGCGGGTGAACGCTAAAGTCTTGCTCGAAATGCTTGCGACGGACGGTGTTGTCGAAGTTCCTGACACTGATTGCGGAAGAAGGGCAACTGTGGGCGGCATACAATGGGCAATGGAAGCAAGTCTGCGAGGGACGGAATATATCGTTACGCCGGAGCGCCCTACTCCCTTTCGAACCCATGGTGAGGAGCAGCGGGCGCATGGCCAGGCCGAACGTGAGGCAGGCCTTATCGAGCGTGTGAAACGGGGCGACCCGTTGCATTTGGTGTTCTGCAGAGAAGGAGTTGGAACGCAAATGCAGGACGCCACATACCGTCGTGAAGTACTGGAGCGTTTTGCTGTCTCCGGTATGCTGCAGGAGCACTATCTGGAGTATTCCAAAGATACATTTCCTGCCGAGCACAGTGGCGCGCTGATCATCTCTTTTCACGATGACAATTCTTTCGCGTTCGCCATTCATGCCGCGCAGGTTGACAAGACGACTAACGTCAAGGTTATAAGACTGTATCTGGGCGCACTGGGTTCGAGCCGCGGCCAACCAGTCGACAAAGCTTTTCGCGACTGGGAAAGTTTTCTGCGGAAAGAGGGCATATCGTTAGGCTCGGACATTGAACCTCGTGTGATGTATATTAACCGGGACTCGATCTGACTAACACCAGCGTCCCTGATGCTCTCGTTCATTGTTGTACTGGTCGAGCTACACATCAAAGGCTGCCTGCAAGGTGGCGATCGAGTCGTAGATCTTCTTGCGAAAGACGATACGATAGAACTCGTTGTATGCGGTCTTTTAACGACGCCCGTCAGAGGTTCAGGGCAGCAGGAATTCTCGAAGGCATGAGATCGGCGTGGTCTTCAGCGGGTGCAGCGAGCGGAAACCAGGTGAACAGCCACACCAGATAGCGACGCGGCTCGACGGCGTTCGCCTTGCACGTCTGAACGAGGGAGTACATTCACCTTGCGCCACGTGCGGCGCTTCGAGTAGCCATGCTGACGCACCTTCCATTCGCCTTCGCCGTAGACCTTCACGCCCGTGCTGTCGACCACCAGATGAATCGGGTCGCCGTCGCAAACGATCGGCAGTTGGACCTCAAGCGTTTGTGCGCGGCGACAGAGCGTCGCGCAGTTCGGTACCGGCAAGGTGGCGAAGGCCAGATCGCGCGGGCTTTGCGCAAAGCCCTGCAGGGCGCGCACGTGACGTTGCCTCGGTTGATCAGGCCAGCGTTGTACGCCGCTCAGTTTCTGACGCGGTAGCGCGCCTTCGGCTCGTGCGTCTTGCTTCTATCCCTGCGCATCTTCTCGGCAAAAATCGAGCATCGACGCAGGAACCCGAATTGTTAACAGAGGTATCGCCCCGGTCGTTGCGCGTATACGTCACCGCGGCGCTCGCCGGATTTATGCAACAACGCCTCGAAGAACCGCCAGCCCTTGTGGCCGACGACGAATGGCCGGATCGCGATCTCGCACTTGTTGTTCGAGATCGGCAAGTTGCCGGTAGCGATGACACGATGCTCCAGCAGGCGCTCGATAATGGCGGGTACGCCGGCACTGTACTGGACGCGCAGTCGCTGCCGGCCTTCAGACTTCCGCTTCGTGCTGGGTGTCTCGGCCGCGAACAGCTTGCCGATCAGCATGTCGAAACGCGTGGCTAGCAGATCAGGCGAGCGTGTAGCCTTCGGCACCGACTCCTGGTCTTGACGAAGCCGCAGCGCATGTATGCAGAGTATCCAAAATTCACGAGCTAGTGATCGTGAGCGATGTCGTTGTACAGTTCGTATCTGTCAGTCATAAGCACGGTATCAGGCTGCACGCCGACATAGAGTTTCTGCGTGTGTGGACACTGCGCCCGAGCGAGCACAAGAACATCCGCACGGGCGGCTAGGAGCATTTGACCGGCGCCCGCAGGCAACTCTTCGCCTGCGGCCTTCGTCTCGGCTCTCCTTCAGGGATGCGGTCGTGTATGACTGTGACTTTATGAGCGGGATAGTCCATGAACAAACAGGAAAACGAATATTCGTTGGCGCGACTTGCAGTCCGAGACGAGGCGTGGTTAGGGCGTAAGTTGTTGGCACAGACTGCGCGATCGGCAAGCCGGCCACGTATTCAGGGCACCGGTTGACGCATCACATTTGCAAAGGCAGTTAGCTTTTGCGAGGCTCGGAAAGGAATGCCGCCGTGCCCCGCCAAATGGAAGGGGATCTTGTTCACCCGATAACTAATCTGCAGATACGGAAATTTCCCGACCAGCTTATCTATTTGCACTAGATCGTATGCTCCGAATTCCTCGTTCTCAATCCGTGGTCCTAGCTGTACAGGTCACAAACCCAGCCGGAAATGCCGGAACCTTGCAGCACGGCGAGCAAAATTATCCAATCCGACAGGAGTCCGGCCATGAGGGAATTAAGGCTAGTCTTCGCGTTTTAGAATATCCAAGGGTTGGGTCTACGACCAGCCCAAGCAGAATAACGTCGATAGCACTTCCGATCGGGATGAACACCGCGCCAGCTGCAACTCAAAACGCGAACTGCAGCGACAGTTCTTCTGCATCCCTCCAATCTTTGATCATAAGTCGGCCTACGAATCTTGTATCTCACGAGCAACTCGAGGACTTCAAGCTTCAGGTACATGCGATCACCCAGCTACGCATCGAGCAGCAGTTCAATGAGCTGGTAAACGTTGCCGATCGACTGCCGCATCTCTCGAGCGACGTGCTCGATCAGGCCCACAAGTGTATTCTTAATGCGGCTAGTCAACTGCGCCCAGAAGATCGGCATTTGATGCTTGCACGTTTCGTGAATCAAATTCAGTATCTTCCAGATGATGCCCGAGGCCGTGCCTACAAGCGAATTTTCGATGCAATCAAATTACAGCAATCAGATTGGCGAATCTCGCTGCTGATTCAACTCGTAAGTCAAATTAGCTGTCTCCGAGTGGAGATAAAAAGGCGGGCTTTTTTCCTTATTGCAAGATTTATTTTGAAAATTTCTACGAAAAAATGGCCTGTTCTGGTGGGGGCGCTCGTTAGTCAAATCGGCGAATTTACCGGATGCCGATTGCGTCAATTCTATGCGGATATTGTGGGTGTAATTGCCCATTCGCCCATCGAAGATAGGAGAAGGCTGCTGGTGAAAATGATCGAGGCGCTCGTCGAAAGCCTTCAGGATTTGCCGGACGCCACGCGCATTGTCGCCTTCTCCGAAATTTGCAGCATAGTCGGACGATTGATTCCAACGTGTCAAGGCTCGTCACTAGCAGTGCTCGCAGAGGGGGTCCGGAAAATTCCCAGTGCTGCGCAAGAGCAGGCGTTTGAATGCGTTATGCGCACGGTCGCCCACTTGCCGATCGTACATCGTTGCGAGATTCTAGAAGTTCTTGTCAGTAGGCTCTGGAAACTTCCGGACGCCGTGCAACGTAGAGCAGCTGAGTGCCTTGCATATGTGATCGATAAATTGCCGGCTGATTGCCAGGGTGAATCGTTGGCGATTTTTGCACTTGAAATCCGTGCGCGGTCGCGAGAGAGCTGAGTAACCTTCCTGTATCCTCAAGCGGTAATTTGTTTTCAAGAAAAAAGTGATACTGGGGGCTGAGGAAGAACAACGTTCAAATCGCAATGATGTCTGCGCTGGGCAATGTAATGGTGCCGTGCGAGGTATGGCAGAAAGTTTGAATGATGCCGAGTATGATGAGCCGATCGTGAATCGTTACTCCATTTCACAAATTGCCGATCCTAGCGACCTGATTGTCGATGTTGAGTGGTCGGCGAGTCACAACGAAAGACTGACTATTCCCCGTTTGTCTTCGTCGGCACGGGGCGCTATCATTGGAAACACGGTACGTAGAGCCTCTTTAATTGCTTCACATTCTGCGATATTGAAAAGTTCGACTGCTGCGTCGTTATCAACTACGGGCAGATCAGCGCAGGGGCGACACATTCGCTGGCGTCAAACGGAGAGCCGTCTTGACTACTGGCCACCGAGAGTCGCTGTGTGGATCTAAAATTGTAGTCGAGATAACATTTGGGCAGGTCATGCGAGACTTTTTATCGTTGTTGTGGAATGAAAATGCCATAATTAGTAAGGATCGAGTTGATAGTGTGGAAACACTTCTGGGGCGGGCCGGCGCCTGGAATTGAGCGTCGGTTATATTCCTGACCATCAGAGGATTTTTAATAATTGACTATGTGAAGTCGCCACACATGATGAACCCGATACTGTTAGCCACTGACTGCAATGGAGGTCGAGCCGACGAGGCTAAACGCGAACTGGTTGAGGCAAAAGTTGAGAGCGATCTCCTAATCTTACTATGTCAATAAATCAGCATTGACCGCTGAACAAAGCGGACATCGCTGGATCCGGCGCGCGATGTAGGCCGCGATACGCCAGCGCAGCGTGGTGATGGAATCAGCCACGTGGCGCTGCGCGCTGTGGACCCGCGTGGCACGTAATCTGAGGGTAAGGCAAATGGGTCGCGGATCGCGGAATTTTTTTACTGTCGCCTTGAATGAGGCGTTGAGCAACAAGAAACCCATAGGCGGAAATACACTACGATGCATGGTAATGGAATCCACGCCAGCCACGTCCTTCGAAGTGTCCCAGGCCGAACTCCTGCTTGAGATCCTGATAATCCCGCTCGATACGCCAGCACATCTCGGCAACATGAACCATGCGTTCGAGCGTCGTGTCTGGGGGCAAAGTCGAAAGCCAATATTTGAGTGGCTCCGCATCACCTTCGGGCCATTCGATCAGCAGCCATTCCTCATCGTGCAGTGTGGAGCGCCAGTAATCGCGATGTGAAGCACGCACGCGCACGGCGGCAAAGCGCGAACTGAGCGCGGCGCAGGTACCTTCGCGCCAGATCACGTTGCGATAGCGCGAGGCATCGAGCGTCAAGGCCAGATCTTTGACTCCGATCGGCTCATGCCCTGGCGCGCGCCGTAACAAGCTACGCGGCTGGCCCGATTTCCCCGCAGAGGATTCGGGCGGTAGAGGAGCGGTGCTCGGTGCCCATACGCGCGTGTTCGAGCGAATGCCCATCGCATACTGCAGCCCGAGCTCGCTGACGGCCTCGCGAAACGAGGTGTCGTCTCCATAGCCCGCATTGGCCAACACGATACCATCGGGCGCGCCGCTTTGCCTTGCTTCGTGCAACTGCCCGGTCGCAATCTCCGGTTTGGGCGCAAACTCAATTTCCTCGGGCACGCCGGCTTTCTGTCGTCGCGCGGGGTCGTCGCTCCATTCACGCGGCAGATACAGTCGATACGATACCCGTAGGCTCGCATCTTCCGTCGCCACCGACAGGCTCACCGCAACCTGGCAATTGTCCTGCTTGCCCAGCTGGCCGCAGTATTGCCGCCGCACACATCGCGTGTATCCGCTCGAGTTCAAGCAACAAGTCGTCCGCGAAACCTTGGCGCCAGGCGCATCCGTCTCGGTCATCGCGCACCGACATGACGTCAACGCGAACATTGTGTTCGAATGGAAACGGTGGTATCGCGAGGGCAAGCTAACGCTGAATGGCCCCGACGCGACGTCGGCATCACCCGCCGAGTTATTGCCGATCAACATAATCGACCTGCCGATGCAGCATCTCTCGTAACCGACGGCGAACGAGCTGCCCAAGGCGATCGATAGCGGGCCGTCATCAGTTTGCGAGGTAGAAATCGGCAAGCGTCGTATGCGGATCCGAGGGCTGCCGCTCGAGCGTGCAGAATCGTTCCTGCAGGAGTACCTCCGGTGATCCCGGTTCCGGCCCGCACGCGGATATGGCTGGTCGCCGGCATCACGGACATGCGCTGCCGGTTCCAGGGGCTTTCGGCGAAGGTGCAGACGCCGCTCGAGGAGAATCCGTAGGGCGGGAACGTCTATATTTTTCGCGGCCGCCGCGGCGATCTCGTCGGGGTACCGTGGGCGATTGAGGACGGACTCTGGCTCCTTGTCAGGCGTCTTGAACGTGGCCGCTTCGTGTGGCCTCAGGCTGATGGCGGCAAGGTCTTCCTGAGCGCGGCCCAGTTGTCGAGGTTGCTCGAAGGCATCGATTAGCGGCAGCCGCGTCGCACCGCCACACTCTCGATGTTGTAAACAGCGAGGAAGCTCGTAAACTGCGCCACATGTCGAACGGCGCCGATCTCCCCGACGATGTCGATACGCTGCGGGCCATGTTGGCTCAGGCCCGCGCATCGATTGACGAACAAGGGCGGGAGATTGAGCGGCTGCTTCAAGACATGGCCGAACGGGAACTTGAGATTGAACGCCTGAAAGCGCAGATCGACAAGCTCAAGCGGATGCACTTCGGCCGCAAGTCTGAGCAGCCTGACAGGCAGATCGCTTTGCTCGAGTCCGGGCTGGAGGACCTGACCGCCGGGCTCTGCGCTGCGGACGTGCGTCGTGCCCGCGCGTCGACCGTAAGCACATCCGGCGGCGGAACGTCCCCGAAGGAAGCGCTGCCGCATTCATCTTCCGCGCGAAGATCACGTGTTCGAACCCGATCCGAGCTGCCCGCTGTGCGGAAAACCCCATGCGGTTTGATGGGCGACGACATATCTGAACAGTTCGCTCGCGTCGCGGCCGCGTTCAGGGTCATTCGCACGATCCGGCCCAGGGCGGTCTGCGGCGGCTGCAATCACTTCTCGCAGCCACCCATGTCCGGCCTGGGGCGGCTTTGGGTCTACGTTCGAGACGACAACCGCTCGGGCTCGACGGAGCCAGCTGCAGTCTGGTTTGCCAACTCGTCTGACCGCAAAGGCATTCACCCCGGACCCATCTCGCCGGATTCAAGGTCATCCTGCAGGCGGACGCCTACGGAGGCTTCGACGAGCTGTACGTGAACGGCAAGATCCGCGAGGCAGCGTGTTGAGACCATGCTAGGCTTAAACTGTACGAAGTACACGCGAGTACGCCGTCCGAAGGTAAGCGTGTCTCCAGCCCCGTCTCGACGGGCTGACCAGAAATTGCCAGAGTAGTCCCCACCACTTCAAGTAGCGTGGACTACTTTGACGACGGAAGCACCAAAGAGGATCGGCCGCAAGGCATCCCGGATCACCCACTGGAATTCCGGCGCGAGATGGCCAAGCTTGCGTGCGAACCCGGAGTGTCTGTCGCGCGTTTCGCAATGGAGCACGGGTTGAACGCAAATCTGGTATTCAAATGGCGCCGTTCGTCGCGAGCCGGCGAATACGATCCAGTGAGCCTAGTTCCCGTGAAGGTGGACGTACCGACTGGCTCAAAGCCTTGCTGCTTGAGCGCGATGCGCGCATCGACCACCTCGAAGGTCTGGTCTGGTTGAATCGTACGAAGCCGTGGTGGCCGCGGGTACCCGGCGATTTACGAAACCGGGTGGGTAGCAGAAGCAGTCAGTTGAGCGCATGACCGGCGACAGTTCTATGGATTGCATGCCGCGCGGCCGAATGCCTTGAACACCGAGGCGCTGGAGCGTATCAGCGCGTTGTACAAAATCGAGGAAGCGATCCGGGGCAAGCCACCCGATGAACGACGGGCGTACCGACAAACCCATGCCAGGCCGTTGCTCGAACAGTTCCATACGTGGCTGAATGCCACGCAGGAAACGCTCTCGCGCAAATCCGACATGAGCCGGGCGATCCTCTATGCGCTGAACCGGTGGGCGGCGCTCACGCGCGACTGTGACGACGGGCGTCTGGAAATCGATAACCTGCCGGTCGAGCGCGCTGCCTCGATCTACAGCCTGATCGGCACGGCCAAGCTCAATAACCTCGATCCCAAGGCGTATCTACGCGCCGTGCTCACGCACATCACCCGATTAACCGGATCGACGAGCTCACACCCTGGGCCCTGGGCCGTCGCCAATCAGCTCGCCATCGCATAAACGTTGGCGCGGCACCAGACGGCTCCGGCGACACGCTTGCGTTGTGCCCCCGCCCCACCTGCCCGCAAAAATGAACGGTTTTTATGCACTCATGCGCCCGGCGCTCGGGGCCGCCTGGCGTGGGCTGTGCGGCGAGTGCTGGGCCGATTCCTCTATGCGCTTTTATGCGCCTTGATTATACAAGTTCGGTATTTCGTCGCCGGTGACGGGTACGGCCTCACGTTTTGATAGATTCCGGTTCGATTGAATGTCTTCTCAAGGTCGTCCGCCCAGCGATCATCTGATGGATGCTCGTGCCGTGGTTATTGGTCAAGATGATTTCCGGGTATACGCGCTTTTTTTGGTAGTTATTTGTAATGACGTGTGGTCTAAATACGGACTTCCCCCGCATCGGAGAAAACCGTGAGCGTCGGATTTTCTTTACAGAGAAACTCAACCCCCCTTAATTTTTCCTGCAAGAATCGCCATGAGCTGAAGGACATCTTAACGCAGGCGAGCGTGCCGGACCGCAGCGGAAAGCCGACGGTCTACCAGGGTACCCTCTATCACGATGGCAAGAAATACCTGGTCACCCGCTTTCATGAGGTGGTGGGGGGGCAACAGGTGGCAAGGCATACTTTTTCACGTCAGGTCGACTGGGAGCAGTCATGGGCAGTCGTGATCGAAAACCTGTTCTCCAAGTATGTCCTTGACAAGACGTGGATCGGACAGCGAAAGCTGGAAAATGTCAGGCAGGAATTCGAGGTGCTGTTGGAAGACGCCAAGGATCAGTCACGGCTTGTTGTATTCAAACACGGGCTTGACATCGACTCCAATGCGTCATTGCCGCACCGCAAACTTGCAGACGCGGCGACAGCCCTCGTTGCCTGTCGGGAGCTGGAGCGAAGCATCCATCCGGCAAAGCGACTTGACGAAGCGGGTTATACCGAGGAGGCGCGAGGCGCCGTAATGAAGGGTGGATTTCAGCAGCCGTGGTGCCACCCCTATTCCGAGGAGCGAGATGCCACCGCCCCTTATGTCTTCACGCTGAAGAATGGGGCAAGGGTCACTGCCGACGAGCGTCTGCTGCACGCCAGTCCGGCGTACCGGCGGATCGTAGCTCAACTTGAGCCGCTTGAAAAACAGCTGGGGGCTCGTGAAGGGATGTTGATGAGTCTTGCCGAGGATTATTCAGACCTGCTGATGTTGGGTGATAACGGAGACCCGACGGCAGCGATCGAACTCAGCGAGCGACTTCGCCAGTGTGAAAAAGCGCAGCTTGATGACGCCAAGCAATTGAGCATTCTCTTGAACGAAAAGGTGCAACTGGAGCGGGAGCTCAAAACGCTGGTCGATCGTATGAACGAGAGCGAAGACAGCAAAGACAGCAAAGACAGCAAAGGCTGGAAGCTGGAACAAAAACGCCTGTTTAATGCGCTGGTGGATCAGATGTGGATGATCGGTACAGCTATTACATGGGCGAACATAGAATGTCCTGCGGGCCGCACATATGGAACGCCCGAGGAAATTGCCAAGCAAACGGCACTGCTCAAGCAGTATGGCG
>NZ_QTQM01000080.1:0-9995 GCF_003854225.1 Burkholderia sp. Bp8986 | reverse complement strand
GAAGCCGCGCAGCAGACGGCCGAATCGCTGCGCCAGTCGTCGCAGGCGATCGACGACCTCACGCTCGTCGCGAACCACCTGCGCACCGGCGTGTCGCGCTTCAAGATCGACGGCTGACGCACGCGGCCTTCGTGCGGACGACACGATGCTCTTCCTACTTTTTGAACTCGACGGCGAACGCTATGCGCTCGATGCGACGCGGATCGTCGAGGTGCTGGCGCTCGCGCCCGTGAAGTCGATGCTGGGTACGCCGCCATGGCTCACCGGCGTGATCGATCACCGGGGCAAGCTGGTGCCGGTGATTGACGTGCCGCGGCTCGCGCTCGGGCGCGCGGCGCACGCGCTGCGATCGACGCGGCTCGTCGTCGTGCGCTATGCGCAGCAACACGAGGCGGACGGCGCCGATCGATGGCTCGGGCTGATCGTCGAGCACGCGACGCAGGTGCGCGAGTTCGCGCCCGCGCAATTCGCCGACAGCGGGATCGCGACGCCGCACGCGCGCTGGCTCGGGCCGGTCGCCGCCGACGCGACGGGATTCGTGCAGCGGATCGACGTAGAGCAGATGCTCGATGACGACGCGCGCGCATTGCTGTTTCCGCCCGCGCAGGCGCTTGCCGGATGATGGCCATGATGAACGCCAACGACCCTCGATTCGAAGCGTGGCTCGCGCGTGAAACCGGGATGGATGCGGCGACGCTCGGCAATCGTGCGCTCGCGCGCGCGGTTGCCGAACGCGCACGCGTCACGCAGGCCGATGCACCGGACGCGCCCGACACACCGCGGCCCGCCGGCGGCATGCCGGACGTCGCCGCCGAGGCCGCCGGTGGCGCCGCGATCGATGCGTACTGGCAGCGGCTGAATGCGTCCGCGGACGAACGGCAGGCGCTGATCGAAACGCTGGTCGTGCCTGAAACGTGGTTCTTCCGCGACCGCGAGGCATTCGTCGCGCTTGCGCGGATCGCCGACGTGCGGCTCGTGCGCGAGCCGGCGCGCACGCTGCGCGTGCTGAGCGTGCCGTGCTCGACCGGCGAGGAGCCGTATTCAATCTCGATGGCACTGCTTGACGCCGGCATCGGCCCGTCACGCTTCGCGATCGACGCGATCGACATCAGCGCACGCGCGATCGAGCGGGCGCGGGCCGGCGTCTACGGACGCAACGCATTTCGTGGCCACCCGCTCGAATTCCGCGACCGCCACTTCAGCGAAACGATCGGCGGCTGGCAGCTCGACCCGCGGGTGCGCGAACCGGTACGCTTCGTGCAGGCGAACCTGTTCGACCTGCCGCTCGACGCGGACACCCGCTACGACTTCATCTTCTGCCGCAACGTGCTGATCTATTTCGACCGACACGCTCAGGACCAGTCGATCCGGCTGCTCGAGCGGCAACTCGCGGACGGCGGCACGATCTTCGTCGGCCCGGCCGAGACGGGGCTGATGATGCGTCATGCGCTGGCGCCCGCGCGCATTCCGCTTGCGTTCGCGTTCCATCGCACGGCGCAGGCTGATGCTCCGGCCACGGGCGCGAACGATGGCGAGCGGCCGCCCACTGTGTCTGTGGCATCTGCGAAGCCGGTGGCGCCGCAGACGTTGCCGCTCCGGCACCCGGTGGCGGCACCCTCCATGGCAAACCATTTCGCAACGGCAACCCTGCACCGCCCGCCGGCCGTGCCACAGCGGCCGCCGGCGACACGCATCGCGCACGCGGCGCCCGATGCCGCGGATGCCGCGCCGAGCGCACCCGCCGCCCCGGCGCCCATGCTCGCCGACGCCCGCCGGCTCGCCGACACGGGCCGCCTCGACGACGCCGAGCGCGCCGCGCACGCATTCACGCTCGCGCACGGCCCCGACGCGGACGCGTTCTACCTGCTCGGCCTGATCGCCGATGCGCGCGGCCTCGATGCGGACGCGCAGGATTTTTATCGCAAGACGCTGTATCTCGACCCGGCTCACTATGAGGCCCTGACCCATCTCGCCGCGCTGCGCGACGCGGCAGGTGACGCGGCAGGTGCCCGGCAACTGATGCTGCGTGCGCAGCGGGCAAGCGCGCGGCGCGTCAGCCGTGCCGACGGCGGGCCGGACCGGCGAACCGGGCGGAACCCATGACCCACGCCGCTCGTGACGATCGCGCTCCGGCCAGGGCCGTCGACGATTGCTGGAATCTCATCGGCACGCGAGGTGACGGCTCGTGCCCGCGGCTTGCCGTGCACACCCGCTGCCTGAACTGCCCGGTGTTCGAACACGCGGCCGGGAAGCTGCTCGACCGGCCGCTCACCGACGCGGACCTCGCCGAAACGGCGCGCGCCGCACGCAGCACCTCGCAGCCAGCCCCTGCAGACGCACGACTCACTGAATCCACCGCATCTGTCGGCGATGGGCAAGCGCAGCAGTCCGCGCTCGCGTTCCGCGTCGGCGACGAATGGCTCGGCCTGCCCGCCGCCGCGCTGCGGCAGGTCGATGGCCCGCGCCCGATCCATTCGCTGCCGCACCGGCGCGACGGCGCCGTGCTCGGGCTCGTCAACGTGCGCGGCACGCTGACGATCGCAGCATCCCTCGGCGTACTGCTGAATCTCGAACGCAACGCAACCGGACCGCACGAGTCGCGCAACGCGTATGCGCGGATGCTGGTCGTCGAGCATCGCGGCGACGCGGTTGCGCTGCCCGTCGACGAGGTCGAGGGCGTGCTGCGCTTCGCGGCGCATGCGCTGCTGCCGGTGCCGACGACGCTCACCCACGCGGCCGCGATGCACACGCGCGGCCTGCTCGCGTGGCGCGATACAACGATCGGCGTGCTGGACACCGATCGCGTGTTCGACTCGCTTGCGAGGAGCCTGCGATGAGCACGGACGACGACCTGATGCGCCTGTCGCTGCTCGACCTGTTCCGCGACGAAGCACACACGCAGACGCAGGCGCTCGCGAGTGGCCTGCTGACGCTCGAACATTCGCCCGGCGACGCGCCCGCGCTGGAAGCGTGCATGCGCGCCGCGCATTCGCTGAAGGGCGCCGCGCGCATCGTCGACCTGCAGGACGGCGTCGACGTCGCGCACGCGATGGAGGAATGCTTCGTTGCCGCGCAGCGTGGCGAGCTGACGCTGACGACCGCGCACATCGACGCACTGCTGCATGGCGTGGACCTGCTGCTGCGCGTCGGCAACGCCGATCCGGCGGCGGCGATCTCGCGCGCGGACATCGACGCGCTGGCCGCACTGGGTCCGACCGATGCGTCGGACGAGCGCGCCGAACGCGCGGTGTCGCTCACACCGCTTACACTGCCCGTACCGCCCGCGCCGGAACCAGGCGCCGCAGCGCCGCACATCGGCTCCGCGCCCGACGATGCCGCCCTTGTCTCGATATCGCCGCGCACCGGCGACGGCCCGCCGCGCCACCCGCCGGCCGATCCGTCGCCGGGCTTGCATGCCGTCGCGCCCGACGCCCCGCCTTTGCACACCCAACCGTCCCCCCGGCACGATCCGCAGCGGATGCTGCGCGTACGCGCCGAGCAACTCGATCAGCTGTTGAGCCTGTCCAGCGAATCGCTCGTCGAATCGCACTGGCTGAAGCCGTTCACGGGCTCGATCCTGCGCATCAAGCGGATGCAGCGCGACGTCGCGCGCTCGCTGGACGTGCTCGTCGAAACGCTCGCGGAGCGGCTCGACCCGGCCGCGCTCGCGTCGCTGAACGATGTGCGCCAGGGGCTCGGCAACCTGCAGCTGCAGCTCGGCGCGCGCCTGGACGAGCTCGACCGCTTCGACCGCCGCAGCACGCATCTCGCGCAGCAGCTTTACGACGAAGCGTTGCGCTGCCGGATGCGACCGTTCGGCGACGCAACGCACGCGTATCCGCGCATCGTCCGCGATCTCGCACGTTCGCTCGGCAAGCGCGTGCGATTCGCGATCGTCGGCGAAACGACGCAGGTCGACCGCGACATCCTCGACATGCTCGACGCGCCGCTCGGCCACCTGCTGCGCAACGCGCTCGACCACGGCGTCGAGACGCCCGACGAGCGCATCGCACGCGGCAAGCCGGCCGAAGCGAGCGTGACGCTCGAAGCGCGCCACAGCGCGGGCCAGTTGCTGATCTCCGTCAGCGACGACGGCGCCGGCATCGATCTCGACGCGCTCCGTGCAGGCGTCGTGCGGCGCCGGCTCGCCGACGCGGACACGGCCGCGCGGTTGTCCGACCTCGAGCTGCTCGACTTCCTGCTGCTCCCCGGCTTCTCGATGCGCGACCGCGTCACCGATGTGTCGGGCCGCGGCGTCGGCCTCGACGCGGTGCACGACATGGTCAAGGCCGTGCGCGGCACCGTGCGGATCTTCACCGAGCCGGGCCGCGGCGCGCGCTTCGTGCTGCAACTGCCGCTCACGCTGTCGATCGTGCGCAGCCTGCTCGTCGAGGTCGGCGGCGAAGCGTACGCGATCCCGCTTGCGCACGTGCGCCGCACGCTCGAACTCGCGCGCGCCGACATCGACACGCTCGAAGGCCAGCAGCATTTCCGCTTCGACGGCCGCCCGGTCGGGCTCGTCACCGCGCACCAGCTGCTCGGCGCACCGCCGCCGGAACAGGCGGGCGACAGCGTCGCGACCGTCGTGATCGGCGACGAATGGGAGTCGTACGGGATCGCTGTCGACCGGTTCCGCGGCGAATGCATGCTGGTGATCCAGCCGCTCGATCGCCGGCTCGGCAAGGTCAAGGACATCGCGGCGGCCGCGCTGATGGAGAATGGCGAACCGGTGCTGATCATCGACGTCGAGGACTTGCTGCGCTCGGTCGACAAGCTCGTGCGCGGCGGCCAGCTCGACAAGGTGCAGCGCGCGCAGCACACGGCCGTCGCACGGCGCCGGCACGTGCTGGTGGTCGACGATTCGCTGACGGTACGCGAACTGGAGCGCAAGTTGCTCGAAAAGCGCGGCTATGCCGTCACCGTCGCGGTCGACGGGATGGACGGCTGGAACGCGCTGCGCGGCGCCGATTTCGATCTCGTCGTGACCGACATCGACATGCCGCGCATGGACGGCATCGAACTCGTCACGCTGATCAAGCGCGATGCCGCGCTGAAATCGCTGCCGGTGATGATCGTGTCGTACAAGGACCGCGAGGAGGACCGCCGCCGCGGACTCGACGCGGGCGCCGACTACTACCTGGCGAAGAGCAGCTTCCACGACGAAACCCTGCTCGACGCCGTACGCGACCTGATAGGAGAAGCCCGTCCGTGAACATCGGCATCGTCAACGACCTTCCGCTCGCCGTCGAGGCGCTGCGCCGCGCGGTCGCGCGGCGGCCCGAGCACCGCGTGCTGTGGGTCGCGACCGACGGCGCGCAGGCCGTCGAGTTCTGCGCCGCGCAACCGCCCGACGTCGTGCTGATGGACCTGATCATGCCGAAGTTCGACGGTGTCGAGGCGACGCGACGGATCATGTCGTCGGGCAAGCCGTGCGCGATCCTGATCGTGACGAGCAGCATCGGCGCGAATGCGTGGCGCGTGTACGAGGCGATGGGCGCGGGCGCGCTCGACGCAGTCGATACGCCGCGGCTCGGCGCAGGCGCGAACGGCGACACCGCGCAGCTGTTGCTCGCGAAGATCGACCAGATCGGCCGGCTGCTCGACAATCCGGCGGGCGCCGCCCGCCCCGCCGGCACGACGGCGCGCGGCGACGGCGGGCCGCTCGTCGCGATCGGCGCGTCGGCCGGCGGCCCGACCGCGCTTGCGTCGATCCTCGGCGCGCTGCCCACCGATTTCGGCGCGCCGATCGTGATCGTGCAGCATGTCGACCAGGCGTTCGCGGACGGCATGGCGCAATGGCTCGACGGCCAGACGCCGCTCAACGTGCGCATCGCGCGCGAAGGCGACCGGCCGCAGCCGTCGTTCGTGCTGCTCGCCGCGACCAACGACCACCTGCGGATCACGCGCGCCGGCACGCTCGAATACACGCGCGAGCCGGCCGAGACGCCGTACCGGCCGTCGGTCGACGTGTTCTTCAGCAGCGTGACCGAGCACTGGCCCGGCGACGTGATCGGCGTGCTGCTCACCGGGATGGGGCGCGACGGCGCGATCGGGCTGAAGGCGATGCGGATGAAGGGCTACCATACGATCGCGCAGGACCAGGCGACGAGCGCCGTCTACGGAATGCCGAAAGCCGCCGCGACGCTCGGCGCCGCGCGCGCGATCCTGCCGCTCGAGCGCATTGCGGGCGAACTGGCGGCGCTCGTCGGGAACTGAATGAAATGGACTTGCGTGACAGCAATGGCAACAACGGGTGTCGACATGACTAGTGACTCCACGCGACGCCCGGGCCACGATAGCGGCACGTCCGCCGCGGACGGCGCGGGCGCGGCGCTCGAAGCCGCGCGCGCGACCCTGCAGGTGCCGCCGGCGACCGACGTGCCGGTGATGGTGCTGCTGGTCGACGACCAGACGATCGTCGCCCAGGCCGTGCGGCGCGCGCTTGCCGACGAGGACCGCATCGACTTCCACTACTGCCCGCGCTCGGACGACGCGCTCGCCGCCGCAGTCGAAACGCGGCCGACCGTGATCCTGCAGGACCTCGTGATGCCCGGCACCGACGGATTGAGCCTCGTGAAGGCGTACCGCACGAATCCGGTGATCCGCGACGTGCCGATCATCGTGCTGTCGACCAAAGAGGAACCGGTAATCAAGAGCGCCGCGTTTGCGGCCGGCGCGAACGACTACCTCGTGAAGCTGCCGGACCGCATCGAGCTCGTCGCACGGATCCGCTACCACTCGCGCTCGTACGTCAACCTGCTGCAGCGCGACGAAGCCTACCGCGCACTGCGGCAATCGCAGCAGCAATTGCTCGAAGCGAACCTCGAACTGCGCCGCCTCACGCATTCCGACGGGCTCACCGGGCTGTCGAACCGGCGCTATCTCGACGAATACCTGAACGCCGAATGGCGGCGCGCCGCGCGCGAACGCAGCGAGCTGTCGCTGCTGATGATCGACGTCGACAACTTCAAGCTTTACAACGACACGTACGGCCACGTGTCGGGCGACGACGTGCTCAAGCGGGTCGCCTCGACCGTCGAAAGCTGCCTCGGCCGCCCGGGCGATCTCGCCGCACGCTTCGGCGGCGAGGAATTCGCGGTGGTGCTGCCGGGCACGTCGCCGGGCGGCGTGCGCCTGCTCGCCGAGAAGATTCGCCTTGCGATCGAAGCGCTGCGGCTCGAGCACGTGCATTCGTCGACCGGCCGCTACGTGACGATCAGCATCGGCGGCGCGAGCGTCGTGCCGGCGGCCGGCACGCCGATGACGTCGCTGATCGAAGCCGCCGACCGCGCGCTGTACCGCGCGAAGCGCGACGGCAAGAATCGCGTCGCGATCGATGCGGGGCCGGCAACGCCGAGCGACGGCGGCGAGCAACCGGCCTGATGCGTACGCGGCAGCGTCTTGCTACGGCTATGTCAAGTTGACAAGCGCAGGCTACGTGCCTTCATCAAGAGTAGTTATCCTTATCAGATTACTTCGTTGGCTGCGGAAGAGACAGTCCGACCATGCCATGTGGCGAGGCGTTCTTTGAGTATGGCGCGACGACATACCGCGTTCATCTGATGTCTCGGCAACGCGAAGTGCTGCCGGATCGGGCCGACGCAAGAGAGAAATGCCAGAGTGCGTCGCGCATCGCGAAATCCGCACAGCGCGCGCGTCCATCACACGATAGTCGGTCGCGATCTCTTTGCCCACTGATGCTTGAGGCAATGCCGGCCGGACGTCATCGCGCGCGGTGCCGCGCAGCCGATCTCGATTAGGCACGGCAGCCGCGGCGAGCCGAAGTGACCCTGAACCAGCATGAATCCCGGTCGGAAGTGGAAATAGAAAAATCGCAACGACAGTCGCACATGCGCGATATGCGGCATCGCACGCGACGAGCCCGCTGACGCACTTTGCGGCGCTACGGCCGAGGCCCATATGCAGGAATTCGAACAGGCCTAGTCCAAATTCGCATTCTGTTTGTGATGGGAATTACGGCTGAATAAGTTCGCGACATACCGCGCTTTTCGCCAAGATCGGCGAATCGCAATCAGGATGGGTGCGCTTGAATCCGCACCCTGATCCTCCGGTACCGGTGGTCCCGATCGTCTCGCGATCGGGATGAATCCAATTACATCCGTGCACGAGGATACCGTCATGGCATCGATTCCCGAACCGTCGACAACCGGCGAAACCGACAAACGCAGCTGGCTCGAATCGCACGAAGCCGGCTACCACAAGACCCTCGGCAATCGACAGGTGCAGATGATCGCGATCGGCGGGGCGATCGGCACTGGTCTGTTCCTCGGCGCGGGCGGCCGTCTGCAGGCCGCCGGACCGTCGCTCGCGATCGTCTATCTGGTGTGCGGCGCGTTCTCGTTCCTGATCCTGCGCGCGCTCGGCGAACTCGTGATGCATCGCCCCAGCAGCGGCAGCTTCGTGTCGTACGCGCGCGAATTCCTCGGCGAGAAGGCGTCGTTCGTCGCGGGCTGGATGTACTTCCTGAACTGGGCGATGACCGGCATCGTCGACATCACCGCCGTCGCGCTCTACATGCATTACTGGGCGCCGTTCGCGGCCGTGCCGCAGTGGATCTTCGCGCTCGTCGCGCTCTGCATCGTCGCGACGATGAACCTGATCGGCGTGAAGTGGTTCGCCGAGATGGAGTTCTGGTTCGCGCTGATCAAGGTCGCCGCGATCGTGCTGTTTCTCATCATCGGCTCGGTGATCCTCGGCACGGGCGTGCAGGTCGCCGGCCGTGACCCCGGCATGCATCTGATCACCGACAACGGCGGCTTCTTTCCGCACGGACTGATGCCGGCGCTGGTGCTGGTGCAGGGCGTGGTGTTCGCGTTCGCGGGCGTCGAACTGGTGGGCACCGCCGCCGGCGAATGCAAGGACGCGCGCAAGGTGCTGCCGCGCGCGATCAACAACGTGATCTGGCGCATCGCGATCTTCTACGTCGCGTCGGTGGTGCTGCTGGTCTGCCTACTGCCGTGGAGCGCATACAAGGCGGGCCAGAGCCCGTTCGTCACGTTCTTCGGCGCGCTCGGCGTGCCGGGCATCGGCTCGGTGATGAACCTGGTGGTGCTGACGGCGGCGCTGTCGAGCCTCAACTCGGGCCTGTATTCGACCGGGCGCGTGCTGCGTTCGCTGTCGATGGGCGGCTCGGCCCCGGCGTTCCTCGGCCGAATGAGCGCGCAATCCGTGCCGTACGCGGGCATTCTGGTGACGGTCGCGATCTACGTGGTCGGCGTGCTGCTCAACTATCTCGTGCCGTCGAGCGTGTTCGAGATCGTGCTGAACATCGCGTCGCTCGGCATCATCAGCACGTGGGGCTTCATCGTCGTGTGCCAGATGAAGTTCCGCGCGGCGGTCAGGCGCGGCGAAGTGGAGGACGTGCCGTTCAGGATGCCGGGCGCGCCCGTCACATCGTGGCTCACGCTGCTGTTCCTGCTCGGCGTGCTGGTGCTGATGGCGTTCGACTACCCGAACGGGACGTGGACGATCGCGTCGATCCCGCTGGTCGCGCTGCTGCTCGTGGGCGGCTGGAAGTGGTTGAGCAGCCGCGCGCGCCGTGGGTTGCTCAAGCCGACGATTCCGTCGGTCACGCTGACACGGCAAGTGCTCGAGAAGGGCGACAACTAAGCCGACGCGCAATCGGGGGACGGCCTGCGGCCCGATGCAGGCCGCCTCGCAGAAAAAGAGAAAATTCAATGGCACCGTTTGACGAAATGCTTGCAGGCGATCAGGTTCGCCCGCCCTACTCGCGAGTCAAGGCATGGCTCGACACGCAGAACCCTGCAAGCCTCGCCCAGAAAGCCCACGACGCGGAAGGCGTGTTCCGCAGGACTGGCATCACGTTCGCCGTGTACGGCGACGCGCAGGCTGCCGAGCGCCTGATTCCGTTCGACATCGTGCCGCGTATCATCTCGAGCGCGGAATGGAGCCGGCTGTCGCTCGGCATCGAGCAGCGCGTGATGGCGCTCAACGCGTTCCTCGACGACATCTAC
>NZ_QTQM01000079.1:0-10146 GCF_003854225.1 Burkholderia sp. Bp8986 | reverse complement strand
GTGGAAGGTGCGTACGACGAGCGGAAAGAGCGAATTCGGCACCGCGAATGGCGGGTCGACAAAATCCTCGGCGAACAGCATCGGCGCGCGTCGGAACCCATGTTCCCTACGGGCGCCACGGGTTCCGACGCACCAAAGAAACGGCCTTCAAAAAAGTGAAATGATGTCTGCGAATCGCACATCTCAAAACACTGTCCGATCGACCGAGACCACCTCTCTATGATCCTTCATGAACAGACCATGCTGAGACAACACTTATCCAAATGCCAACAAGAATCTACAGGTGGACAACAAGGATTCACGCGGATTAACGACGCTTCGCATCACCACGTTCACCTGATCGACTGGCAACTTAGCAATAGTCTGCCCCAGGTACGTTGAAGCGTCGTCGCGCACATCGCTAGGTAGCTCCTCGATTTGGACAGCAAGTCTCACCAGTGGAACAGTCCGCTCCTCCAGCGGCAATTCGTTAATCGAATCAATGATGCGACAGAAAGCTTTACCGCGCGAACTGAGCTCCAGACCTGCCGAGCCGCATCCACTGTTGACAAAGTTTTCCCATCTCGTATCTTGCGCCGGAAGCTGCCCGATTTGATCGGCGAGACATGCCAACAATTCGGCATACTGCCGGGATGGACACTTGGAGCCAGCGTCGAGAATATGACAAAAAGTCGTATACCGCCGCGTATCCGGGAGCTTCGCAATTTGCTTTGCATTCTCTACCACCCTATCGTAAGCCTCATTTGTCCTCTTGATCGCAGCGTCTATCTTCGCGGAGATCTCATTCGCCTGCTCCGCTCTCGTAATTGCCTCTGTTGCCTCTGTTGCCTTTGCTGCCTTTGTTAGAGCCCAGGCCGCCCAACTGTTGGCTTCAGCAGCGCACATATTGGCCTGTGCGGCCAAGCCAACGAGGCGGTCCCACGTGTATGCATCTGCTTGCATCGCATAATCTGCGGCAGCCCACAGATAGTCATCAGCAGCGAGCAACAAGGCCTCCGCAGCTTTGAGGTTGGCCTTGTCAGCCCAAGCTAACGCATCTTTGGCAAAGCTAGACAATCCAACCCACTCGCAACTTTCAGCCACCCATTTACAGACATCAGCGGACCATTCACAGGCTTTGGCAGCTGCCAAGCAGGCTTTTGCGCCCCATTTGCATGCGTCAACAAACTCTATATGCACATCGGGCACCATAATATCGGACTGCGCTATCATTCCAGGTGCCCGACCTCTTCGCCGATATATCTCGTTATCCTCATCTATTATCTTATCAATCTCCGATTTCGCTTTTTCAATATCATATTTAAGATACACGCATGCGGATTCATCAAAGGACTCCAACAGAGTTCCCAAACGAGCCGCCGCCGCCTTCGCAGCTTTGAATTTCCCTTTCGCCGCGGCGCCGGCCGCCATCTCCTTACAAGCCACCAGCAAATCGCTTATCTCTTCTGACCCGATGGCTCCAGCACCGGTCAAACACTTTTCCGATAACGGCAATAAAATATTCGCATTCAATTCGGCCCGATTTTCCCGAAACATCGGTATTTTCAAGAGAATGTCGCTATCGAATCGCGACATTACCGGGGCAGCCACCATACTTGCGCGCGCGCGCGGAGTCAGATTAGTCAACAGGTAGGCGCGAGACGCGTCAAGCGCCGTCAATTCGCCAATACCACGTAAGTACTCGACTCCCTCGCGAGTTGATCCTATCAAACACCTACCAATATGCGGCAAGGCTTCTTCGAGATTAATGTGGCAAACCAAACAGTCACCAATACACCTCCGATCAATCGCTACAATATCATGACGAAGGCACTCAAATTCTTGCTTCAGCGCATGGGAAATAGGAATATGAACAGAAGAATTGCAAATTCTACTCCGCCTATCACCATCGATTATTTTGCTAATATTTACAAGGCGCTCACCCACAGAGAGGGCACGCCCTTTTCCATCGCCCGAATTAAAACCAACAGTGCGCATTTTAAAATTCGCGTAAATGTCTTCTTAAGATAAAATTTACGGCCACAACACCATGAGCAATTCAATTTAAAATGGCTTTGCCACTCAAATCACAAAATATGACCTACCGAACAAGCGGAGAGCGTCGACATATAAATAATTAAGGATGAGCCCCGCTGCTATCTTTTAGATCCTTATTTCATCGATTGACCAGCGGAGCTTGTTCGCCCTGAAATGAGAAGCTTCACACTTGGAGATTCGACACATCATTTCGATCGACGAATAAACGACACATCCTTCATGCAACACCAGCAAGCCACCTTATCGAACCGAAAATATTAATAGCGTCCTTCTGAATTTGCAGTTATAGCAGCAGCCTTGAGTTCTTCGTTCGCCTGTTGTAACAACTCCTTGGCGCGCTCCGCATGCCCCCCGAGCTTGTGGCCTTTGCTATCCTGCGCGCGAACAATAGATGCGTAGGCATCGTCGATAGAGCGCTGCGCTGCAGCGAGATATGTGTGCCGAATTACGCTTACGTTTTCTCCAGGAAGGGTCTGCGCACACGCCACGGCACTTTCGACAAACAGAGCACACACCACCAATCCATTTACGCAAAATTTCATCTATTTTTCTCCCAACATATATAAAAGTGAAAAATATTGATACTGCTACTCTCGAAGCAAATGCGGACCTCCACAATCTTCATAACGGATCGACCTCCAAGCCAATTCACGTCTACTCTCAACAACGCACCGCCTACCGACTAGGTTGGTCTTCTGCTCGGACCAAACCGCCGTACCATCGACAAAGGCCTGGCGCATGGGAGCAACTACACGGAATATTACCCGGCAAGTTGCGAGTGTATGGCGACAATTGACCTGAATCGCGCGGACAGTAGACGAAACGTTCCTAACCACTCTCCTCGTCGGCGGGACGACGTCCCGTGGTTGCTACCGCTTGCTGATACAATTCGTCCGATTCGCGATATTTGCAACCGATTACCGAAAAACGACGTCGTCGACGCTACTCCTGACTGTGGCTCCATACGACATCGGCATATTCAGTGTGGTGTCGCGTCAAGCCTATGATCACGAAGCGCCGAATTAATTACCGAATTGATCTTCGCACGTTTTCAAGGGCGAAGGACACTCATTTTTAGATCTACCATTTCCGCTTGATGCACGCCCGTCGAACGGCATGCCAGTCGCTAATCATTCTTGAGACCCGACACTTCGTTCATCTGGTTGAACGTCTTCGGTTGAAGTATAAGAGGCCAGTTCAAAAAGCCGACTCCGCTCTTTTGAAGATTTTCCAGCAGACGAGCGAGCAAGCGAATTTGAGGAATGCTTCGTGAATATCGCCACGGCGATCGAAGCGAATGCGAAGCCGACGGAAATTGTGGAGCCACAAGTGAGTTCGTTCAACCACCCAGCAGTATTTGCCCAGACCGGTGCCATGTTCAGTTCGGCGCCGTGCGATCATCGGCCTGATGCCACGATCACGCAAGCGCTGGCGATGTATGTCAGAGTCGTAGCCGCGATCGGCGTAAATGCCTTTCGGCTTGCGCAGCGGTCGGCCACGCGTGCCCCGGATCGGCGCGATGGCATCGACCAACGGCAGCAACTGGGTGACGTCGTTA
Organism: Burkholderia sp. Bp8986; assembly: GCF_003854225.1. Lineage (NCBI taxonomy): Bacteria > Pseudomonadati > Pseudomonadota > Betaproteobacteria > Burkholderiales > Burkholderiaceae > Burkholderia > Burkholderia sp. Bp8986. The sequence continues at coordinate 6,551 of NZ_QTQM01000079.1, read as the reverse complement.
CGGTTCGCGCCGGTCAGTATCACGCTGACCGGCACCCCGTTTGCGTCTACGAGGATGTGGTACTTCGAACCTGGGCGCGCACGATCCGTGAGGTTCGGCCCAGTTTTTCGCCCGCCCCAACGGCTCATACCGACGATGAATCGACCGCCGCGTATGAGAGGTCTAACTGTCCGGATTCGCGCAACCTGTCGAGTAGCAATGCATGCAACCTGTTCCAGACGCCGGCCTTCTGCCATGCGTCGAGGCGACGCCAGCATGTCGCTCCCGAGCCAAACCCCAGTTCGGTTGGCAAATGGTTCCATCGCATCCCGGTGCGTAACACGAATAGCACGCCGTTGAGCGCCGCCCGCTCCGACACACGAGGTCGTCCACGACGCTCGTTGTTTCGGCGTCTGGGCTTCGGCAGTAGCGGTTCGATCAGTGTCCACAATTCGTCGTCAATGATCGGCGCTTGCATCCTCTCGGTCTCCGCTGTCTGGACGACCGAGGTTAACACCGCGCCGCGAAAGTTAACAGACCATCACACGGATTTTTTGAACTGGCCTCTAAAGGTTTGGAGGATACCCACGTTCCGATCGGTGCCCATTCCTTGAATACGCTTTCGATACTTCGAGTCCCCGATTACAGTGAAGATTCGGAGTCCTCTTCATCTCGCGGGCGATTCACTGTCAAGCCATGCAAATAGTCGCGTCGACGACGCGAACATCAAGAGCCAATATTACGTGCAACCGCAGCGCCTTCTTGTGCCTCCGCCTGTTGGATCTGAGCTGCCATCGACTGTTCTGACTGGATCTGGGTCTGTGCGCTCTGTGCCGAAGAATCCGACGACTTGGCCGCCACCTCAGAGAGCGACTGGATCACACCAGCCTCTGCCTGGTCCTGCTGTGCGGCCGCCTGCTTCTTCCCGGACACGATCGTACCGATGCCCGAGCCACCACTGCCCACAGCCTGACCAGCATCAAGCCCCAATCGCGCCCCGTCCATGCCGCTGCCCATGGCGCCTCCCGCAACCCCACCTGCAACACCTAAAGCGGCCTGCGTAATTTGAAATACACCCTCCACTATGCTGGCGAACTTTTGCGCGGCTAAACCCTCCTCCTGTGTATTCAAGGCGCATTGCTGGCTATTGATCTGGCTCACAAGTGCGTCCGTGGACGCCTGCCGTTCATTTTCTACGAGCCCCTCGATTTCAGCGAAAAGGAGCGAAATCTCCTCCCCTGGAGTCAGCTTCGGAGTTGCCTTTTGAGCAGAACCGCTTCCATCAACAGACGATACGGTATCGGCTGCCGCGCCGGCCAAACGAGAAAACGGATTCACTGTCATACCCATGATGATTCACCTATACGTAACGTGCGATTGCGTTTGAAAGATCTGCATCTGATTCGAGCAAGTCAGACATAGTCTGGGAGACTTGCTCCACGTCTGAGATCGCCTTTTGCATTTGCTGCGCCAACGTATTGCGCACTGCAGCTCCAATCGTCAACGCATTTGACACTCGCTGCGCGTCAAGCGACGCCTGGTTTGCAGCATTTTGGTCATTGGCCTGAATATATTGCATGGTGCCGGATCCAACGTTCCCGCCGATCTTCGCGGCATTTCCGGCCAGCTTGGCCAGCCCCGCAGCCCCGCCACTCCGTGCACGCAGCGCGTCCCGGGTCAGGGTGGACTTCACATCTTTTCCCATTGCCTCAAGTACTTCCGGATCAGCCCATTTTTCCGGATTGTCTTCCATTGCCTTGGTCAGCAATTTAACGACGAGATCTCCAACCGCACCACGCTCAAAAACTGCCCCCATCGACTTGGTTAGCTTGACGCTTAGAGTTTCCGCCGTGTTGCCTGCCCTCTCAACAGTCCCTTGAAAGACCGCTTCGACTTCTTTTGAATCCATGCCACTACTTGGTGTCGGCTTCGACGCCGGCTCACTGAGGCGACCATTCGGAACGGGATTGTCGGCTGTCGCTTTGGCGGCGACATCCAAGGTTCCTTGGGTAGCACCTTCCTCTTCACGAATCGTGCTCCCGAGTTCCTCCAAGCTCGCGGTGACATTGGATCCTGCATCGTCCACGCCGGTCAGCACCATCGTTGCCGCTGTACCACCAGCTTCGCCAGCCGCATCAATCGCCACCTTGGCCGTTACCCCACCAGCGTCGGACATCACACTCTCGCCAACTTCAGTGGCCGCGCTAACGGCCCTGCGCGCGACGACTGCACCGACCGCCATGCCGATGATCCCAACGGACATCTGGAGGCCTCCCACGGCGTCCATAGCCTTCTCAAACTTGCCTGACTTGGACGGATCGACGTCGTCTGCAACTTGGAGTCCAAGCTGCGCAAGGTCAAGCGCCGCGCACGTTAGCGACGCAACCCCTTGGGGATCGGCGGCTAGCAATTCACCCGCCGCAGTCCCGAGGTCAATCACAAAGCTCACCACGTCCATCACCAGAGAAAAGATCTTCTGGATGACCCCCATATGCGCCTTCTTGGCCTGCTCAGTGATCTGCTTCTGCAGGTCGGCACCCTGCTGAGCGATGTGCTGACGCGCCTGCTCGTCCAGTGCCGCATATGTCTTTGAATCAACGGAGACATTCGCCATAAGCGTATTAGTGACCAAGACACCTATCGCAAAAGCCATTGCATCCGGCGACGACATATAGAAAGCAACTGCGGTCGCCGGGGGCTGTGCGAGGCCCGAAGCTGCCGACACAGCCCCCGTCTCCCCTTCCCCTTCCGCAGACTTCACAGTTAGCCCAGGAAATCCCTGAACCAACGCGGCAAAAAGAGCCTTGACCGTTTGCTCAGCAGCCTCTGGCGAAGCGCGCCTCCGGGGAGCAGATAACATGGCGCATGGAGACTGCTGCGAATCATCCGATTTGCCGTTGTCAGAACTCACGGGCAACGTGCCATCAAGAACTCCGGCCGCGGCGGCTTTCCCGGCCGGCAAAGCCGTCCCACGGACGGCATTCACCCCCTGTACCCCGCTAATTTCGCCAACTGATGCCATTTCTAACCTCTTCCTCCGTCCATCAGATGTGGACGACACGTAGAGCTGCGTCCAAAAGACACAACACTGTAATGAACTGGTGGTCGCTTAACCTTTCGACACCGAAGTTGCAAGCGACTCCATTTGCGCGGCCAATCCAGCAGCCCGCTCCGCCACTGATACATTACCGAGGATTGTCAAGCTCGACACCATCAGCCGCAACGCCCGCGTCTCGGATGGATTATACGAACCAGGACACCGCAGTGCATTTGATAATGAAGCCAACGCTTTTGCGTGCTGTCCCATCATTCGCTGGGCGATCGACAGCCCCAACCAATACTCGATCTCGTGATGGTCCAACCACGTGAGTGCTGTAAACAGCGCACCCGCCTGAAAAGCATTGCCAGCCCCCAGCAACTTGTATGCGCATGCATACATATTTTCGACATCAGAATCGCTGACGCTCACTAACGTGTGCAGCGCCCCGCCATTCGAAAAAAACTCCCGTAGATGCTCAGGGTAACTCATCTCAACTCCCTCCAGCATGAACTCGCTTTCCCAGTGGCTGACTACGACGCGCCTTAATGTCCTAGCGACTGTGCGATACTCGCCATTAATCCCGACCATTTTTGAATCAGGCTTGAGACAGCCTGCATATCATTGGTGTAATTCGCATTTGATTGCTGCAACAGCACCATGAGGTTCTGATTCGCATCGCCTCCCGCCTGAGCTGTCTGTTTGATGGATGAGGCGACATCCTGCAACTGGGACGCTGACAACTTTGGCTCGTCAGGTGGTGGCGTTTGAGGGTCATTCCCTTCAAAGATAGCTTCCCACGCCTGTTGATTCGCGGAGATGTCCTTGCTTGGATCCTCCTGGTCGCTATAGATGCCGTTGAGCCAGTCCGAAAACGACTCCCCATCTATCTGGATGTTATTCTGCAGCCCCCATAGACAAAATGCATCCCACTCGGCCTGATCCGGCGTTGTACCACCAAAAGGGTATCCACTCTTTGTCCCGGCATTCGTAGCCGCCTGCTGGAGCTCATCCGAAAACTTTGTTGCCTGCTCCGAGATCGAGTTATTGGTGCTAATCTGATTGTAGATATCCTGCAGATTCGACTCCTCCAACGTTGCACACACAGCCATCAATGCAACACCGCTTGCCAGGACATTTGGGCCCATATCCACTTGGGAATAGGCCGCTTCGGCAGCAGCCATAGAGTTACCACCGACGCCAAAGTAGGCCGCGCTCATACCAGATGACGGTGTTGCTTGTGCCGCTTGTGCCGCTTGTGCCGCTTGTGCGACCTTCCGGGCATCGAGCATTTCCATGCCCGTCTGCGCCAGGGCACTCATTTTCCGGAGCACCTGATTCATTCCACGGGACGGGGAAGATTTGTCTTCCTCCAACCACCTATCCAGCTTCTTAGCTCTGTCGCCCGCACCATTTTCCTTTTGGGCACCCAGCAAATCGACAGCAGAAAGGTTCAGATTCTGGAAGGTGCCATTATCTAGATTAATCTTCGTCATTTCACATATTCCTTGAAAAACAATATCCATTCACAGCATTCGATCAGTCGACGGCCTCAGCCGTGGGAAACTAGCGCTGTCCGCGGCATCCCGCCCAGAAAGCGCAGCATTGTGCCGCACAAACGTCTCAAGCCTCTGCTCACCCCGCTTACGCAAGCCCTCGACCGTAGGCACCGTACTTCGCAGCATCGCGCGCACACGATGCAATGCCTTTTCAGCCTTTTTATCAGTCTCGGCTCTCTTCTCAAGTTCGCGGATGTTGCTCATCGTCCAACATACCGTTTTCCATCCTATTGATGGGCTAATGCCACGAGCATGATCTCGCATTTTCAATTTCGGACCTAGCCCATTGCCGTCAAGCCCCAAATTCGCTTGCCATGACACACCGCCTGGGAGCCGCGTGCAGTCTGGAATGGCTCAAGAGTAGACGATCACTCCACATTCCCCTTTCGAAAAACGTCCAAGGTTTAAGCTAGAGAATCGAAATACCACTCACCGCATGAAAAAACCGATAGAACGCGAAAAATCCAGCAAAGAGGCACATAAGACGGGCCTGGTCCTGCGGAAACTGGAAGCGGTGGACTGCGAGATCGCGCCCCGTCAATATGTGGGCACTGATATAACACGAGACCGGCACTTCGCAAATGGTTACGACAAAGGGATGGAGAAGCAGGGCTTCCCTTTCAAAATCACCGCCGTCTCAACTCAAGATCGCGCGTTGATGGCCATCCCGAAGTTTTGTTCAAGGTCTTTCCGCTCTTTCTTCGGCGGCGTGTTGACGTGGAGCGACACCGGCACCGGCCACCCAAAGGTCATGGCCACACCAGTGGAGGCCGCACGATCACAAAACCATCGACCTGCAGATCGGTTTGCGAGCCGCGCCCCACAGCCGACCGGCGTCGACGAACGCGGCAAGCGATACCTGATTGCCCAGCATGGTTCCGACTTTTTTCACGAGATCGAGGCCGACTACGGCAGAGTGCAGTCTGGCCCGAATACTGACAGCGGTGCCGCAAGGAGCGACGCGATGAGCCGCCCGAGCGCAGCAGTTGCGTGGCAACGCGCCGGCCGGCCCGATCGCCAGCGGGGCATCCGGCACGATCCGTCTGCAACTCAGCGGCCAATCGCATACGAAACCCTTTTAAACAGTGCCCCGATCGCCAAAGCGAGGCGCTTTTCAACAGCCTGCTAGTGTTGTGAGTTATAAATTCGTTTCATTATTGGTTTTGCTGCCAGCGGCGACGAAATGCTGCTTGAAGAGGCGTTCGGATTCACGCAACCCCTCTTCAGTAAGGATCACGGATTTTGCTTTGTTGACGGGGTCGCCGATGAGGCCGCGTTCATAAAGTCGGTTAAGCGCGTCCCAATCGAAGCTCTTCCAGGCACGGTTATGATCATGCAGGGTCAAGTAGAGGAGCGCGAGGACGGCGTCGTCGATGGCAGCAGTGTCGATGTTCATGACGGTTATTCCGAGATTCTTTGGATCCGCGAGCAAAACCGTTCGAGGCTGGCGAGAATTTCATCGGCCGATTTGCTTCAGGCGAACGGCCGAGGATCCGCGTTATAGACATTGAGGTAATGCCAGATCGCCTCTTCAAGTTGCCGTGTCGAACGATGCGTGCCACGTCGAATGTACTTCTCGGTGAGCGTAGCGAACCAGCGTTCGACCTGATTGAGCCACGACGCGGAAGTCGGAGTGAAATGAACATGGAAGCGCGAATGACGAGCGAACCAGTTTTTGATCGAAGGCGTCTTGTGCGTACCGTAGTTGTCCATCACCAGATGCACGTCCATTTCGGCGGGCACGCTGGCGTCGATCGTGCGCAGGAACTGCACGAATTCGCTGCTGCGGTGGTGCCGATGCAATTCACCGATGACTTCGCCGGTGGCGATGTCCAGCGCAGCGAACAGCGTGGTGGTGCCGTGGCGCATATAGTCGTGAGTGCGGCGCTCAGGAATGCCGGGGGCCAACGGCAGCATGGGCTGAGTGCGGTCCAACGCCTGGATCTGGCTCTTCTCATCCACGCACAACACCATTG
>NZ_QTQM01000078.1:0-10241 GCF_003854225.1 Burkholderia sp. Bp8986 | reverse complement strand
ATGCGAAGGGCTTCAGCCTGTTCATGCTGCGCGCGATCCTCAGCGGGCGCGGCGACGAGATCGTCGAGCTGGCGCGGGCCAATTTGCGGTGACGGTGTGAGGCGGCGCGGGTATCGAGTCCGTCGCCGCATCGGCTGCGTCCGCACGTGATTTGACGCGGTTGACTTCGGGGTCCGGACCGCAACGGGCGAGTATGCGCGGTCGAGTGCTTGTCGCCGCTCTTGTTCCCGAATCGTCAGTCCGGGAATGCTTCGCTGCCGCCCTGCAGCTGTCCATTCGCGCACGGCCTCCGTGAACTCCAGATGCAGTTCGTCGATCCGGCGCATCAGCCGTTGACTTCGCTGACACGCCGGCCGGTAATGCGCGCTCGATCACGCGATACCAACAAACCTGACCTGCTGCGAAACAGGCAACGCATAGCCACGACCAATCATCGCTTCGCGCTCAGCGATCCCGCCTTGGTGAGCGCGCCGATTAAAATCATTTTCCAAGCTGAGTTGGCCGATCTTGGTGTGCAAGGTTCTACGCATGCGCTCGCGCGCAGTGCTGAGCGGCCTATCGTGCGCGACGACGTGCGCCAACATCGATCTGTCTGTGAAGCGTTGAGGGAAAGCATGCCAGCTAGATGGGTTAGGTATTTGCGGTAGACTCATGTCCTGCTTCGTTGTTAGCTAACCTATTTTGACGTCAATTGAACGGGATACCAGCATCTGACCTTGTACCCTCATCGGAAACGCGTCGTTCATTGACGGCTTACTGTTCGATGAGGAACGCGTCGCGATCCTTCCCGGCAATCCAGGCTGGCTCGCGCCCCCGGCCGCTCCATTCGCGTCCGCTGGCTGGGTCGCGATACTTTGCGACAACCGGTTTAGTATTGTACGTGCCACGTCGATATCGACGAAGTTCGTTCGAAGTAATATCCCACTCGGTCATTTTCTCGCGAATTTCGTGCAAAACCTTTTTCCGTTCGCCCTGCCACGCATCCTCAATTCGCCTGTTCAATGATTGCAATTCGGCACTGAGGTGCCTATACGTATCTCCCTTCACCTGAATCCCCCTTCAATCAGATTTAATGAAATCGATTCGCGCCGATTGGCTATGGCATGATCGCACTCCGCGCTCGAAATAATGTCAGCCGAAAAAACAAGAAAATGCCTCGTAAAAGAGAGAGGCAGAAGTACAAATAAATCGGCATGCACTGACACCCTCTATTTTCAAACAACCCCACAAATTAATGAAGATTGTTATCGAAAATTAAATTCGTCAAATATTCGATTGAATCAATCGTGCGCAGGTAAAACAAATTTACTCAAACACCTCTCCAAAAAAACACCCATCGTCCGCCCTCAAGCAAAGTCGGCATCAACGAATTTTGCATTTTCAAATATTACTCCCGATAGATCGCCCGTTACAAAACGGACCCAATCGGATATTAACCAACACCCCCCCCCATTTCTATCAGTGAGCAGCCAAAAATCCGCATGCCCTTGAATTTCTCTCTTTGCTCAAGAATTAGCATCGATTTTTACGTGCGAAACTTTCGCCGATCTCCACCTCGATACGTTGTCCTTTCTTCGATCGACGCACTCTGAATGTAACTGCCCACCGTAGATCATCGCAAACGCCGCGAGACGAGCCGGTTTCCATATTTTCCGCCCGATTTCGCTTGGATGTTATGAATAGTTTTTAAAGACAATTAGTATACGCCGAGCTTGTCCGTAAAAGTTGCGCGGCACATGTTCCTAGCATCCAGCCTCATTCACTGTGCCGATACAGAACAAACACGTCTTGTCACTGAAGGTCCGGTCTTGGTGTTATTCCCAGTCGCATGCTAAATATCCGAACCGGGTGACAGTGGCGACAATGCATCGCTCGCCAAGAAGGCATGTATCTGTGTCCATGCGTTCGCATATCGAAATGCTGGCAACGAACCAAGCTGTTCGTCGTGCAGTATAAGTACCTGCGCCAGTACCGCATGACCGGATGCTGATAGTGCCCACCGGCCTTCGTGGTGGCCTCGCAGCCCACAGCGCCGAAGCGAAGCTTCGGCGCTGCGCAGCAGTCCAGAATCAATCCGCTCATGCGTGGCATTTGCAATGAAGTGTACTAGATATACTACCTTGAGCAGCACGCTCATCTGTTCGATGCCGCCGTAGCCGCTGTACAGCGCCGCAAGGGCGAGGTGATGTTCGAGCGAGATTGCTCTGCTTTTTGCGACGGGCAACGGCAGCAATTGTTCGCGAGTGAGATGTTTTTGGCGAAGCCTGTGTGAACTAGCACGGGAAGATGAACGGGCCATATTGGAGTAGTCAAAAGTCGGTTGTTTAGTTTCTGACATGCACATCAACGCAATGCAATGTTTCGACGGCGAAATTGCCATCACGCATTCAAACATCAGGCTCGATGCAAGAATTCATAAATCGAATTCCATCAGCCAACAACAGCGACAAGCCATTAAATATATTATTTTCTCATTGCCAAATAGATCAACCGCCGCAAATTTGTCAATTCCGAAATTAATCTAATCAAGTATATAGCTTATAGTGGACTCAAATACAGCAACAGCTGGCCGGCGAAGGGAAGGGGCAGCAGTTCAACATGTCGCTTAACCCACAATGCAGTGATTTTCAAGGTGCCAGCATCTGGAAGCGGCTAACCAAATTTCCGGAAGAACTTTGATTGATGCGCATCGACCTCATCTTTGATGAGCGTATCAAACCGACCAGTGTTAGCTGCGGCGCGAAGAGCAATTCTCGAGTAATTTGTCGCGTTGCCGACTAGCCGGCAACGTACTTTCTTTTTTAAGAGACAGTTTCCCCGTGGGGCTGTGAATTTTCGCGGCGTGCTGTTAGCCTGAGTCCTCGGAATAACCAAGGCTCGAGAGATGGGCAAGCCGACCATCGAGGATATACGGTCGAGATCGAGCTGGGGCGGGACAAAAGATTTGGCCAAACCCTGCCGCCCCCATGCGTCCCGGTTCCTAGCACCACATCGTTAGCTATGCCAACGGCACGGCGCTCGTCGCGGTGCTGACCCGCGCGAATGCCAATAACGTCACGCGTGCCCATCGACGAGCGCTATGCAAGTGTGGTATCGAGCCGGGGATCGCCAAACACCGCACCCAACACGGTTACTGCCTGATCAGCCGGAATACCCTCCACCGTGCCGAGCAGCCTTTTTGAAACCACCTCTTAGAATGTCACGCTCCATCTTCGACCGCACCACTTCAGCACGAAGTGTCGACAACTCCATCTGCGCCGCTCATACCAGCATCTTGCTCGCTCCGTCACGTGTGCCTTCCGGTTCTGCCTTGATCAAACTGAAAATCTACTTCACCAGTACGTCCCACGTCACGGCCAGCGCCGCAACACCTCGACCGACCTTGAAGCCGAACCACTTTCAGTTTAAATCTGCTGTGCATCGTTCTCACGTCGCCCGGCCCCACCCCTTACAGTTCTTGCCTGAGTTTAAAAGATCGGCAACAGATTCATTTTCCGGGGCAGGTCTAAAGCGCTCCCTTTCGTCCGCCCACGATTAATGTTTCTCACTGTAAATTCGCCGACTATTGCGGTTCTCCGTCCGGTTGAGATTACGCTGCTCCTGTTTTGTAAGATGACCATTGTTATTTGCTTCGTCTCGCTCCTCCCGGCGCACGATGCTCGCGTTGGCGCGCTCAGCTCGCCCCGCTTGGGCGGATGTCATCGTACCGTTATCGAGACCATTCTGAATGCGGTCTTGCTGATTCTCTAGGCGACGGTTCACTTCGTTCACGCGCGGATGTCCATCAACATCGGCCATTTGATTCTGCTGCGCCAGCCCGATTCCGGGAGGCACCGCTAGCCAAACAAGAAGTCCAGCGATAACAAATTTCGAGGTTGTTCTCATGGTAAGAATTTATTTACTCTTCGTTAGTGACGATTTTCAAAAAGGCTGCTCTGCCCGCGGAAGGGTGTTCCAATACATTGGGTAACATCCGAATTTGACGAACGCGTCGCGAATGCCAGCACGGCGCCCGATACAAATACGGAGGCGGTGGTTGCGTGACGTCTTTCGGATTCGCTCGGTCAGAATCGCGGCGAGCTGCGTACCGTTGGCGCTGGTGACGATGTGACCTCGAAACGGGCTCACTCGATCGATAGGTTTGGCCCAATTTTTGCTCGCCACAACGGCGGGAATCGGTGACGAATCGACGGCAGATCGCAAGAAGTCGATTGGGTCTGCTGCGCGCAGTTTCACGAGCAACAACTCGTGCAGACGGCCCCATACCTCTGCAGCCTGCCAATCCCGTAGCCGTCGTCGGCAAGTCACGTACGCGCCGCAGCCTATCTTGGCGCATACGTCGCGCCAGCGCAGGCTAGTCCGAAGAACGAATAGGATGCCGATCAGCACTGCGCGATTCGAAGCAGGTACGCGGCTTGGGTGACGATAGTATCAGTTCGATATCCATAATACGTCCTCGAATGATCGGCTTGCCCATCTCCTCTGCCTCGGTTATTCCGAGATCTCAGGCTAACGGCTCGCCGAGAAAGTTAGCAACCTCACGGGGGCTTTCTTAAACACCTCTTAAGGATCCAATTTTCAGTTCATCAATACGACCACTAGTCAGTGTTTAGAATTGGAAATCAAAGCCACTTTCCAAGCGTAATCGCGTGGCCATTTCCTTATCACGACGCGCGACAAACCTATTATTCTTATTCCGCCGACTAGCTGGAAACCAACCCCAAACGACGGGCCCACTGCGCCAGCTCGACGGCACTATGTGCCTCAAGCTTCTGCATCATATTCGCCCGGTGCGACTCTACTGTCTTCCTACTGATGGCAAGTTTCTCTGCAATCTCCTTGTTGCGCTCACCTTCAGCAATAAGTTTCAGGATCTGTCGTTCGCGCAAGGTCAAGCGATTGCGGACCTCGCATCGCCGTTCGAATTTACCTTGCCGGCGAAGGGCCAAAATTTCGTCTGAATTCAGTTGTGGATCGATGTAACATCGGCCGCTCAAAACTGTAGACAAAGCAGACTTAAGGGTATCAATTCCACTTTGCTTCAATATGTAACCCTCAGCCCCTGCATCTGTTGCCGCGGCAGCACCGTCTTCGTACAATCGCCCCGAAAGCACCAGAATACGAATTTTTGGAAAGCGGCGTCGGACAAGTGAAATCACATCCAGGCCACTCAGCGATGAAAGACTCAACTCCATCATGATCAGATCGGGATGCAGCGTTCGACACAGCTTTAAGGCTTCGTAGCCATCCCCTGTATCAGCTATCACCTCCAGATTCACATACCGCAGCAAGATTGCCTTGAACCCCTCTCGCACCAGGTCATGCTCGTCCACGATTAGAATTCTTGAAGCTCGATACGGCTCGCCTAACCCGCGCTCGCCCACTATAGCACCCGTTGTTTGTGTTTCGATTTCCAGGTTCCTCACGCGTTAAAGCGGCAATTGCTGCGCGACCCTGCTCCAACGAGTAGGAGGATCTACAGAAACTCCCTCTTTCTTCGCAATCGACTCGACACGCATAAAAATGGATACTGCAAATACACACGCTGTGATTGGCGGTGACATTAGGGGGAGGGAATTTCAACAAAATAATTAAAATGCATACGCGATAAACTTATCCCCAATTCCATAAAACCATACCCGTCTCCCGCTCCTCAACGAATCCCTAACCACCCATCACCTACGATTTTGAATCAGCATCACACAAAGGCCGCACAAACCTTGATGGCGCATTGTGTGTGCTACATGCGCACAGATCCTCCAGATCCATACGTTCAAAAACTGCGGATCAGTCCTCGAAATTACATCAGTTTCATCTAATTCGACCACTCCGCGCCATTAGTCGAATCTTGTCGCACACCTTACGATGGCAGAGCAAATTATTGCGATGTCAAGTGGATGCCTAGCGCGCTGGAACATGGCGTCCACATTCGCTCGATCGCCAAACTCTTCAGCAAACCGTCCAACATCGCCCCGATCTTTCCTCAGGTCGACTATCACCCGCCGCCGTAATGGCCTACCTTTTCGCCTCATCGATTGCCGTCCATTCCATCACCCACTCCCGTCCATGTCGACGTCGTTCGCACCGCTCTTCATGCCTATAACACCAGTGCATGAGCGCGATACGCGGGCCGACGCAAACAACGCGCCGAATAGACTCCAAACGACATCACCCTAGCTGACCATCACGCCAAAGCAGTAGCCAAGCCTTCCATCGTTTTACCCATTCTATGACCCTAATTCTCTTCAGCGCTTCCGGTCGACTGCAACGCCTCGATAATTGTTGCGCCGCCACCTTCATCACCGAGGGCTCGCTCGGCGAGCCGCCGCCTCCTTCGTTCTCAAGGGCATTGGCAATGCGAATCGGCCCAACAAGCCATCTTTCCACCGGCCTCAGCTCTTCGCTCCTTATCTAGCCGAGATCAAACCACCATTAAACAAGCCGTAAATTGCGTTGGCCTCAACCCGCGGTATTGGCACCAATCGAATGCCATCCAGGGCATTCCGACCTTAAGAGATGCGCAGCGTTTTCGCGCTCATGGTGCTTGCGAACTATAAGTAGAGGCGAGATAGTCGTCTTTCGAAAAAGAGCATTGTTTTGCGGATTCCGATGCGTTTCGATCGTGTTGGCGACCCCTGTTTAGCGCAATGCCGTGCAAAGAAGCAACGCGACAACGCAGCCGCTGCAGAAAGGTACTTCGCACGACCAGCAAGCAGATGCGCACTACTTGTGCGATGTTGGCAGGCAAATCGCCGACCGAAGCAACAAAGACAATCGGGGCACGCGACAGACCGCATTCACGTGGAGCGCCCTGCTCGACAAAGTCGACCTGGAAGCACCTTGCGTGATGGCCATCTGGTGGCTGCCCTGCATTACCGCGAGGCGCACATCCGGAGGTTGCTGAGTACGCTCGGAGCTCAGCTCGCGAAAGCTCGCAGAGCGAGCCATCAAGCCAACCGGAACGCGACGCTGACGTGAAAGCGCAAGATGGCGCCACGCTCCAAATACGCACCGCCGAGCAACAATGAAGCGTCTTTATTGACGAGGATCGGCCCTCTGAAAGCGCCCCACGTTGGTACATATGCTAGCGCCCAAGGCGCCGCAGCCCAATCATTCAATCATCCTCAACCTGCAGCAAGCCTCACTTCGTCACTCGGCTCACTTGCACTAGGAAGGATCGCGCGGAAGGCTCAAATCCACGAAAGAGCCATGGCACCATCTTGCAGACAAAAACAGGAGAAATATTAGATTTTGGAAGAATGTGCCAGGTAAACACTAAATTATATGAATGACCGACGCTGGTGGATCAGATAGCCGACAACGTCGTCAAGCTAGGTCGCGCCACGTCGACTTCGACGATGAAATGCCAGATGAGTTCATGGAAGCGGTAAATATGAACAAAGAAGCTCGTAACAGATCTTCGAAAGATACACTGTAGATGGCTTCGCAAAGCTCTTGTTCGAGTGATCGATCTCGTTATCGAGAAGCAATGAATGACGCCGCATCATATCTGATCCGCCAAGCAGGTGCACTACACGGTTCTGCCCAAGAACACGGATCGACGAACGTGGTGACCACGCGAAACGGATTGCGCTCAGTTCACTGGGGCACTTCAATCAAAGATCAATATTTATAAAATAAACAATAAACACCTTATTCAAATTCTTGCAACTCATGGACTCGATCCTTTTTCGACACAATTTAGCAAACCGAATTTTCTGGACCTATTTTTCATCGTGAAAATCGATACCTCCGCCACACACACCAGCTACTCAATAATAATTTCTCAAACTTTAAAGTCATGTGCCGCATGTTAATTTTGGCGAAAAAATCACCCGAGAATGATGAACTAAAAATTCAGGTCATCATTGAGAAATTCTTCTGAATTTTTCTTCCCCCTCAATGCAGAGGCGCCTGCATTCTCGATAATATAGCCCGACCTTTCGCGCCCACAGACTTTGTTTTTTGGATGGGTTTTTATATGGGATATCACCTACTAACCGATTCTGAGTGGAATCTTGTAGCCCACCTCTTTCCATTTGAAGAATCTCATCGTCGATTCGGAAACGAGAGTCGCAATCCACGCGACTTGCTAAATGCCATTATTTGGGTTTTCACTCAGCGAGAAAAATGGATAAATATTCCAAAAGATATGCCCCCATACAAAACATGCTACATAAAGTATTTACAATGGAGGAGATGCGGAATCATTGAAAAAGTCGAAGAAAAGCTTGACATTAAATTAACTCAGGAATCATCACACTAAATTAAATTACATCGAAAGCCCCCCTCTCTCAGCCGGACTTTTTCGACTGATTATACGCCCATCTGATTGTGGTCACAGTTTGCGTTTTTGAAACAAACTTCCCTGATGAATCTGGTAATTATGTGATAAATCATACGAGGAGCGCGTATTCTGGCAGCGTTCTTGCACTTCCAGATTGCGTGGTGTATGCGATGATTACGCGATACCCTTTACCCAACGCCCGTTATGCTGCGGCCCGCTGGCGACAGACGGATGTCGGACAGGCGGCGCTCAGCAGGCTGTCGAGCACCGCCATGCCGATGGCGGACTCGCTCTGCTGGGCCGCGAAGTCACGGGGCACGCAGTCGTGCACCGATCAACGCCATGAACACCCCATGGCCGCCTCCACCAAGGTATGCGGCCAAATCCGATGGCGGTCACGTCCGGTGGCCAATTCAATTCGCAGCTGACCACCGCTGTCGAGCGCTGCGGCATCATGACCTAGATGCCGTCACCATACTGCGCGACCATCTGGTAGGGCGCGCGCCCCCTCGCGATCGCCCGCGTGATCTCGTCATCAACCTGGTCGGCAGCACCGCGACCTGCGACGCGCCGTCTTCCCGCTCGTCTGCCAGCGTGCGCGCCACGATCTGCCGATGCAGGCATCCAGCGCCAGATGCAGCTTGCGCCAGCTCTGGCGTGACTGCGCACCGTGCTTTTCCTCTAGTCACTGGCCTGCGCCGAATGCAAGTGCATCCAGACAAAGTCTGTGGTCATTGACGAGTTGACGCACAAGTCCATAATAGAGTTGGCAAACACGTCGATCACAAATGCCATGTTCAACAAGCCCTGAGGCCGAAACGTACACAAAATCCGACATCCGGAGCTGATTTGGTCGATCGTCCTTGAACTATCGGCTCACTCGGTCCGGCGGGCGTGACGCGATCGCATCGGGAATCGTTGTGCGAACCCGCTTACAGAGAGCTACACCACGCAAACACTGCAGCTTCATCAATCGTCTGATTATGCAGCGTGCCACTGCAATGCCATCGCGGTTCATCTGTATCCAGACCTTCGCCTCCCCATAGACCTGGATGTTGGCTTGCTAGCACGCTGATCTGCGGCAGCAAAAGCTCATCGAGTTTCGGCAATCCCTGCGCTTCGACGAATCGCGAAGTTGTGCCGCATAACATCAGTATGCCCGACGGAACCCCGCGAGACCTTGCAGATCAGCTCAACCCCGAAGGTGTCACGACGCCGCTCAATGGAGGCCTTCGAAACTTGAAACGGCGGTCGAGCTCCGCATGGACGACAAATGACATTCAGCCAGCTTGAGAGTCGCGTCGGTTCGGCGTAGTTCTTTGGCCTCGCACCCCAGACCCTTGATGCATTCACGCTCGACTGCACTCACACCATCGCGTTTCCCACGATCGACCTCGTTGCGTTTGACCCAATTCAGCAGCGTCTGCGGCGGACAGCTGATCACCTGTGCAATCGATTCAACTACCGTTGACAACGACGAGTGCTCACCACGCTGCTCGCATACCACGGGACTGCGCGCCCTCGGACTTCTGGGGAAAACTCGCTTGGCTTCTTGTGCACGGCTCCATTCCGCCAAGAGTGGAGCCTCAGCAAAACCCGGAGCGGGACACTCAGCGTCGATTAGAAGCTGTTGCGAAATTACGGATTAGGTCTGTCAACTTTTTCGAGAGGGTGTTAACTTTCTTGTTTTGCCTGCCAGGAAGCGATGCCCAAAGAACTGATAGACGACGAGCTGTGGTCACTCATCGAACCTCTACTGCCGAAGCGGGCGCCACGGAACCGCCGATACGCGGGGCGCAAGCCGACGCCGGACCGAGCGGTGTTGACCGGCATCGTATTCGTGCTGCGCTCGGGCATCGCCTGGAATCTGCTGCCGCAAGAAATGGGCTGCGGCTCAGGCACGGCGTGCTGGCGGCGGCTGGTGGCGTGGCAAGAGGCCGATGTCTGGCAACGC
>NZ_QTQM01000077.1:0-10569 GCF_003854225.1 Burkholderia sp. Bp8986 | reverse complement strand
GTGCCCGAGGTGCCGGAAGTGCCCGACGTACCGGAGGTGCCCGACGTACCGGAGGTGCCCGACGTACCGGAAGTGCCCGACGTACCGGAGGTGCCCGACGTACCGGAGGTGCCCGACGTACCGGAAGTGCCTGACGTACCGGAGGTGCCCGACGTGCCGGAAGTGCCCGAGGTGCCCGACGTACCGGAGGTGCCCGACGTACCCGAAGTCCCCGACGAACCCGACGTCCCCGAACTACCGCCGCCGGACGTACCCGACGAGCCGCCGCCGGACGTTCCGGATGTCCCCGAAGTCCCGGACGTCCCCGACGTGCTCGGCTTGATCGACGGCGTGACCGGCCCGTCGACCGAACCGCAGCCATACAGCGAGAGCAGCGACAGGACGGCCAGCGATACCGTCGTCTTCTTTAAGTAATGGTGCATGGTGGCCTCGACATTGGAAGTTGTGTCCGGGCCATTACTGCAAATTCCGCGCCATGACATCTTCCGCGCAATGCGCCGGCGCTTTGTTGCGGGAATCGGGAATATCGGCGCGATTTAAACGGAGGAATGGGGCTTTCGCGGGACGGGCGCGCCAGTTGCGCCGCTGTGCGCGCCGTGATGTTCCCGTAAGGTGCCGTAACGCCGGGCTGGATGTTACGTAGCGTTCGGCCCGGTGTTCCGCGTGTGACGCAGCCGGCCGCGCCCCGAGGGCACGTTCTTTGACGAAACACCCCCGCGCCGCGAACATGACGCGAACCCACCCGGCCGCAGGCGACGCCGAAGCGGCCAAGACTTCAGACAGGACACGACATGAGCGAACAGGACAGGAAACAGGGCAAGGCGCGCCGCACCGAAGTCATGGGCGAGGCATTCGTCGAGCGCGCGATGCGCGACCTCGACGGTTTTTCGCGTCCGCTGCAGAACTGGCTGAACGAGCACGCGTGGGGCAGCACGTGGCAGCGCGGCGGCATCGACTTGAAGACGCGCAGCCTCTGTACGTGCGCGATGCTGGCGGCGCTCGGCCGCGGCACGGAACTGAAGGGCCACGTGCGTGGCGCGCTCAACAACGGCGCGAGCCTCGTCGAGATCCGCGAGGTGCTGCTGCACAGCGCGCTTTACGCGGGCGCGCCGGCGGCGGTCGAGGCGTTCCGCAGCGCGCGCGAGGTCATCGCGGAGCTCGGGCTGTCGCTGCCCGACGACGAAGCCTGACCCGCGCGCGGCGCGGCCGGCAGGCCCGCCGACGCTCAATGCTCGACGTGCGCGCCCTGCGCCGGCGCCTCGACCGGCGCGGCGGCGACTTCGAGCAGCCAGTCCGCCGTTGCGTCGGGAATCGTGACCGGCAGCATGTGCCCGCCTTCGACGACCTTCAACCTCACGCGTGCCGACTTCTGCGCGAGTGCTTCGCCGTGCGTGCGCCAGTTCAGGATCGGATCGGCGCGGCCGTACAGCACGTCGACCGGCAGCGCGAGGTCCGCGTAGCGGTGCACCATCGCGGGCAGGTCGACGGGGGCCGACAGCAGGTCGGTCGCCGTCGCGTAGAACACGTGCGGCCGCAGCCCGAGCAGCCCGCCGCCCTTCACCGGGAAGTCGCGCGGCACGGCTTCCGGCGCGAACACCTGATCGACGGCCTTGCGGCCGGTCAGGATCGTCAGCGGGATCGCGAAGGTCCACGACACGAAGCGGCGCACCAGCGGCGACGGCAGCATCAGCGGCTTGAACGGGGCCGGCGGTTCGGTCTGCTCGTGCGACAGCGGCGCGATCAGCGCGAGCCGGCTTACACGCTCCGGATGGTTGAGGCCGACCGCGAGCGCGATCGCGCCGCCGAGCGAGTGGCCGACGAGCACGGGCCGGTCGAGCTTCAGCGCGTCGATGAACGCGGCGATCGTGCGGGCCTGCGCGAACACGTTCGCCTGCGAGCCGGCGCCGCGCAGCGAGCGGCCGGCGCCGGGCCGGTCGACGAGGATCACGCGATGGTGCTGCGCGAGCCGCGTGAGCGGCAGGTACGCGAAATTGCGCCACTGCCCGGCGAGCCCGTGCACGAACACGAGCGGCGGGCCGCTGCCGTACTCGACGTAGTGGATGTGGTCGCCGCCGATGTCGACGAAGCGGCCTTCGGGCGGAAACGCGCGCGTCACGCGACGCGCGACGTAGCCGGAAAACAGCGCGAGCGCGGCGAGCATCGCGACGACGCCGAGCAGCACGTTCTGGATCAGGTGAAGCGTATGGCTCATGTCGGCCTCAACGGGTTTCGAGTACGGGTTCGGCGACCGGCGCGGCGGCCGGGCCGGCTTTCGCGCGGCGTTCGAACTGCATGGCCGAATCGGCGAGCCCGCTGAACTTCAGCGACGCGAGATCGAGCACGTAGTTCTGGTGGAACTTCCACGGCTTGCGGTGCCCCTGCTTCGGCAGGATGCCGGCCGCGCGCTGGATGTAGCCCGAGCTCAGGTTCACCGCCGGCACGTCGCCGAGGTCACCGGCGCCGAGCCGCGGCACGCAGGTGTCGTAGCCGTTCGCGCGCATGTGGTTGAGCAGCCGGCACACGTAGCGCGCGATCAGCTCGGCCTTCAGCGTCCACGACGCGTTCGTGTAACCGAACGACGACGCGAGGTTCGGCACGTCGCTGTACATCATTCCTTTGTAGGACACGGTCTGCGGCAAATCGACCGCGCGGCCGTCGACCGTGACGCGCGCGCCGCCGAGCAGCTTCACCTTCAGCCCGGTCGCGGTGACGATCACGTCCGCGACGAGCTGCTGGCCGCTTTTCAGCTTCAGGCCGGTCGGCGTGAAGCGCTCGATCTCGTCGGTGACGATCGATGCGCGGCCCGCGCGGATCGACTTGAACAGGTCGCCGTTCGGCACGAGGCACACGCGCTGGTCCCACGGCATGTAGCGCGGCGTCAGGTGCTTCGCGACGTCGAAATCGGGGCCGAGCTGCCTGCCGGCCGCGCGGATGATGAACTGCTTCGTCCGCTCGGGCTTGCGGCGCGACACGTTGTACAGGTACATCGTCAGCAGTACGTTCTTCATGCGCACGAGCCGGTGCGCGAGCCGCGACGGCAGCACGCGGCGCAACGCGTTCGCGATCCTGTCGCGGGCGGGCAGCGACACGATGTAGGTCGGCGAGCGCTGCAGCATCGTCACGTGCTTCGCATCGGCCGCCATCGACGGCACCAGCGTGACGGCCGTCGCGCCGCTGCCGATCACGACGACGCGCCGGTTCGCGTACGACAGGTCCTTCGGCCATTGCTGCGGATGCACGATCCGGCCTTCGAACGATTCCATGCCGGCCCAGTCGGGCAGGTAGCCACCGTCGTAGTCGTAATAGCCGCTGCACATGTAGAGGAAGCGGCACGTGTAGACCAGCGTGTCGAGCGCGCCGTCCCGCGTGCGCTCGATGCGCACCGTCCAGCGCGCGCGGTTCGAATCCCAGTCGGCCGCGACCACTTTCTGGCCGTAGCGGATCGTCTTGTCGATGCCGTACGCGCGCGCGGTGTCGCGGATATAGTCGAGGATCGTCTGGCCGTCCGAGATCGCCTTGTCGCTGTGCCACGGGCGGAAGCTGTAGCCGAGCGTGAACATGTCGGAATCCGAACGGACGCCGGGATAGCGGAACAGGTCCCAGGTGCCGCCGATCGCGTCGCGCGCCTCGACGATCGCGACGCTCGCATGCGGGCAGCGCTTTTTCAGGTGATAGGCGGCGCCGATGCCGGACAGGCCGGCGCCGACGATCAGCACGTCGAGGTCACGAGCGTCGCCGGAGGCGGACGGCGCGTCGCGCCGGTCGGTCGTCGTCGTCGAGGTCATGCGGGATCCTTGGTCGGTGTGGTCGGCCGCGCGGCGGGGGCACGGGTGCGCTCGAGATTGCGTGCGCGGGCGCGGCGCACGTGGCGCAGCACCAGCCGCTGGTAGCCGGCGCCGAGCAGGCGCGCGAGCTTGTCGAGGCGGCGCGCGTCGGCGCCGACCAGCACGCGGCGCGCATTGCGCTCGACGCCGGCGAGAATCTGCCGCGCGGCGTCGTCGGCCGTCGTCGCGTTGATCAGGCGGTTCGCCTGGCGGCGGTGGGTCGCTTCGTCCTGGCCCGTGAGCGCGTGGATGCTGGTATCGACGCGGCTCGCGTCGACGATGTTGGTCGCGACGCCGCCCGGATGCACGCAGGTCGCGCTGACCGGCGCGCCGTCGAGTTCGAGTTCCATCCGCAGTGCCTCGGTGAAGCCGCGCACCGCGAACTTGGTCGCGTTGTACGCGCTCTGCGTCGGCATCGCGACGAGTCCGAACAGGCTCGACGTGTTGATCACGTGCCCGTCGCCCGACGCGCGCAGGTGCGGCAGGAACGCCTGCGTGCCATGCACGACGCCCCAGAAGTTGATGCCGACGATCCATTCGAGATCGGCGATGCGCGCGGTCTCGGCGCTCGCGGCCAGCGACACGCCCGCGTTGTTGAAGACCAGGTTGACCTTGCCGTGTTCGGCGCGCACGAAATCGGCCCACGCGAACACCGCATCGCGGTCGGCGACGTCGAGCCGCCGCGTGCTCGTGCGCACGCCGTGCTTCGCGCACGCGGCCGCGGTGGCGGCGAGCCCGACATCGTTGACATCGGCGAGCGCGACCTCGCAGCCGCGCCGCGCGAGCTCGACCGCGAGGCTGCGGCCCATGCCCGAACCGGCACCCGTGATCGCGGCGACCTTGCCGGAAAACCCCTTCATGCGTCGTTCCTCCCGTTCCGCTTGCGCTGCATCGGCGGCGCGCCTATTGTGGTGTTATTCGTCACCACTTTAGTTTTCGGGTGTCCTGATGTCAAATAGCGAAATGGAGAAAGCACTCGAAACGGAAAAACGGGGCCGGGCGTACGGCGGCGTGGCGCCCGAGGTGCGGGCCGCCGAGCGGCGCGATGCGTTGATCCGCGCGGCGACGCGCGTGTTCGGCACGGTCGGATTCCGCAAGGCGACCGTGCGGTCGATCTGCCAGGAAGCGAAGCTCAACGACCGTTATTTCTATGCGGCGTTCGACAGCACCGAGGATCTGCTGCGCTGCACCTACCTGCATCACGCGCAGCAGCTGCACGACGCGGTCGCACGCGCGGTGGCCGAGCGCGGCGGCGATCTGCGCGAAAGCGTCGACGCGGGGCTCGCCGCGTTCTTCGGCTTCCTGCGCGATCCATGCGCGGCGCGCGTGCTGCTGCTCGAGGTGATGGGCGTGAGCGCCGATACCGACATGACGTACCAGCGGATGCTGCTCGACTTCGGCAAGCTGATCATGGCGATCGGCGCGGCCCGCGAGGCCGCGACACCCGCCGAGCGCACCGAGCAGCGGCTCATCGGGCTCGCGCTGGTCGGCGCGATGACGAACGTCGGCGCGGCGTGGCTGCTCACCGGGTATCGCGACCCGGAGGCGCAGATGGTCGCGAGTTGCAGGAAGGTGCTGCTGGGGACGTTGCGGGAAGCGGGGTAGGCGGCGCGAGCGCGTGTCTGTCGTGCGCCGTCGCGCGAACGCCGCGCGTAGCTGCAAGACCTTCGCGCAGGAATACGAATTCGCGTTGCGTACGAACCCGAAGAGACTCGAAACGCGAAGCGGCCGCCAAAAGGCGGCGCTACGTGAAGTTCATGTGACAGGCGGTTGCCTGTTCAATCGTCGGCGCGTCGCACCCGTGTCGCGCGCACACGCGGCGCGGCGGCCGTTGCCGCGATCCTTGCCTTCATCGCGTCGATGAACGCGCGCACCTTCGGCGACGGCAACCGCGTCGACGGATACACCGCATGGATCCCGGCCCGTGCCGAGCGCCACGCGGGCAGCAGCCGCACGAGCCGGCCGGCCGCGACGTCCTCCGCGATCGAGAAATCCGTCAGGAGCCCGAAGCCTCCGCCCGCGAGCGCGATCGCGCGGCAGGCCGTCGCGGTGTTCGACACGACCGGCGAGACGCAACGCACCGACGCATGGCCGCCGCGCGCGTGGTCGAGTTCGACCGTATGCGGGCGCGACAACGTCGACAGCATCACGAACGGCAGCGCGGCGAGCGCGTCCGGGTCGCGCGGCAGCCCGTGCCGCGCGACGAACGCGGGGCTCGCGACCAGCCATTTCTCGTACTCGCCGAGCTGCACCGCGCGATAGTTCGAATCCGCGAGGCGGCCGATGCGGATCGCGACGTCGAGATTGTCCGCGACGAGATCGGCGATGCGGTCGTTCGCGATCAGTTCGACGTCGAGCCGCGGATGCGCGTCGCGCAGCGCGACGATCGCCGGCGCGACGACCAGCGCGCCGTAGTCGATCGGCACGCTCACGCGCAGCGTGCCGCGCAGCGGCCCGGAGTCGGACGACACCGCGTCGAGCGCGCTTTCGGTCGCGCGCACGATGTCGCGGCACGCGTCGTAGAACGCGCGCCCCGCATCGGTCACGCTCAGCCGTCGCGTGGTGCGCACCAGCAGGTTCGCGCCGACTTCGGATTCGAGGCGCTGCATGTGCGTGCTGACGACCGTCTTCGCGAGGCCGAGCCGCTCGGCCGCGGCCGTCAGCGAGCCGGCGTCGACCACCGCGACGAAGATCGCCAGCCGGTTCAGGTTCACGTCGCGCAGATCGGCCATCGTCGATTGTCCTATGGAAGCGGATAATGTTTCAGCGATTATCCGTCTTCTGGCCGCGAACGGCGAGCGCTACGCTGGGGCCGTTCGTCGCCGATTCCCGGCGGCGCGAGATCCAGGAGCTTTCCCATGCCAGCCGCCAGCAAGCCCGCCCGTCCGGTTCGTGTCTATTCGTTCCCGCTGTCCGGGCACGCGCATCGCGTCCGGCTGTTCCTGTCGCTCCTCGGGCTGCCGTTCGAGACCGTCGACGTCGACCTCGCGGCCGGCGCGCAGCGCGAACCGGCGTTCCTCACGCTCAATCCGCTCGGTCAGGTGCCGGTGATCGACGACGACGGCACCGTGCTCGCCGATTCGAACGCGATCCTCGTGTATCTCGCGAAGCGCTACGGCGACGCGCACTGGCTGCCCGACGATGCCCCCGGCGCGGCGACCGTGCAGCGCTGGCTGTCGTACGCGGCCGGGCCCATCGCAACGGGGCCGGCGGCCGCGCGGCTCGTCACCGTGTTCGGCGCGCCGCTCGATCATGACGCGGCCAAGCGCACGGCCGCGAAGGTGCTTGCCGTGATCGACCAGGAACTCGCCGGCAAGCCGTTCGCCGCGGGCGCGCAACCGACGATCGCCGACATCGCTGCCTACACGTACATCGCGCACGCGCCGGAAGGCGGCGTGTCGCTCGAACCGTATCCGCATGTGCGCGCGTGGCTCGCGCGCGTCGAGGCGCTGCCGGGCTTCGTCGCGATGCCGCCGACCCGCGCCGGCCTGCTCGCCGCCTGACGGCGAAGCCGCGATTTCACCGGGAGAACACGATGACCGCGCCGAGTGCCGCCGTACCGGGCTGGGAACTGGATATTGCGCCGTTTCATGCGGGCGAGCTGGCCGTGCAGCAGCGCGCGGGCGTGACGCAGGCCGCGGACGCGGCCGGCCGGCGCGGCATCCGGCGCTTCATGCCGGACCAGCACCGCACGTTCTTCGCGCAGTTGCCGTTCTTCGTGCTCGGCGGCGTCGATGCGGGCGGCCAGCCGTGGGCGACGCTGCGGGTCGGGATGCCCGGTTTCGTGACGACGCCGGACGCGCGCACGCTGCGCATCGACGGCGACGCGCTGCCCGGCGATCCGCTGGCCGGAGCATGGCAGCCCGGCGTGCCGCTCGGCGGGCTCGGGATCGAGTTCGACACGCGCCGGCGCAATCGCGTGAACGGCGTCGTGCGCGCGGTCGACGGCGGCGCGCTGACGATCGCGGTCGAGCAGAGCTTCGGCAACTGTGCGAAGTACATTCAGGGCCGCACGCCGACGCTCGTGCCGCGCGAAGGCGATGTGTCCATCGCGGCCGACGTGTCGGGCCGGCTGAGCGACGCGGATCGCGCGTTGCTCGCGCAGGCCGATACGTTCTTCGTCGCGAGTGCGAATACGTCGGCGGATGCGGGTGCCGCGCGCGGCGCGGACGTGTCGCATCGCGGCGGCATGCCCGGCTTCGTGCGCGTCGACGACGCGCACACGCTGACGACGCCGGATTTCAGCGGCAACCGCTTCTTCAATACGCTCGGCAACCTGCAGCACGATCCGCGCGCGGGGCTGCTGTTCGTCGATTTCGACAGCGGCGACCTGCTGTATGTCGCTGCGCGGGCCGAAATCGTGTGGGACGGGCCGCTCGTCGCGTCGTTCGACGGCGCGCAGCGGGTCGTGCGGTTTCACGTGCGCGAAGTGCGGCGCACGCGGGGTGTGCTGCCGTTTCGGTGGTCGGCGGTTGAGCGGGCGCCGCAGTTTGCGGGGAAGGTGGGGGCTGGTGTGCCGGCGGTATCCGCACCTGCATCTGTGTCCTCGTCCCCCTCCAGCTGGCGCCCGCTGCGCATCGCGAAGATCGTCGACGAAGCGCGCGCGATCCGCTCGTTTCATTTCGAAGCGGCGGACGGCGACGCGTTGCCGGCCTACGAAGCCGGGCAGCATCTGACGCTGCGCGTCGCGCTTCCGGACGAAGATGTGCCGACGATTCGCAGCTACACGCTGTCCGATGCACCCGGCGCATCGCATTACCGGATCACCGTGAAGCGCGAAGGACGCGTGTCGGCCTGGCTGCACGACCACGCGCGTGCCGGCATGACGCTCGATGCGCAGATGCCGCGCGGCCGCTTCACGTTCGACGTCGCGAGCCCGCGTCCGGCGGTGCTGGTGTCGGCCGGCATCGGCATCACGCCGATGATCGCGATGCTGCGCCGCGCGCTGGCCGACGACGCACCGTCGCGTCGCGTGGTGTTCGTGCACGGCGCGCGCGATACGGCCGAGCGGCCGTTTTCAGCGGAACTGACGCGCATCGCGGACGCGGACCCGCGCGTATCGCTGCACTGGTTCGACAGCCGGCCGCAGCGCGACGGCGCGGCGCGACCGGGCCGTGTCGACATCGCGCAACTGAAGCGCATCCTGCCGTTCGACGACTACGATTTCTACCTGTGCGGACCCGCCGCGTTCATGCGAGATATGTACGACGGATTGCGAGCGCTGAACGTGCCGGACGAGCGTATCCGCTTCGAGGCGTTCGGGCCGTCGAGCGTCGTGCGCAGCGCGACCCGCGCGGCCGGGGCGCCGCCGGCGGCAAGCGTGCCGGTCGTGTTCCGCCGCTCGGCACGCGACGCCGCATGGACGCCCGCCGACGGCACGCTGCTCGAATTCGCCGAAGGCCGGGGCGTGGCGGTGCCGTCCGAATGCCGGTCGGGGTCGTGCGGCACATGCGCGACGCGCGTGCTGTCCGGTGCGGTCGATTACGTGCAAGCGCCCGACGCGCCGGTCGAACCGGGCTGTGCGCTGCTGTGCGTCGCGCGGCCCGCGACGGGCACCACGGAGGCGCTCGTGCTCGACCGCTGATGGACCCTGCGACACGCCGCCGCAGACGGCCTGCTGCGCGAAAAGCACGCGCAACTGCTTCTTTTTTCGAATGCCGGCCGGATCGACGATAGCGTCAACCGATTCGATGAAAGGAGCACAACCATGAAACTGCTCGGCATGATCAAGCTGGTCCTGTGGAGTTTCTTCGGCGTACGCAACAGCAAGGCGCACGCGGCCGATCTCGCGAACGTCAACTATACGTTGCTGCCGTTCGTGGCGATTGTGCTCGCGCTGCTGGTCGGCGCGGTCATCTACGGCGTCGTGCATCTGGTTGTCGATCCGACCGCGACGATGCAGGGGTTCTGAACGTTGGGTGAACCGGCAGCGGGCCGTCATTCCCGCTCCGGTTTTCGCTCGTTCGACCGGCGCGTGACTGCACCGGTTGTCGAGGTCGCCGCGCGCGATGCGCATCGCGATCGCATCGCCGCCGCTGTCGCACCATTCGAAGCGTATTTCCCCCATCCCGCCGGTCGCGTCTCCCGTTCCACCCGATTCCACGGCCTTCAGCCCCGCCCGGGGTAAAATGCGCGCCACGCCGCGATGTCGCGCGCGACGGGCATGCCGCCGTTCCGACGAACGGCGTACGCAACTGCCCGGCGCCCGCAACCGGGGCGTTCGAAGCGTCCCCCGCATGACAAGACCGCGCGACGCAGCCGGCCGCCCGACATGTTCGAGATCCAGGATCGACGGCTGCGTCGGTGCCCGGCGCGTCACCGTCATCCGATGTCCCATCCTGCGCTTTCCCGATCGATCGGCACGCATGCTGCCCGATCGTCAGATTCGTCTGATGAATGTCGTGTCGACGTTCGTGCCCGGCGTCCGCAGGACCGTCGCGGGTGCTTGCATGAGGTCGCGCTTCGCAGCGGCGCAAAGCGTTTCGAAGGTTTCGACAGGGTCGAGTGGCGAGTTTTCCATCCAGAACAATGACGGTGAATAGAACAACAGCGTCGCCCGCACGGCGGCGGCGCGCGAAGGCCGGGCTTGGCGTCGGTCTCGGTATCACGCTTTTCGCGGCGCAGGCCGCCGCGGCACAAGGCGACGCGCCGGCGCCCGACGCCGGTGTGGCCGGCAGCACGACGCTGCCGGCGATCACGGTGAGCGGCGAGCGCGGCAACACGCTGCGCGCACGCACGGCGTCGG
>NZ_QTQM01000076.1:0-12835 GCF_003854225.1 Burkholderia sp. Bp8986 | reverse complement strand
GGCGGGGGGCGGGGGGCGGCGGCGGGGCGGGGGGGGGGGGGGGGGGGGGGGGGGGCGCGCGGGGGGGGGGCAGCGGGCGGTGGGCGGTGGGCAGCGGGCAGCGGGCAGCGGGCAGCGGGCAGCGGGCAGCGGCTGCAATCGTGCGGTACATCGAGGGGGAACGGTAGCGAGCCGGACGCTACGCTGCGCCGTGGCGACTTCGCTGTGTCGTGCCGGCAGCATCGTTCCGCGTAGCCGGTCAAACCCGCCGGCGAAGCGGAAGGAGGCTGGCCGGCATCACCGGCCAGCGCGGCGCAGCCCGCGAGAACGGGCTTGCGCCGCCAGCGTTACGACTGGACGAAGGCCAGCAGGTCGGCGTTCAGCACATCGGCGTTGATCGTCAGCATCCCGTGCGAATAGCCCGGATACGTCTTCAGCGTGCCGTTCTTCAGCAGCTTGACCGACTTCAGCGCCGAATCGGCAATCGGCACGATCTGGTCGTCTTCGCCGTGCAACACGAGCGTCGGCACCGAGATCGACCGCAGGTCTTCGGTCTGGTCCGTTTCCGAGAACGCCTTGATGCCTTCGTAGTGCGCCTTCGCGCTGCCGATCATGCCCTGGCGCCACCAGTTCTGGATCACGCCCGGATGCACCGTCGCGCCCGGCCGGTTGAAGCCGTAGAACGGGCCCGACGGCACGTCGAGGAAGAACTGCGCGCGATTGTCGGCAAGCGCCTTGCGGAAGCCGTCGAAGACCTCGAGCGGCAGGCCTTCCGGGTTCGCGTCGGTCTTCAGCATCAGCGGCGGCACCGCGCTGACCAGCACCGCCTTCGCGACGCGGCCTGCCGGCTCGCCGTGGCGGGCCACGTAGCGCGCGACTTCGCCGCCGCCGGTCGAGTGGCCGATATGGACCGCGTTGCGCAGGTCGAGCGCTTCGGCCACCGCGAACGCGTCCGCCGCGTAGTGATCCATGTCGTGGCCGTCGGAAACCTGCGCCGACCGGCCGTGGCCGCGACGATCGTGCGCGACCACGCGATAGCCCTTCTGAACGAAGAACAGCAGCTGGGCATCCCAGTCGTCGGAAGACAGCGGCCAGCCGTGGTGGAACATGATCGGCTGCGCATCCTTCGGGCCCCAGTCCTTGTAGAAGATGTCGACGCTGTCCTTCGTGGTGATGTAAGGCATGGCTTCAGGCTCCTTTGGGGTAGGTGAACGTCACGTGCCGGCCGGCCACCCGGGCGGATGTCGGTGTCGAACTGCGGCGCGGCGGCACACCGCGCCGGTCGATGCGGCACCTGAGTGTTGTAGCGGAAAACCGCGACCGTGTCATGAAGCCAATTGCATACCGCCGTGTATCGGTTCTCCGCGGGCAACGACGATGTGTGCGCGAACTACCATGCCGCGTTCGTCACCGGTCCGGACGGGCACAACCTCGCAGCGGCGTGCTCGCATCCCGAGACTTGACCATTCAACGCAACTAACCGAGCGATTTCGCACGCCCCGACCCTCGTGCCTCAACCGTCCGTCGACACGGTCACCGCCTCCCACGCGCGCATGTCGTCTTCCAGCGCCGACCATTTGGCGCGCACGAGCCGAAGCGCATCGCTGCCGAGCAACAGATGGGCCGGCGGATGGTCCGCCTCGATGACCGCGAGCATGGCACGCGCGGCCTTCGCGGGATCGCCCAACTGACGGCCGCTGTTCTCCTCGCGCGCGTGACGGATCGGCTCGAAGAGCGCGTCGTAATCGGCGATCGAGCGCGGCGTGCGCGTCATCGAGCGGCCGGCCCAGTCGGTGCGGAACGAGCCCGGCGCCACGGCGGTCACCGCGATGCCGAACGGCTCGAGCTCCTTGCCGAGCGTGTCGGAAATCCCTTCCAGCGCGAACTTGCTGCCGCAGTAATAGGCAATGCCGGGCATCGTGATGTGGCCGCCCATCGACGTCATGTTCAGGATGCGGCCGCGCCGGCGTGCGCGCATGAACGGCACGACGGCCTTCATCATCGCGACGGCGCCGAATACGTTCACGTCGAACTGTCGGCGCATCTCCGACAGCGGCGACTCCTCCATGATGCCTTCGTGCCCGTAACCGGCGTTGTTCACCAGCACGTCGACGGGCCCGACGCTCGACTCGATCTCCGCGACGACGCCGTCGATGCGCTCGAAGTCGGTCACGTCGAGCACGCGCCCGATGGCCGCATGCGGGGACAGCGCTTCGAACGCCCGCTTCGCCGCTTCGCTTCTCACGGTGCCGACCACCGTATGACCCGCGGCCAGCGCCGCTTGTGCGAGCGCGCGGCCGAAGCCGCTGCTGACGCCGGTGATGAGCATGATAGTGCCGGATGCCATGTGAGCTTCTCCCGAATGTCGATCGAAGCATGCATACTAGTCTGACGATCCACGTAACCTAAGCCCGGTTCCGCTGATTTTCTTGCATAAAACTATGAGCACCGCGCCCTCTTCGTCCCGATCGCCGCAGCTGCCCGCGCGCAGCCGCCAACACCTGATCGCGTTGCTGCATGCATTGGCGCCGGACGAAGGCTACAACCTGACCGCACTGCCGAGCGTGCGCATCCTGCGCTCGAACCGCGCGCTGTCGCGCACGCCGGTGCTGTACGACCCGGGCATCGTGATCGTCTGCCAGGGCAGCAAGCGCGGCTATTTCGGCGGCGAACGCTACCTGTACGACGAGGCCCACTACCTGGCCGTCTCGGTGCCCGTCCCGTTCAGCATGGAAACCGACGCAACGGCGGCGCACCCGCTGCTCGCGCTGTATCTGCACCTCGATTTCCCGATGGCCGCCGAACTGGCCGCGCAGATCGACCGCGAAGGGATCGCCGAACCCGTGCAGGCGCCGAGAAGCATGATGTCGACGCCGATGGACGACGCGATGCAGGCGACCGTGCTGCGTTTCGTCGAAGCG
Organism: Burkholderia sp. Bp8986; assembly: GCF_003854225.1. Taxonomy (NCBI): domain Bacteria; kingdom Pseudomonadati; phylum Pseudomonadota; class Betaproteobacteria; order Burkholderiales; family Burkholderiaceae; genus Burkholderia; species Burkholderia sp. Bp8986. The sequence goes on along the minus strand of NZ_QTQM01000076.1, from coordinate 9,935 downwards.
CTGCACCGGCCGCTCGAAGCGGCGGTGCTCGGTCGCGGGTTGCTGCGCGAACTGTATTTCCGCGTGCTCACCGGCGCGCAGGGCAGCGCCATGCGCAACGCGCTGGCGATGCGCGGACAGTTCGGCCGGATCGGCCGTTCGCTGCGCCTGATCCACGCCGACTACGCGCAATCGCTCGACGTCGCGCAACTGGCCGCGGAAGCCGGCATGAGCGTGCCGAGCTTCCATAGCCACTTCAAGGCGATCACGCAGGTGTCGCCGATGCAGTACCTGAAGTCGACGCGGTTGCATCAGGCGCGCTTGCTGATGGTGCGCCAGGACCTGACCGCAGAGGCGGCCGGCCATGCGGTCGGTTATGCGAGCCCGTCGCAGTTCAGCCGGGAATTCAAGCGGCTGTTCGGGCTCACGCCCGCGCAGGAGACGAAGCGCATGCGTGCGCAGTTCGCGATTCCGGCGGCGTTCGAGGATGCGGTGTTCGTGTCGTCACACTGAGCGACGCGCCGCGAGCGGCACGCGTGACTCGGCGGGCCCGAGGCCCCGTGCGTGAAGCTAGTCGGTACGTGCATACTCTCCGCCCGCGGCATCGCGCACCAGACCCGCCAGCGATTTCAGGATGAACGCGGTCACGCCCCAGATGTCCTGCGTCTGATCCGCCCAGTACCAGGCGCCGGCGCGTTCGCCGTCGCCGTATTGCCGCGGCAGATCGGGATTCAGCAGCGTCGAAAACGGAAACTCGAAAATCGCCTCGACTTCAGCGGGTGCGGCTTCCCATGCGGCTGTTTCCGACACGAAGCCGATCACGGGAAAAATGGCGTGATTGCGCTTTCTCGTTTTATGAATCGGCAGGCTTCCGATCATCCGCACCGCATCGGGCGCGAGGCCGATTTCCTCGAACGCCTCGCGCAGCGCAGTCGCGCCGATGCTGGTGTCCGATTCCGCCGGACGTCCGCCGGGGAAACTCACGTGCGACGAGTATTCGCTGAGCCCCGACGATCGCTTGGTCAGCAGGATCGTCGGCTCGCGCCGCGCGACGATCGCGACCAGGACAGCGGAGAATTTCCACGGTCGGTCGTTGTCCGCGAGGTAGAGCTGCGCCGTGGGCCACGGCGTGTCGGCCGGGATCAGCAGGTGTTCCACGCCGCGTGCGAGCGCGTCCAGCATGGTTTGCGGCGAAGCGGTGCCCGCCGATGCGTTCGCGAGTCCACCCCCGGTTTTCAGGTGGCTTCCGTCGGATGCCATGTCTTCCTCCTGCATGCAGGATGCTGCAAGCGTTGAGCGACACTGAACCCGACCTGTGTTGCATGGGCACGGCGTCGTTGTGTTTGAACCGGACGGTTCCGGATTCGCAGGCGGCCGTCTGCTCCGGCGAAAAAATTGGCGCGATCGTTGCGAAAATTCGCGTGGCCGGGCCGAAGCGGAGAACCCTGATGATGCACGAAAATTGAAATGCCGAGCGACCGCGCATCGATCGATGCGCTCGGTCCGGCAGAATGCAGGATCGTGCCGAAGCATCCCGACATCCGGGCGATGCTCGCGCGCCCCGACCAGCACGCCCCTCTCACACGAGATCGAGATGACCCAGTACGCGTTCCGCCTGCTCAATGTATTCGCCGAATCCACCTTCGGCGGCAATCCGCTATGTGTGTTCGAAGATGCGCGCGGCATGGACGACGCGACCATGCAGGCACTGGCCGTGCAATTCAACCTGTCGGAAACGACGTTCGTGCTGCCGTCGGCGCATGCGCATGCCCGCGTGCGCATCTTCACGCCCGGCCATGAAATGGCGTTCGCGGGCCACCCGACGCTCGGTACCGCGCATGTCGTGCGCGACCTGCTGAAGGCAGGCGACACACTCGCACTCGAATTCAAGGCCGGCGTGGTCGACGTCAAAGCCGGCGACGACGTGTGGACGTTCACCGCCCCGCACGCGGGCATGCCGAAAACGGCGCCTTGCGCGTTGCCCGATACCGATACGGCGGCCATGCTGGGACTGACGACGGACGATTTTCTCGCGCCGCCGCTTTGGGTCGACACCGGCGCGGACCAACTGCTGGTCGCCGTCAAGAACCCCGCCGCCGTGCGCCGCGCCCGGCCCGATAGCGCCCTCCTCGATATCTGGCCGACCAGCAGCCTCGGTCGAAAGACCGCCTATGTGTTCGCGTTCGACCCGCATCGTCCCGGGAAAGTGGTCTCCCGCTATTTCTTTGCGAAACAGGGCGGCGGGATTTTCGAAGACCCGGGCACGGGGTCGGCCTGCGCGAATCTCGGCGGCTGGCTGCTTGCGGCCCATCACGCGCTGCCCGCCGCGTTTGAGGTCGAACAGGGCGAAGCCGTCGGCCGGCCTTGCCTGCTGCGGTTGTCGGTCAGCTCGAACGGTGAAATCAGCGTCGGCGGTCGCGTGGTCGAGCTCGGACGCGGCGTCATCAACGTCTAGACGCAACGACCTGCGACGCCGGACGCGCGCGCGACACGCCGCCATCCATGCGTCGAGCGCGCGTGGTGGGGGAACCGCAGCGCTTCCATCGCACGCTCGCGCATCTGGCCGAACGGTTCGCGATCCTCGCGGCTGCACCCGATCGGCTTCGCGAATACGACCGGGCGCGGCAACCGTCATTGCGCCGGGTCTTTCAGCTCGATCAGCAGATCCTTCGCCGCGACTCGCTCGCCCGGCTTCACATGCACGGCCGCGATCTCGCAGTCGCGCTCCGCCGCGATGTGCGTTTCCATCTTCATCGCCTCGAGCGCGATCAGCGTCGTGCCGGCCGACACACGCTGCCCCGGCTGCACGGCGACCGTGACCACCGAGCCCGGCATCGGCGCGGCGACATGCAGCGGATTGGCCGGATCGGCACGCTGCAGGCCATGACGCTCCTTGCCCGCCTGCACGACGCTCTTCTGCTCGACCAGCGCGGAACGCGACTGGCCGTTCAGTTCGAACAGCACCTTCACGATGCCGTCCTGCGCGTCGGCGTGCTGGCCCTGCAGCGACACGAGCAGCGTCTTGCCCGGCTCGATGTCGATCGCCACTTCTTCCTGCGGCTGCAGCCCGTACAGGAACGCCGGCGTCGGCACGACCGACGTGTCGCTGTAGGCGCAAACGTGCGCGTAATAGTCGACCGTCTGCTTCGGATACATCAGGTAGGACGCGAGCTGCCGGTCGTCCAGCGGGCGTTCGCACGCGGTCTCGGCCTGCTTGCGTGCCGCGTCGAAGTCGACCGGCGCAAGCTGGTCGCCGGGACGATACGGCGCCGGCGGTTCGCTCTTGAGCACCTTGCGCGACAGGTCCGCCGGGAAGCCGTCGGGCGGGAAACCCAGCTCGCCCTTGAACAGCGACACGACCGACTCGGGGAACGCGATGTCCTTGTCCGGATTGCGCACGTCGTCCACGCCGAGGTCGTTCGCGACCATCATCAGCGCCATGTCGCCGACCACCTTCGACGTCGGCGTGACCTTCACGATGTCGCCGAACAGGCGATTGACGTCCGCATACGCACGCGACACCTCGGTCCAGCGATGATCGATGCCGAGCGAGCGCGCCTGCTCGCGCAGGTTCGTGTACTGGCCGCCGGGCATCTCGTGACGGTAGACGTCGGCCGTGCCCGCGCGAATCTCCGATTCGAACGGCGCGTAATAACGGCGCACGCCTTCCCAGTACATCGACGCTTCGTGCAGGCGGTCCTGATCCAGCCCGGAATCGCGTTCGCTGCCGGCCAGCGCCGCCGCGATACTCGACAGGTTCGGCTGCGACGTGAGCCCGCTCATCGCGTCGAGCGCGCCGTCCACCGCGTCGCAGCCCGCACCGACCGCCGCGAGCACCGACGCCGCGGCGATCCCGCTCGTGTCGTGCGTATGGAAATGCACCGGCAGCCCGGTTTCTTCCTTGAGCGCCTTCACGAGTGTCGCGACCGCCTGCGGGCGGCAGATGCCGGCCATGTCCTTGATGCCGAGCACGTGCACGCCGGCCCGCTGCAGCTCGCGCGCGATGCCGACGTAATACTTGAGGTCGTATTTAGAGCGCGACGTGTCGAACAGGTCGCCGGTGTAGCAGATCGCGCCTTCGCACAGCATCCCGCTCTCGCCGACCGCATCGATCGCCACGCGCATGTTGCGCACCCAGTTCAGCGAATCGAACACGCGGAACACGTCGACGCCCGCGCTCGCGGCCTGCTGCACGAAGAAGCGCACGACGTTGTCCGCGTAGTTCGTGTAGCCGACCGCGTTCGAGCCGCGCAGCAGCATCTGGAACAGGATGTTCGGCACGCGCTCGCGCAGCAGCGCGAGCCGCTCCCACGGATCTTCCTTCAGGAAGCGCAGCGCGACGTCGAAGGTCGCGCCGCCCCAGCATTCGAGCGAGAACAGCTGCGACAGCTCGCGTGCGTAGAACGGCGCGATCGGCAGCATGTCGGCCGTGCGCATGCGCGTCGCGAACAGCGACTGGTGCGCATCGCGCATCGTCGTGTCGGTCAGCAGCACCTGCTTCTGGTCGAGCATCCAGCGCGCGAACTTCTCGGGGCCGAGCTCGCGCAGTCGATCGCGCGTGCCGGCCGGAATCGCCACCGCCGTATCGACCTTCGGCAACACGGGTTTCGGCAGCGGCAATGCCGGCAGCGTGCGGCCGCTCATCTCGGCGTTGCCGTTCACGTTCAGCTCGCCGAGATAGCGCAGCAGCTTCGTCGCGCGATCGCCGCGCTTCGCGAATGCGAGCAGCTCCGGCGTCCTGTCGATGAAGCGCGTCGTCACGTCGCCCGCGATGAAGGCCGGGTGATTGATCACGTTCTCGAGGAACTGCAGGTTCGACGTGACGCCGCGAATCCGGAACTCGCGCAGCGCGCGATCCATCCGGTGGATCGATTCGGCGGCCGTCGGCGCCCAGGTCGTCACCTTGACCAGCAGCGAGTCGTAGTACGGCGTGATCACCGCGCCGCCATAGGCAGTGCCGGCGTCGAGCCGCACACCGAAGCCCGCCGCGCTGCGATAGGCCGTGAGCCGCCCGTAGTCGGGCAGGAAGTCGTTCTCCGGGTCCTCGGTCGTGATCCGGCATTGCAACGCGTTGCCATTCAGCGGAATCGCCTGCTGCTCCGGCACGCCGGCCGCGCGCGCGACGAGCGCACCCTCGCCGTCCGTCGCGTCCTCCGCGAGGCCGATCCGGCCGCCTTCGGTGATGCGGATCTGCGCCTTCACGATGTCGATGCCGGTGATCATCTCGGTCACCGTATGCTCGACCTGGATACGCGGGTTCACCTCGATGAAATAGAACTGGCCGGTGTCGGCGTCCATCAGGAATTCGACGGTGCCTGCATGCGTATAACCAACCGCGCGCATCAAGCGCAGCGCCGATTCGCACAGCGCCTGCCGGCCCGCGTCGTCGAGATACGGCGCCGGCGCGCGCTCGACCACCTTCTGGTTGCGCCGCTGCACCGTGCAGTCGCGCTCGTACAGGTGCACGACCGTGCCGTGCAGGTCGCCGAGCACCTGCACCTCGACGTGCCGCGCATTGCGCACGAGCTTCTCGACATACACCTCGTCGTTGCCGAACGCGGCCAGCGCCTCGCGGCGAGCGACAGGCAGCAGTGTTTCGAGGTCCTGATCGCTTTCCAGTACGCGCATGCCGCGCCCGCCGCCGCCCCAGCTCGCCTTCAGCATCAGCGGATAGCCGACTTCCGCGGCCAGCGCGCGGCATGCGTCGAGATCGTCCGGCAGCGGCGCGGTCGCGGGCATCACGGGCACGCCGGCGGCGATCGCCGCATTGCGCGCGGCCACCTTGTTGCCGAGCGTGCGCATCACGTCCGGCGACGGGCCGATCCAGCGGATGCCGGCGTCGATCACGGCCTGCGCGAAATCGGGGTTCTCCGACAGGAAGCCGTAGCCGGGATGGATCGCGTCGACCTTAGCCTGCCGCGCGACACGCAGGATGTCGTCGATGTCGAGATACGCGGCGAGCGGCTTCTTGCCTTCGCCGATCAGGTAGCTCTCGTCCGCCTTGAAGCGATGCAGCGCGAGGCGGTCTTCCTTCGAATACACCGCCACCGTACGCATGTTCAGTTCGGCGGCGGCACGCATCACGCGGATCGAGATTTCCGAGCGGTTCGCGATCAGGATGGACTGGATGGGGGTAGGCGTCACGGCGGCCATGGATAGTGAATGGTTGAATTGAGTTCGCCGACGCGCCGTGCTCCGCCCGCCTGCTTCATTGGGCGGCGTGCGGATCGTCGCGTCGGTCATTCGCGGTGCATCGTCGCGGCTTGCGCCAGTCGACATGTTCGCCAGATCGCCGGATGATCGCTATCGACATCGCGACGACGAATAGCATCCAGCCGACCAACCGGAAATCAGGGTCCGGCTCGCCGGCCGGTCCGCTCGTCGATCGAACCAGGGCGAGCCCGTGGCATGAACCGCGCTCGCGACAGGATCAATCGCGGTGATCGAACAGCGGTGCGTGATCCATCCAGTCGTAGCCGGCCGTTCCCTTTGCCCACGCCCAGTTCGTATCGCGGCGGCGTTCACCGGACGATTCGCGCGTCGGCGCGGATCGATCTGCTTCCACCGCGCGTTCGCGCGCAACGCGACGCGCATCGTTCCCGGAAACCGTGTTTCGTTTGCCGTAGCCAGTCATTGCATTCACCTTACGATTGAAAAGCGGGTCGCCTCGAACTGTGCGGTTCGTTTCGTCAGGAAAGAACGGTCGGACGAGAGGACATCGAACATGTCGTCTCGTAAAGGCAAAAAGCAGGCCACATCGAATATCGAACGGGCGGCGTTGATGGACGGGGCTCGGGCGCGCAGGCCGGCCTCGTACCGGCTCAGATATGGAATCGAAGTTTCAATTCTGAAATCCCGCGAGCTGGGACCGGTCAGCCGAGCGGACCGATGGGCCAGGAGAAGTCAACGTCAATCGGGCCCGCATCGCACACCGCTGAGAAAGGATCCGAAATCGCCCTCCCGACGCGTCTCGCCTCCATCAGATCCCGTGCGCGCTCAACCGCGCGCCGTACCAGCGCGAGAACCGGTCGACGTAAGCCTCGGGGATCGGAAAGAACACGCGCGGCGCGTACGCCGGGTCCCGGGTGCTTGCGTGCGCGATTTCGACGGGGTGCTTGTCGTAAAGCTCGTGATGTTCAAACGTACCCTGCCCCGGGATCCCGGGATCTCGCGGTGCTCGACGCACAAGCGCACCGCCAAAAGCACGCGGCCGCCCGAAGGCGGCCGCGCGAAGAGGCACTGATGCGCCGCTTACTTGCTGTAGTCGTACACCCCACGCCCCGTCTTGCGCCCCAGCCGCCCTGCCGACACCATCTCGCGCAGCAGCGGGCACGCACGGTACTTCGTGTCGCCGAAGTCCTTCAGGAACACGTCCATCACCGCGAGACACACGTCGAGCCCGACGAGGTCGGCCAGCGCGAGCGGCCCGATCGGATGGTTCGCGCCGAGCTTCATCCCCGCGTCGATCTCCTCGGCCGACGCGATGCCTTCGGCCAGCACGAAGAACGCTTCGTTGATCATCGGCACGAGGATCCGGTTCACGACGAAGCCCGGCGCGTTGCGCACGCCGATCGGCGACTTGTCGAAACGCTCGGTCAGCGCGCGCACCGCCGACGCGGTCGCGTCGCTCGTCTGCAGCCCGCGGATGATCTCGACGAGCGGCATCAGCGGCACCGGGTTGAAGAAGTGCATGCCGACGAAGCGCGACGGATCGGCGAGCAGCGCCGCGAGCGACGTGATCGAGATCGACGACGTGTTGGTCGCGATGATCGTGTCGGGCCGCGCGACCGACTCGATCTGCTTCAGGATGCGGCTCTTCAGCTCGACGTTCTCGGTCGCGGCTTCGATCACGATGTCGACCGCGGCGAGCTTCGCGTAGTCGGTCGACGTCGTGATGCGCGCGAGCGCGGCGTCGCGTGCGCCGGCGTCGAGCTTGTCCTTCGACACGAGCCGCTCGAGGCTGCCCTTCAGCGCGGCGACGCCCTTCTCGAGTGCCGCGTCGCTGACGTCGATCATCACGACGTTGAGTCCTGCAACGGCCGCGGTTTGCGCGATGCCGTTGCCCATGGTTCCGGCGCCCACGACGCCGACGGTTTCGATTGCCATGACGATTCCTGTGTATTCGGGTGCTGAGCGGTCGATTATCAGATGTTCTCGAAGATCGCCGCAATCCCCTGGCCGCCGCCGATACACATCGTCACGAGCGCGTAACGCCCGCCGATGCGCTTCAGCTCGTACAGCGCCTTGACCGTGATCAATGCGCCGGTCGCGCCGATCGGGTGACCGAGCGAAATGCCCGAGCCGTTCGGGTTGACCTTGGCCGGATCGAGACCAAGCTCCTGCGTGACCGCGCACGCCTGCGCGGCGAACGCCTCGTTCGCCTCGATCACGTCGAGATCGGTGATCTTCAGGCCCGCGCGCTCGAGCGCCTTCTGCGTGGCCGGCACCGGGCCGATGCCCATGTACGCCGGATCGACGCCCGCGTGCGCGTACGCGACGAGACGCGCGAGCGGCTTCACGCCCTGCGCGCGCGCGGCATCCGCGCTCATCATCAGCACCGCGGCGGCCGCATCGTTGATCCCCGACGCATTACCGGCGGTCACCGTGCCGTCCTCCTTCACGAACACCGGCTTCAGCTTCGTGAAGTCGTCCGGGCCGGCGTCGTGACGCACGTGCTCGTCGGTGTCGAACGCGACCTCGCCCTTCTTCGTGCGGATCGAGATCGGCAGGATCTGGTCCTTGAAGCGGCCTTCGGCGATCGCGCGCGCCGCGCGACGATGCGATTCGAGCGCGAGCGCATCCTGCGCATCACGCGAAATGCCGTACTTTTTGGCGACGTTCTCTGCGGTCACGCCCATGTGGATCGTCTGGAACGGGTCGTGCAGCGCGCCGAGCATCATGTCGACGAGCTTTGCGTCGCCCATGCGCTGGCCGAAGCGCGCGGCCGGCACCGTGTACGGCGCGCGGCTCATGTTCTCCGAGCCGCCGCCGATCGCGACGTCGGCGTCGCCGAGCATGATCGTCTGCGCGGCCGACACGATCGCCTGCAGGCCGGAGCCGCACAGGCGGTTCACGGTGAGCGCCGGCGTGTGCTGCGCGACGCCGCCGTTGATCGCCGCGACGCGCGCGAGATACATGTCCTTCGGCTCGGTGTTCACGACGTGGCCGAACACGACATGCCCGACCGCATCGCCCGGCACGTTCGCGCGCGACAGCACTTCGCTCACGACCTTCGCGCCGAGATCGGTCGGCGAGAAATCCTTCAGGCTCCCGCCGAAATCGCCGATCGCGGTACGGACACCGCTCACCACCACGACTTCCTTCGCTGCATTGCTCATCGTCTCACTCCGGTTCGTTCGCGCCCGCGGGCGCGGGGCTGCGTTGCGTTACATGTTCGGATAATTCGGCCCGCCGCCGCCTTCCGGCGTGACCCACACGATGTTCTGCGTCGGGTCCTTGATGTCGCAGGTCTTGCAGTGCACGCAGTTCTGCGCGTTGATCTGCAAGCGATCTTCGTTGCTGTCGTTCTTGACGAACTCGTAGACGCCGGCCGGACAGAAGCGCGCTTCCGGGCCCGCATACGTGCGCAGGTTCACGCTCACCGGCACGCCCGCATCCTTCAGCGTCAGGTGCGCCGGCTGGTGTTCCTCGTGGTTCGTATTCGAGATGAACACCGACGACAACCGGTCGAACGTCAGCTTGCCGTCCGGCTTCGGGTACTCGATCGGCGTGCATTGCGATGCCGGCTTCAGCATCTCGTGGTCCGCATGCTTGTGATGCAGTGTCCACGGCACGTTGCCGCCCATCACCCTCTGTTCCAGCCCGACCATCAGCGTGCCGAGGTAGAGACCCTTCGCCATCCACTGCTTGAAGTTGCGTGCGCGGTACAGCTCCGTGTACAGCCACGATTGCCTGAAGGCGTCCGGGTACGCGTTGAGCTCATCGCTCTGGCGACC
>NZ_QTQM01000075.1:0-15243 GCF_003854225.1 Burkholderia sp. Bp8986 | reverse complement strand
TACCAGCTGTCCACGTGGACACGTAGCATCAGAGTGAAGCGATTTCTAGACAAGGACGTCGTTAACGGATCGCATACGGATGATCTTCATGCCGGTGGCACCAGTTACGTCCTCCACCACTTGATGTAGCTGGACGTTCATCAGCGTCAGCGCCTTCTGCATGTGCTGGATGTGGGACGCTGCGTATTCCAGCAGGCGCTCGCGCTGCCGCAGATAGGAGCGCAGCGTCGCGACATCTTGACTCGGACGGAAGCTCGCCCTCAGCAGCCCGTAGGAGTGCAGCTTCTGCAGCCATTGTGCATCGTTCACATCGGTCTTGCGCCCCGGCACGTTCTTCGCATCGCGGGCGTTGACGAGGACCACCTCGAAACCGCGCGCCTCCAGGATCTCGAACACCGGAATCCAGTAGACGCCTGTCGACTCCATCGCCACCGTGTGAATCCCGACCTGCTTGAGCCAGTCGGCAAGCTCGTGAAGTTCTTTCGTGAAACTGCGGAACGAACGCACGGGTTCGGCGTCACGTTCGGCTCCAACCGCGACCACATGAAACTGCGCGCCGATGTCGATCGCCGCCGCGTGCGGATGAACCACAGAAATTTGCGCCGCACCGCTGGCGCGTCGAGGCCTCGTTGCCGGCATATTCGCCTCCGCCATCAGAATGGTTAGGTCGAAGGGCGGGACAGCGGATTTGATCACCTTCCTGAACGGGATCGCCTAGCGGCGTCACCAATGCTGAGTCCGCATCAGTCCCTGGACCACGTTTTTTAACGGGATGTCTCACCAAAAAGCCAACGGCCGCTCCCTTCGACGGCACTCAGTGTAGTACCCCCGACGAGAGTTTCTGCATTTCGGGCAGGGGCGCGCCCCTTGGGGATGTTTTTTAAAATGGCCTTCTCACGCTCGAGGCGTTCGATACGCGCCTCGAGTTCCTGAATACGCAGTTGATCCGGCGTGATTGTCCGTGCCGCGCCCTCATGAACAGACGGTACGTGTCGAGCGCTTACACTGATATTCGCACCCCAACCTAACAACCTGACAGTACCCTTGCGGAAGCTTTACCGCGTGGCAAACCAGATGCGCAGCCAGACAATGACTTTTCCAAGGCTGGCAAAGGTCGCGGGAACCTCGATGTTGTTGAGGAGCGTGCTCCGCAGTCCTCTTCGATGCTCACGGGGCAACTGTCTGATCCCGGTCAGCAGGCCAGTGAAAGCGGTGCCAAACGTATCACCCGGAAATCTGCGAAGCTGGCCGGCGAGTGCGGTTAGCAGTGCAGCTCGCTCGTCGGGCGGCAATGGCGCGCAGGCCGATACCAGACGGTTGAAGGACGCAATGCATTCGGCCCCTTGTAGCCAATCAGTCATGTCGGCGAGGGCAGTCAGCGGCTTGCCTTGCTGGTCGGGCGGCAACGCCATGACCGCAGCCAACAGACGCTTGAAGGAAGCGAAGCGCTTCGCTTCCGGTAGTAGATCGAGCTCATAGGCAAGGGCAGCCAGCGGCCCGCTCTGCTGGTCGGGCGGCAACGTCTTGAGCGCCTCCAGCAGATCTTTGAAAGCCTTACGGCGCGTGGCTTCGGGGAAGTGCTTGAGCTGACGGACGAGAATGGTTAGTAACGTGTTTTGTTGCCTGACCGGCAACGCCTTCAGATCCATGTTGGCGAGGTGCTGGTAGTCCCAATAGGCGCTCACCAGCACGCCCCGCCCGGGGGGCAACATTGCGAGCGTATCCAGCAGGCGCGTGAGGAGTTCGCGACGCACCTCCGCATCGCGGTGTAGAGCGAGTGCGTGAACGAGGCTTTCAAACAGCGGGCCCTGTTGATCATTCGGTAATCTTCTGAGTGCGTCCTGCAGATGCGTGAAGTGCTCGAGGCACTGTCCCGCGGAAATTTTCCTGAGTTCCTGTGAGAGCAAAGCCAGCAGCGCGCGTCGTTGGGCGGGGGGCAACGTTTCGGCTACGTCCAGCAGGTGCGCGGAAAACTCAAAGGGCCATTGGGCGGTTGACGAGATGACGCTTTCCAGCAGCACTCCTCGCCGCTCAGGCGACAATTCGTTGAGTGCATTGAACAGAGGCGTGAGGTGCTCGACGCGCTCGGCCCTGGTGAGGCTGAAGAGCCGCCTTGCAAGGGTCAGAAGCAGGCAGCCTGCCTGCCCGGGCGGCAGCACTCCGAGTGCTTTCGAAAAATGCTTGAAGAGCTGAAGATGTCCGTCGTTGGACAATATCTCGAGTTCGCCTACGAGCGCTAACAGTGGCTCGCCTTGTTGCCCGGGCGGCAACGCCCTGATTGTGTTGAGCAGGGCCTCGAAGTGTACGACATGCCCGGCGTCGGGAAGCAGACGGAGCTGCTGATATTTGACGATCTTCGTCAGCATCGCGCCTTGTCGTTCGGGTGGCAACTTTCCGATGGCGTTTAAGAGAGCCGCGAAGCGCTCGCCGCGCTCAGCAGGATCAAATATAACGATAGAGTCGCCGAGTGTGCCCAGTAGCTCACCCTGTTGCTCGGGTGGCGATTTCGTGGTCCCGTCGAGCAACGCGGTGAAGTACGCGACGAGGACGTCCTGCGGGACTTGGCTGTACAGAAGTGTGAACTGATCACAGAGGGCCGCCAACAGCTCGCCCCGTTGGCAGGTCGGCAATGGCTGAACAGATTGCAACAGAACGGCGAACTGGGCAACGTACTCGTTATGCAACAATCGATTCCGGCCGAGATGGCGGGCGAGAGCAGCTAGCGTCGCGCCCCGTTGTTCGGGCGGTAACGCCTGAACAGACTTCAACAAAACGTCGAAGTAGGCGAGGTACTTGTCACCGGGCAACGCATCTGCAAAATTGCGGGCGAGAGCAGCCAGCGGCGCGTCCCGTTGTTCGGGCGGTAACGCCTGAACAGACTTCAACACAGCGTTGAAGTAGGCGAGGTGCTCATCACTGGGCAATACATACGCGAAATCGCGGGCGAGAGCAGTCAGCGGCGTACCTTGTTGCTCGAGTGGCAGCGCCTGGATAGTGCACAACAGAGGCGTCCGTAGCGACATTAAATCGACGGCGCCATCGCCTTTTCGGAACAACCACGCTCCTTGATGACGCAGCCTCGTGGCGAGGGCCGCAACGGCCTCGCCGTGGAACGCCGAGGGAAGAGACCCGACGGCATGCAGGCTAGCCGGGTCAAGGATGAGCAGCGCCATAAATTGCTCACGCGTGTCGATGCAGTCCACCTGCTTGAGAAATGTCCCGATACGAGTCTCATCCCTGATTGCCGGCGCAATGTTGCGAGGATCTGCCCGGGACAAAAACAGGCGGTCTTCGGGAGACAAATAACCAGCGATCCGCTGCAATAACTCAGTCGGCTGGCCCGACAGCAGCGCCACAGTCGCCCCCTGTGCTCGGGCAGGCGAGGCCGTATCCGGCGGGTCGGGTAGCCTGGAACAGGCGAACAGACGGGACGCGGCCGGGCGCATGGATACTCGATACCCATGCTCAGAATCAGGCCCGACCCGATAACCGTTCAACCTGCCCGGGGCATTGACCATAGGCGCACGCTGGAGCGCTGCCGCAGAAGCACAGCGCACCTTGACGTGTGCCAGGAAAGAGGAAACGAGTGGCATGACATTCACCAGAAGGCAATCGCCAGGCGCGGGCACGATCATGGCAGTGCGCGGCAAGGCGGCAGGGACAGGGTGCACCGTCGACAGACAGCCCCGTCGAACAGGCTTCTGCGCCTATTCCACAAAGGTCATCGTTGCGGTTTCCACTTGCAGCGTAAATACGTGTCAGTCGCAGTTCTTATCGTCGCGAATAGTTGCTGACGGAACCGGCACCGCACTGGCAATCACCAGATTGCCACAAGGCCGGAACATCAATTCCCTCTCCGGGCTGTGCTGGTTCATCAGGCATCACCGGATCACCCCGAAGGTCCGCAACAATTGCCTACGCTAGCAGAGGGTTGGACACTGGTCGCGGCAGCGCCCGCCGCACCCCGACACCGCCCTTATTCTCCCGCTCATCGTATGTTCGAATGAAGCAGGGCCGTCCTTTCCACCCGTACGCCTTCTTTCCGCGTGCCAAACCGGGTAAGTGCGGCCTGCTCGGCGGGCTCCTGGTCAGTCAGGTGGCACCGCTCTATCTGAAGCAACCGGAGATTTCTGAAGGCACCGACTTTATCGTTGAACGCGGAGTCGGCGAGATTGACATAGGGAATGCCTCCGGCATACAACTTTTCCAGCGTTCCCATCAATGCCAGTGCGCGAAATACCTCAGGTTGACACTCCGTTTGAGTCAGCAACAGCGACTTCAGATTCAACCTTTCAAGGAACTGCAGACGGTGAATTACGCCATTCATCTTGCTCAGATCGAGTGTCTGGAGTGATTCGATCTGGCTGATCGCTGTATCAAGCGACTCGATGTAAAAGCACCCCGCCAGACTGAGCGATTTCAGTGAGCGACTGTCCTTCAGCGCCGCCAGGCTAGCATGATTGAAGCTGCACTTCCTCAGCGTCAGGCTTTCAAGCTTCTGAAGGTTGGCCAATTGGCTAAAAAAAACGGTTTGCGCGTCGGAACTGCTCCACCTGTAAAAGTCGCGATCCGAAAACCCGATGGACCGCAGGTCAGCAAGGCTGCTGACGAGCTTCGTCAGGCTGGTAGCGTCAAGTCCATGTCTATCAATGGACAAAACCTGTAACGCCGAACCGCCCGGAAGTTCTGCTATCGCAGCACACACTGTCCCAGTAAGGTCGACGCAGTTGGTCAGGTGCAGGCCACGAACCCGACGATCGCTGGCCAGCGCGTACAGGTCCGCATCGGATCCTCGGTCCAGAACCACCCCTATAGCGCCATCGCCCGCTTGTGCCAGAAAGGCTGCGACTTGGCCTGCAGCTACATCCGTATAGTTGAAGTCAGGTCGCTGGGAGGTCCTCTCCAGCCTGAAACCCTCTTCCCGCTTGCCCACTGTGGCAATAGCCGCGCGCTCGATGTCCAGATCGCCAGTCTGGTAGCAATGTTCGACCTGGAGCGAACGCAGGTTCCTGAATACACCGTCGCTGCTGAATACGGGCAGAGCGAGGTTAACCGAGGCAATGCCACCAGCATGCAACGTTTGCAGTGTATCCATCGACGCAAGCACGCCAAATGTCGCGCTGTCACACGGCATATTGGTGAGCAACAGCGACTTCAGCTTTAATCCTCCCAGAAACTGCAATCCGACCGTTTCACTGGCGCGCATGTCGCTCAGGTCGAGCGTCTCGAGCGACTGGATCTGGCTGATCGCTGTGCCAAGCTGCGCGGTGTAAAAGCACTTCGCCACACTGAATGATTTCAGTGAAGTCCTGTCCTTCAGTGCCAACAGGCCTGCATGATCGAACCTACAATCCACCAGTGCGAGGCTTTCAAGTTTCGTCAGGCGCGCCAGATGATCGAGAAGCCCGGCTTTATTCGAACCGACTTCGTTTGAGTCGGCCTGCCACTGCGCAAGATCGTAACCTGCAAACTCGACCGAAAGTGACCGGAGCACCGAAAGGTTCGCTATCGCAGCGTATCCTTCTCCAGTAAGGGCCGTGCAGTTGATCAGGCGCAGAGCGTGCATCCTAGGGACCAGCAACAGCGCACGGATTGCCTCGTCTCCCACAGACCATCGACTTCCGTCGAGAATGAGTTCGACAGCATCGCCCGACGGCTGCTGTGTGAAGGCCTGAAATTCATCCTGCGTCTGAGGCGCGCAACTCATTAACGGCTTGCTATCGACCTGACCGTGCGGCGCAGACACAGGATCCGATGACTCGTCCTGTTCAATCTCCGAACTTTGCGACGACTGCCTGCTTTGGGTTGAGTGGCAACGGGATGACGTCGAAACTGACAGTGACTGGTACTCCGCCTGTACGGACATGAATTGAGACGGCGCGCGTGTATCTTCCCCTGAAAAGCCGCAGGACGTTACCAGCCCGCATAACGAAGCCGCAGTCTGCGCGAATCTATCGTACGCTGGCTGGCTTTCACCTTCGTCTCTCCCGGGAGGCACGCGCCTTGTCAGACTATCGTCGCGCTGGCTCAGCAAGTCCACTGCCAAGGTCGGTGTCGACCTGAAGCTCCCGGTCGAGCCGTAACGGGAAGATGTTGTTAATGAAACTAACTTCCCCTCCGCTTGTCCAGGCATGGAGTCCGAAGGTATTTCCGCGCCTCCCACAAAGCCGCACTTCGTGAACAGGTGGTAAATTGACCAGGTCGTCTGCTCTGTCACATGGCGATGGCGCCGGGGGATTGCGGGCGGTATGTATTTGTCGCAATGTACCTCGTGCGCTGGGTCAGCCTTGGAGAATCCCGGCCGACCATTGCGAAAGAGTGTCGTGCCAGCCAGGGTGGCAGCGGTAACCTCATCGACATGCATGGCTTCTCCCAGCCGGGTGCCAAATGTCGCACCGTTCAGCTTCGACTTCACCATAACGGCGCCTGTGAGTACCGCATCGGACAATCCGCCACCAGAGAAATCAGCGCCCAGCAACTCACAGTTGTAGAACTTTGCAGCTTCGAGTTTTGCCTGTCGGAACGAAGTCTGTCGTGCATCACGGGCGTCATCTGTCCTGCCTGCACGGAAATTCTTAAAAACGGTTCCTGTCAGGGTGGCCCCGGAAAAATTGCAGCCGGCAGCCTGGCAGTCGAAAAAGTGGGCGCCGGCACAATGAATGTAAACCAGACCGGCATCGTCCAGATTACACTTACTGAAAACTGCGCCGACCAATCGCGCACCACCCATTTTTGCACGGGTCAGCGTGCACTCCTGAAAATAGCTCCCGTTCAGGCTGCATCCTTCAAGTCTTGCATTAGTAAGATGACAGGTGCGGAAAACTGCACCGTCAAGCGCACGAGGCATTCTCGCCATATCAAAGTCACAGCCGACAAAATGGACCGCGTTCAGGATCCACTTCTCCAGATTCACATCATTAAAATCGCAGGCAGCAAAAAGTGCGTTACTGAGCGAAGCGCCCTCCATCTTCGCATTTTTGATTTTGCATTGGGTAAAGCTTGCATTGTCCAGTACGCAATCATCCAGATTTGCACCGGTAAAGCTGCAACGTTTGAAAACACATCCCTTCAGATCAAGCTTGCACATGGACACACCTTTAAAGCTACAGCCATTAAATCTCGCCCCATGCAATTTCACGCCACTGTGCAGGAATTCTTCCAGCTCTGCCCCCCCCAGCGATGCAACATTCGTTGGGCGATGGTTCAGGCGACTGGTAAGGGTCTGTGCATCAGGGTCCACGCCGGCCACATCCCCCCGGATGGTGGCGGCCAGTTGACCATTGCCATGCCTGGCAATCGTGAAGCACCTTCCTTTATATTTCATCGTTCCGGTCAGGTCCACTCCGCACGCCTGTGCAAAATCAATCTGTTCAAGATGGGTTATCGTTACGGTGCCTACCATGTGCCTTCCGGTTCTTCAGAAATAGGTTTGTGTTGCAATCGAGCACGGCATAGCGCAAACAACAGTGGCCGCCGTTGAGATCAGAAAGCGTTCGTCCTGGTTGTCAGCCCCGGCGAGCCCGCTGGGCAGGCACGCTGCGCTACTCGCTCAGTATTGAACTGAAAGCGGACCGCCGCCCGGCGGTGGCCCATCCTGATGACAAACCGTGCCCGCTTCCGTTTTTCCCCTATCGCCGGAGGGCGAACCGAACTCCTTCATTTCAAGCCATATCCCGGCACGTGCTCCTTTGCTACGGCGGTGCATATTGCCCGCATCCGAAAATGCTGTGTCCTGCTGGACCGGGGCATTTGAAAACGTACCGTCATCTTCTGGCAGCCGGAAAGCTGTCACTTCGCTAAAGGTCGCGTCATCAAAGCAGGCTGATTCAAGTCTGGTCCGCTCGAAATTAACTCGCACAAGCTGCGCGCGCCGGAAGATTGCCCCCCGCACATCTGCGTTGCGCAGATCGCAGTCCACCAATGCGGCATTGACGAACCTGGCGTACCGCATCCTGGCGTTCGACAGATCCACCCTGTCGAGCGTCGCTCCACTCAGATCCTTTCCTTCGAGGTTCTGGCCGGCCAAGGAGCACCCGGAGAAAATCGCCTCCCTGAGATCACTAGTTTGCCCAAGGAGCAAGGTGAGCAGCATGGGCGTAATGCCAGGGAGTTCACCATGGCGCCGCATGCGCTCCCCGTGATCCAGCGCGCTCTGGATATCATCGACCATGGAAGTATCCTTGGTCATGTGAACTGACATGAGCGCAGCGAGCCAGCCTCCATACTTAATGTCCGGCTCGCTCACACGATAAGCTTCCCCGATTTTCCTAACCGAGAAGTATTCCCCGCGAAATTCCAGCGCCCCCTCAAGGGAAATGTTGCGGGCAGCACAGAACGCAAGTTGATGCAGGTTAATGATTGTCAGTGCGGGCATACGTGACGGTCCGGGACGATGTGGTATCGCATCCACAATTGCTTACAGGACATCCGCGGCCCGGGATGGGGCACCCCGATGACCGGGGGGGGCTGTGATCGGCGCAGCATGACGGCAGCCGCCTGCGTACGAGCCCAATTAGCCACCCCGGTATCGTTCAACTGCATGCCCTGTTCGGCGGCCTGTTCATATGCGGCAGCGGCAGACTCCAGCATCCGATCGGCCTCCATGGCGTATCCTGTCTGCCTATAGGCTTCGGCCGCATTCGCGAATGCGGCGGCTGCCTGATGAAATGCTGCTGCAGCCTGCTCGTGTAGGGGCCGCTCGCCCTCCTTGGGAGCAGCTTGGATGTAAGCGCTGGCGGCTTGCATGCGAGCCGCAGCAGACTGCGTGTAAGCAATCGCAGCCTGCTTGTGGTTGTGCTCCCCCACGTACGCATCGGCAATCTTCGCATAAGCCCACGCAGCCCGCCCTGGTTCCCTCGCTTCCATGTGAGCGGTAGCAGCCTGGGTGAGGTTCATCACGTGCGGCGGCTCATCCCCAACAAACGTGCAACCCAAGCCCGACAGGATGAAGTCAAGAAGATTGAGAAGGGCCTCATGGAATGCGGCGAAACTGCTGTGATCCCCCGCCATTTTGATGTGGTAGCTATCCTCTTTATCTCGTACGACGCCGCACCGGTCAGCCGTTTGAGGCGGCGCAGAAAAAGAATGAACATCTAACACAGAAGCTACTGAGAGCGTCATGGGTATACCTTCCAAATTCAACGAAGTTCAGTGCGCCCATCACATTGCGCCGACAATGGTGGTTGGGCATGGGGCAGTCCACGTGGTAGAGCAGCTGCGCTGCCCAGGCGGCGAATTCGAGTCCGAATGTCCGGGCTACTGCGGCGCGCAGGATACGTTCTATGTCGGCAGCCTCTTCCGCAAGAAGATCTACGACTCGATCGCCACCTTGCAGACGGACCTTGATGCGTGGCTCGACCAGTACGACAATGAACGAGAGCATCAGGGGCGCTGGTGTTACGGCAAGACGCCGATGCGCACTTTCCTCGATTCGCTCGATCTCGCCAAGGAGAAACTCATCCCCCATTGATGAGTCGTTCTTTGTCGGCCCGACTACCTGTCAGATCAAGTCCCGGCTAATACAGATCATTCGCCCCAACAACGATCTCCATCCGGACAGGGCCAATCAGACTGGATACCGCATGAACATGAATCGGGTAATCGCAAGCATCTGTTCAGCAATCAAGGCCCGCCGTAGCCTCTGTTGATCCTCATGCGCTACCGGTGGCGGGTCAATGTTGAGCTTCGGGGCATGGTCAAGACTGCTGATCGGCACCGACGGCTCGTTTCCGGGGCGATGGATGTGCCATTCATCATCGACCATGAACGCCCGATTGTTGAAATTCGCGCCATGGGTCAGGGACCGGCAGATTTTCAGGTCGTGGATCACGGTGCCGTAGCCAAAACGCATCTTGCGCAGGTCCGAATCCTCAAAACGCGCCCCGGTGAAATCGACCGTCCCATCGCCGCCGACAACAGTCAGCGCGTAAGCATTTCGCTCCTTCATGTTGAGCCGCCCGTTTGATTCTTCGGTCTCGGAGCGGAGCTTGCCTTCCGCATCATAGAGATTTAACCGCAAGAAACGCGCGCCCTTATGATCGCTGAGCAGTCTTGCATGTTTCAAGGTGCATGATTCATATACGACCCGATCCATGCTTCCCCCGCGACAGGCAAACCGGTCCATGTAACATCCGACCAGCCTAGCGCGTGGCATCGACACACCAACAAGCCTGCTAGTACTGAAGCGGCATCGCTCGAACCGCGTATCGGGTGCCTGAGAGTCCTTCAACTCCATCTGCGCGAATACGCACTGCGTGAATGCCGCGTTCGCGAGCTTCCATCCTTCGATGGTGCCCGTGAACGTGCACCGTTCAAACCGGACCCCGCGAAGATCCAGCGCGCCCGCCGTCCCGTCAAGCGTGCTCTCCTCGATGATTGCCCCTTTCAGATCCGTGCCCTTTTGCACCATCCGCCGGATATCCTGTGAGGTAAAGCCAATCAGGCGCGCGCCTTCGAAGCTGGCCCCCCTGAGCACGGCATCCGCTACGGTCGTGCGATGCAGGATGCAGTGCCTGAAGGTCGCCTCCGAGTAATCCTTACGGCCGAGGCTGACATCGGTAAAATCCGTGTTACTGAAGCTCGCCCGCCGGCAGTCGATGGCGCGTCCCAGGAACGACTGTAATGCCTCGCCGTGAAGACACCGCGCGGGCCCGGTAGAGGACGCCTCCCTCCCTTCCGGGCTACCGGTAACGACCTGGGCATCCGGGCCGCCCAGGTTATGCGCTTCATCCCCTGAATCGCCAAGGTCGTTCGGCTCATCCGGGCCGCTGCCACTGGACACTTCGCTTGCGCTCTCGTCACTGTCACGACCGGCCGCTTCGATGACACCGTTGGGATGGGTCTGGCTCACCGTATCCTTGCGCTCCCCGGCGCCTTCCACCCCTGTACGAGGCGAAATGGACCTGTGGAGGCCGGCAGTGCCAACCAGCCGCTCGCGCTCCAGGACAGCCTCGCTCGTCTCGGACGTGCGCCCCCAGGGCAACCAGCTGTCTCGCGCGGCCTGTCCGGGCTCCATGAAGCGGGCCTTGCCGGACACACTGGAGATGACGTAGTCATGCGAATCCACGGTCAGAATCCCTTCGACGTGCACGCGATTTTGCTGCGCAAAAATGAATTCCTCTGCCGTCAATCTCGTGTTCTGCGTGGTTCTCACACAATCTCCATGACTTGTGCCTCAGGCTGGCGCACGAGTGGACGCTCCCTGACTACGTAAGCGTCCTGCAGTGTCTTGAAATCTTCGGGCCGCATCATGTCGTGTAACGTGCGCCCCGTTCTGTCCAGCCTGATGGTTGACGCAACCCGGCCGAAAAACCAGCGACTGATCCCAGGATCAGTCGAAAGTGCTTCCAGAACCCCCTCCCGTCTTTCGGACACATCATCCCCGTTCGCAGATGTTACGGCACGCTCGACATAGTCAATCTGCCCATCCACCATCGCGAAGACAGCCGCCTCTCCCTCCGCATTCAGCGTCACCATCGGATAGAAGTCGCACAGCTTCCCGTCCATCATGTAGAGGTGCCGTTCAGGGTGAGCCGGATCGTAGACCGGTACCTTCATGCCATTCATCGCGCCATACTGGCTGAAACTGTGCACCGCGACCGCAGAAACCTGTCCGTCTTTCTCCCACTTCCTGACCTCCTGCGCCCCGCCCCGCTTTGCCTGCTCGCAGGCCAGGAGCGACGCCCCAAAGTTCACTTTCCGCGGATCGCGGGTGCTGGTCATCGCGGGACAATCGGAGGGCTCGACTACATCAGCCCATTTGACGTAGTAACGCTCCTCGACGGGGAGATCGATCCGCGCCCGATCGCTATATTCGAACATGTTCTCAGGCGAAAACTTCCCCCCCATATCCAACCATCGCTGCTTCGGGTTGTCGCTTTCCATGCTGTGACAACCCTGAAATTCCGTGGCTGCCTTCGTCATCGCATCCAGCGCCGACGAAAACGCATTGCCGCTTCCCAGCGCCGCCCGCAACTCCCGCCTCGACTCCGTCACCTTCACCTGTATCGACGCACGCGCCATCCGCTCCGGATCAGGAGCATCCAGCAGCTCACCGGCCTCCCGGGCTTCAACCAGTTCGGGCAGCTGACCGGAGCACCGGGCCTCCAGGATCAGGCCGAGTCCGTCAAGCGCCTTCCGGACGCCTTCCGCACTGGCGGTGCGCCGCGCGACCTGCTCGTCCTGCACGACCTTGTTGATCCACTTTGCCCCCCCTGTCACGACCAGAAACGTGGCGTACAGCCACTGCTGCCACGCCTGTGTTTTCCAATCCCGGACAACGCGCGCGCTCAGCACCACGTCGCGGGGCTGTCGCGTGGCGAGCCCCTCATTGGCGTGCCCTGCGTCCATGTATGCCCTGGCGAGGTCACTGTGAGCTCCGGTCGTTTTCGCCTCGATGATCACACAGGGATATCCCGGCACTTCCATGCGCGCGCAGACGCTCGCCTCGTCGTCCTGAAACTTGCCGCACACGCCAATGCGGTGCTGGTGCAGACTCACCATCATGCCGATGGTGGCGGCACGCACACTTGATGAACTCAAACCTGCCATCGCTCTCCTCCGCTGCTCATCTATTTCCCGGCGCTGTTGCCATGCCATGGCGCATCATGCCGGCCGGAAAAACCCACCTTCCCTTCCATCGACGGCAAACTCCAGCGTTGCCATACCGCGATGATGAATGGAACCACAATCACGGATGCCATTCTTTCGAAAAGCCAACGGAGCATCCAGTTATTGACGGCTCTATAAGATTTATCGTTGCCCGTCATCTGCCTGGCAACCTGAAGGACGAGATGCACACAACGGGTTTCGCTCCGTTGCCACCCGACAGGCTATCCTCGACATTCGCGAGCAGGCAAAGTGGGATGGACAGTTGTGGAAAGGCCTTGTTCGGATACCCCCCCCTCCAGCCACTCGCATCCAGCAGATGCGGGGACGGGGCGCTCATTCCATTTGCCGGTCTTTAGCTTATTCAACACCGCCACTCAGGAGATCGCTCAACTCCGATAATGAAAACTGTGTCCCGCTCATGCCCCTTTGCGGCTGCTTTTCGAGAAGATGGGTACGGAGAACGCTGGCCAAGAGCTTCTGACGCCAGACCTCCCGTTCTGTCAGCCTTGCCACATGCGTTTCGAGTTGCTGGCTCCGCGGCCAGAACGCATAATTTTCGTCATCAAGAAATCTCTCAATGAAGTCGCATATAGCGTCAATAAACGTCACTTTACCGGCGCGAGAAAATCGGTATGTTCCGTCCGCGGGATCTACTATCGAAAATATGTATTGCTTGCCTTTGTAGGTAAGTGCGCCGATCCCGTTTGAGCTTCCCGCAAATTCCCCGTCAAGATCCGCTATCTGAATTTTCCGGATAGAATCAAAGTTCACCGCACTCACCTCCGCCAAATGAAACACCCGCCCGAACTTCCTTGCAGCGCAAGGCCGGGCCGCTCGCTGGATTGCCGCCCGCTTCCGGTCCATCAAGCCCGTTACGCCAGCTCGAACAGCTGCCTGGTAATAGGCTTTGTTCTGAAGGGTGCGAGTTACCTTGTTGCGTGCGCAACTAACAATTTTTGAGACAACCGCACCGGCCGAACGCATTCCACTGGTTGATGACGTTGGCAATGATGATGCCCGCGTGGTGCTGTGAGGCGATCTTCTGCGTCAGCAGATGCTCGCCGATACAGCGCTTGATACGCGAGCTCTGCGCCTCGACGAGCGAGCGCAGGCCGTAGCCGTACTTGTTGCGAAACGCATGAAGGCCTTTTTCCTTGATGCAGCCAACCAGTTGGTCATGCCAAGTGGTGTTCGCCCGGCGTTCGCCCGGCCGTGCACGACGGCGTGCGCCGGGGGGGGGGGCGGGATGACTGGCGTGATGCCCGCCTGCACCAGCGCCTGGTTGCGCTCGATGCTGTATACGCGCCGTCGGCAATGACCCGCCCGGGCGACAGACCTTCGGCCAGGATGGCCTCCAGCCCCTCGCTGTCCGATACCTGAGTATCGGTGATGCGCAGCGTGTGCAGGTGCAGGTTCATGTCCGGGTCGATCGCCAGTTGCATCTTGCGCCACGGCGTGCGGCTGGCGTCGCGGCCATATTTGACCTTGTGCCACTGGCCGGCGTGACCAAAGCGCAGATCCGAGCTGTCGATGATCAGGCTCACCACTTCACCGCGTGCCAGTCGCCGCACCGCACGCTCACAGCGCTGCGTGAGCGTCACCTCAAGCGCGGCAAAGCGATCGCAGAGCTGGCCGCAGCTGGGCACGGCAATGTCCAGTCCTCGCGTGGCCCAGTAATCTTCCATGTAGCCGGTGATCTGCCGCATGCCCCAGCCAAAGAGCCGGTAGAACGTGAAGATCAGCTGAATGTACGCTACCGTATAGGTCGACTCACGCCCCGGCACGCCGCGCGTATGCGTTTGTGCATTGATAAAGTGCGCCTTCAGCTCGCCACCGCAAAAGTACAGGCCGATCATGCCACGGCGCTTGAGGCTGAGGTTGTATTCATGACCGTTGGTAACGCGGTAACCGGGCTTTTTACGCTTGCGCGGCTCACCGTTGTTCTGCCGGGCCTTGTATGGCATAACTACCCCAGTCGGAATCGTTCTCCTTATTTTTACCCCGGCTCGCCAGCCAGATCTATCAGATTTGGCTGGCTTTTAGGCATCGTCTTATACACAAGTCGGCCCTCCGCAACCGTAGGCCGGAACAAACGGTCTTCGGGCAATGAGATAGACCGGGGCTTGTAAACTTTCGGTGCGTCGCGTCTACTCTCGCTTTTCGCATGAACGCCCTGGCCCTGGAAGCACCGTGCTGGACGGAAACCGAATTTGCCGACCTTGACCCTGGCGACGCCCGCTTGAACAAGCGAGCGAGGACATTGATGGAACGATTGGCAGCCAAGTCGACGGCCGGCGTGCCGCAGGCGTGTCGTGGCTGGGGCGAAACGATGGCGGCGTACGAAGGTTATCGGACAGCTTATCAACTGGGATTTCGCAAGCACCAATTTTGCAGCCGTATAACGGCGTGGCGCTGTTGCGCGATGCCTCCTTGTGCAGCGCATTGTTCGTATGCGGTCTTTTGACGACGCCCCTCAGAGGTTGAGGGCGGCAGACATTCTCCAAGGCATGAGATCGGCGTAGTCGTCGGCGGTTGCAGCGAGCGGCAACCTGGTGAACAGCCAGACCAGATAGCGATACGGCTCGACACCGTTCGCCTTGCACGTCTGGACGAGGGAGTACAGGTTGGCACTGG
>NZ_QTQM01000074.1:0-15891 GCF_003854225.1 Burkholderia sp. Bp8986 | reverse complement strand
GGGCTCGAGCGCATCCAGGCGGACTTCCGCCGCGTGCTGACGGCCGCGAAGCCGGACGTCGAGCTGCCGTTCTGAACGACGTGCGCACGCGTGCTGCCGACGCATCCGATGCATAGGGAGACAGGCCTCGTGCCGCGTCGGGCGCAAGCGCGTGACACCACCCGTTGACAACACAACGAACCGTTCGGGGCTTGCGCCCCGTTCGGCTTTTCATGGCGCCGGAGCAATTGGGAGGAAAGGGATGTCAGGCTATCGCGAATTGAAGGCGCAAGCCAATGAACTGATGAAACGTGCCGAGGAAGCGCGACAGGCCGAACTCGAGACCGTGCTGCAGGAGGTCCGTACCCGTGTCGCCGAATATGGGTTGACCCCGAGACAGATATTCGGCCGTCAGGGCAGTGCCGCAAGGACGGCGCGAAAAACGCCCGCCCTCGAGCCGAAGTACCGCGATCCGATCACCGGGGCGACGTGGTCCGGCCGGGGACGCGAGCCGGCATGGATCAAGGGGAAGCGCCGCGAGCGCTTCCTGATCGAGCGCCAGGAGGGTTGAACGCGACATTGCGCGCTGCCCATAAAATGGAGGCGTCCGTCGGCCCGCGCTTCGCCACGACCCTGGCGACGCGCGGGCCGGCTCACCCGCGACCTCCAAGGCCATCATGGAAATCAAATGGATCGAGGATTTCCTCGCGCTCGCGCAATACCAGAGCTTTTCCCGCGCGGCTGAATTTCGCAACGTCACGCAATCGGGCTTCAGCCGCCGCATCCAGTCGCTCGAGCAGTGGATCGGCGCCGAGCTGATCGACCGCAGCAGCTTTCCGCCGGTGCTGACGCCCGCGGGGCGCCTGTTCCGCGAAACGGCCGAAGACGTCATCAGCCGCCTGTACGATACCCGCGCGATCATCCGCACCGAGCAGCGGATCGCCGGCAAGAGCCTGCAGATCGCCGCGGGCCACACGATCGCGCTGAGTTTCCTGCCGGCCTGGCTCAAGGCGCTCGCGACGCATTTCGGTGAAGTGCGCGCGCGTGTCATTCCGACGAACGTCCACGACTCGATCCTGATGCTCGTCAACGGCAACTGCGAGCTGATGTTCGCGTATCACCATCCGGAGCTGCCGCTCCATCTCGACCCCGCGAAGTACGCGCACCTGACGGTGGGCCTCGACACGCTGATGCCGGCGTGCCGGCCGAACCGTCGATCGGCGCCCGCGTTTCGCCTGCCCGGAACGAAGCAGAATCCGCTGCCGCTGATTACCTACACGGAAACCAGCTACTTCGGCCGCTGTCTCGCGCTGCTGCTCGGTCGCGCGCCGGATGCGCCGGCCTTGCAGCTGCACTACGAGTCCGACATGGCCGAAGTGCTCAAGAAGCTCGTGATGGAAGGCGAGGGCGTCGCGTGGCTGCCCCGCAGCGCGATCGCCGCCGAACTGGCGGCCGGCGACCTCGTGCCGGCCGGCCCGGCGGCGTGGAACCTGGACGTCGAGCTGCGCGTGTATCGCGACGTGTCCAATCGCAGCGAATTCCTCGACACCCTCTGGCAGCATCTGCGCGCGGCGCCTGCCCGGCTCGGCTGAATCAGGGTTTTCCCGCGTTATGCGGCGCTCGCATACCGCCATGTCGCACCGGCATCACGGCTTTTTCGACCGTCCCTACCATTCGTTCCAACGGCACATGCGACGCGCGACCGGCGTCGCGCGGCCTTCTTCGCAGCGCTCGCCGCCTTCCGGCGGCCGGGTGCCACCCAAGGACGAATGGACATGAAAAATCGCCTCACCTCAAGCATCGCAGTCGGCATGATCCTCGGTGTCGTCGCCGGTTATGCGTGCCACGCCAACATCGCGGATCCGGCCACCCTCAAGACGATCGCCGGCTACTTCTCGATCGTCACCGACATCTTCCTGCGCCTGATCAAGATGATCATCGCGCCGCTGGTGTTCGTGACGCTCGTGTCCGGCCTGGCCGGCATGGACAGCGGCGAGGACGTCGGCCGCATCGGCCTGCGCTCGCTCGGCTGGTTCGTCTGCGCGTCGCTGATTTCGTTGAGTCTCGGCCTCGTGATGGCCAATGCGCTGCAGCCGGGCGCCGGCCTGAACCTGATGGCGAGCGCGGGCGAGGTCAACACCGGACTGAACACCGCCGCGCTGAACGCCCGGGACGTGATCACGCATGCGTTCCCGACCAGCCTGCTCGATGCGATGGCGCGCAACGACATCCTGCAGATCCTGGTGTTCTCGATCTTTCTCGGCGTCGCGCTGAGTGCGTTGAAGCGCGACCCGCGCGTTAGCGTCGTGATCCAGGCGATCGACGGGATGGTGCCGGTGATGCTGCGCCTGACGAACTACGTGATGCGCGCGGCGCCGCTCGGCGTGTTCGGTGCGATCGCGTCGTCGGTCACGCTGCGCGGGCTCGACGTGATCTACACGTACGGGAAGCTGATCGGCGCGTTCTATCTCGGCTTGCTGGTCCTTTGGGCGATCCTGATCGGCGTCGGCTACGTGTTTCTCGGGCGGTGCGTCGGGAGCCTGCTGAAGGCCGTGCGCGAGCCCGCGCTGATCGCGTTCTCGACCGCCAGCAGCGAGGCCGCCTATCCGCGCCTGACCGAGCAGCTCGAGCGCTTCGGCGTCGACAAGAAGGTGGTGGGCTTCACGCTGCCGCTCGGCTACGCGTTCAACCTCGACGGATCGATGATGTATCAGGCGTTCGCGGCCATCTTCATCGCGCAGGCGTTCGGCGTGCACATGCCGCTGTCGGAGCAGGTGTTCATGCTGCTGGTGCTGATGTTGAGCAGCAAGGGCATGGCGAGCGTGCCGCGCGGCTCGGTGGTAGTGGTCGCGGCGGTCGCGCCGATGTTCCATCTGCCGGTGGCCGGCGTCGCGATGGTGCTCGCGATCGACCAGATCCTCGACATGGGCCGCACGATGACCAACGTGATCGGCAACAGCGTGGCGACGGCGGTGATCGCGAAGTGGGAGACGCGGCGCGCCGTGAAATCGCAGGACGCCGTATTCGAGCAGCCGGAGCTGAACGCATGATGCGCACGGAGACGGATAGCGTGAATGCGCGGAGGAAATTCGGCGTGGTCGGCGGCCTGGGGCCGCTGGGCAGTGCCGACGTGTTCTTCAAGATGGTGAAGGCGACGCCGGCGTCGTCCGACGAGGAACACGCCGGGATGATCTTCGAGCAATACCCGTTCAAGGGCTCGGGGTCGGGCAGAGCGGTGACCATCGAGCGCAAGCTGTACGTGTTCGACATGATCCGGCAGTTCGAGAAGCGCGGCGTGACGACGGTCGTGCTGCCGTGTTTCCTGAGTCACACGTTCATCGACGAATTGAAGGCGAATACGCGCCTGCCGATCGTGGACATCGTCGAAGCCGTTCGCTACCACGTGCGGCGCAAATACCCGGACGCGACGCGCATCGGCGTGCTGGCTTCCGACTACGTGCGGGACAAGCGACTCTTCGACACGTATTTCCCGTCACCGCAGTTCGACGTCGTTCATCCGCGGACGCACGACGGGATCGATCTCGTGACGGAAGCCGTCTACGGCGCCGACGGCATCAAGCGCGGCAATCTGCGCGGCCGGCCGGTCGACCTGCTGCGCCGCGCATGCGTGGACCTGATCGATCAGCGCGTGCAGGTGATCGTCCCCGGCCTGACCGAGATCGCGCTGGTCGCGGACGCCATCGGCCCGCTGCGCCTGCCGCTCGTGGATTCGAACCTCGCGTATGCGCAGTACGCGGTGACCGGGCACGCCGGTTCGCGCGCGGCGCCGTTCAAGGTCGGCGTGGTTGGCGGCGTCGGGCCGGCCGCGACGGTCGATTTCCTCGACAAGATCGTGCGCAACACGCCGGCGTCGCGCGATCAGGAACACATCAAGCTGCTGGTCGAGCAGAATCCGCAGATTCCCGACCGGACCGAGAACCTGACGGGCACCGGCGCGGACCCGACGATCTCGTTGTACGCGACCTGCAAGAAGCTCGAGGACGGCGATGCCGACGTCATCGCGATTCCGTGCAACACCGCGCATGCGTTCGTCGAGCGGATCCAGCCGTACCTCGGCATTCCGGTCGTCAACATGCTGACCGTCACGGTCGCGCATCTGCGCGATACGTATCCGGGGCTGCGCGACGTCGGCGTGCTCGCGACATCCGGCACGATCGAAAGCGGTGTGTACAAGAGGGCACTCGAATCGCAAGGGCTGCGGCAAGTCGCGCCGATGCCCGCATTGCAGGTGCGCGTGATGGAAGCGATCTACGGGAAGCAGGGCGTGAAGGCCGGCTTCACGACCGGACAGTGCAAGGACGATATCGGTGCCGCCGTCGACGCGCTGATCGCCGAGGGCGTGCGGGTGATCGTGCTCGGTTGCACCGAGCTGCCGATCCTGCTGCCGGGCGGCGAATATGTCGCGCCGGACGGGCGTCGCGCGACGCTCGTCGATCCGACCGACGTGCTCGCTCGCACGTGCATTGCGTATGCGACGGCGGGTGGCGGCTGAGCTGGCGCCGGTGCGGGGCGTGAGCGCGAGCGGGAGACGCTCCGGAAGCGCGCGCCGTTCGGCGCGCGCTTCGACGATCGAGCCGCCGTCCGGGAAAGCCGGCGCGATCCGGCGCGGTTTCCCGCATTCGCGCCGCTCTTGGAAAACTGTATGAATATACAGTATAGTATCCGTCGAACTCGAGCGGCGCGGGCATGACCCGTGCGGCACGTGCGCCGCGCCTGCGGGCATCCGCCGCAGCGTTCCGGCACCGTGAAATCCGGCTAACTCATTCAGACGGGCAGGCAAATTGTCATCCAGCAATCTGATCCGCATTCGCGGAGCACGTCAGCACAACCTCAAGAACCTCGATCTCGACCTGCGCACCGGCGAAATGACGGTCGTCACCGGCCCGTCGGGCTCCGGCAAGTCGAGCCTCGTGTTCGACACGCTGTACGCGGAAGGCCAGCGGCGCTACGTCGAAACCTTCAGCGCGTATGCGCGGCAGTTCCTCGACCGGATGGACCGTCCGCAGGTCGAGCGCGTCGACGGCGTGCCGCCCGCGATCGCGATCGACCAGACCAACCCGGTCCGCAGCTCGCGTTCGACCGTCGGCACGATGACCGAGCTCAACGATCACCTGAAGCTGCTGTACGCGCGCGCGGCCGAGCTGTTCGACCGCCAGACCGCGCGGCAGGTGCGGCATGACACGCCGGAGACGATCTACGCGGAACTCGTCGAGCGCACGCGCGCCGACGATCCGCGCGTCGTCGTCACGTTCCCGGTCGAGTTGCCGGAAAGCGTGTCCGACGAGGAAATCGCGCAGTGGCTGTCGGCGAGCGGCTACACGCGCGTGCAGGCGCAGCGCGAAGTCGCGTCGCCGACCGGCCCGCGCAAGCTGCTCGACGTGGTGGCCGACCGCTTCCGCGTGCAGCAGGCCGACAAGGTGCGCGTGGTCGAGGCGATCGAGGCGTCGCTGAAGCGCGGCGGCGGCCGCGTGAACGTCTACGTGCTCGCGCCGGAAGCGGAAAACGCGCTGGCCGAGCCGCAGGTGTGGCGTTTCTCCACCGGGCTGCACGATCCCGACAGCGACCTGCGCTACGCGGAGCCGCAGGCGGCGCTGTTCTCGTTCAACTCGGCCTACGGCGCGTGCGAGACCTGCCGCGGCTTCGGCCGCGTGATCGGCGTCGATCTCGGCCTGGTGATCCCCGACGCGCGCAAGACGCTGCGCGGCGGCGCGATCAAGCCGATGCAGACGCCCGCCTGGAAGGAGTGCCAGGACGACCTGATGCGCTACGCGGCGAAGGCCGACATCCGCCGCGACACGCCGTGGTCCGACCTGACCGATGCCGAGCGCGACTGGGTGATCAACGGCTCGCCGGACTGGAACGGCAAGTGGCAGAGCCAGTGGTACGGCGTGAAACGCTTCTTCGGCTATCTCGAATCGAAAGCGTACAAGATGCATATCCGCGTGCTGCTGTCGAAATACCGCAGCTACACGCCGTGCGAGGTCTGCGGCGGCGCGCGCCTGAAGACGGAATCGCTGCAGTGGCGGCTCGGCTCGAAGGCCAACGCCGATGCGGTGCTCGCGCCCGCCGATCGTTTCATGCCGCGCGGCGTCGACTGGACGCGCGCGCAGCTCGAAGCGCTGCCGGGCCTGACGGTGCACGACCTGATGCTGCTGCCGATCGAGCGCATCCGCCGCTTCTTCGACGAGATCACGCTGCCGAGTGCGCTGCTCGACGATGCGCTGAAACTGCTGCTCGCCGAGGTGCGCACGCGCCTGAAATACCTGTGCGACGTGGGGCTCGGCTACCTGACGCTCGACCGGCAGAGCCGCACGCTGTCGGGCGGCGAGGTGCAGCGGATCAACCTGACCACCGCGCTCGGCACCTCGCTCACGAAAACGCTGTTCGTGCTCGACGAGCCGAGCATCGGGCTGCATCCGCGCGACCTCACGCGAATCGTCGAGGCGATGCAGCGGCTGCGCGACGCGGGCAATACGCTGGTCGTCGTCGAGCACGATCCGTCGGTGATGCTCGCGGCCGACCGGCTGATCGACATGGGCCCGGGCCCCGGCGAGCGCGGCGGCACGATCGTCTACGACGGCACGCCGGCCGACATCCGTGCCGCGCGCACGCTGACGGGCGAATATCTCGGCGGCCGCAAGCACGTCGCGCATGCGTCGAACTGGGCGCGCCGCCCGGTCGACGCGAACACGCCGCGCATCGTGCTCGAAGGCGCGACCGAGCACAACCTGCGCGACGTGACGGTCGAGATTCCGCTGCAGCGGCTCGTGTGCGTGACGGGCGTGTCGGGTTCCGGCAAGTCGACGCTGCTGCAGGACGTGCTCTATCCGGCGATGGCGCGCCACCACGGCAAGGCGACCGAGTCGCCGGGCGCGTTCCGCACGCTCACGGGTGCCGACCAGGTCGGCGACGTCGTGTTCGTCGACCAGTCGCCGATCGGCAAGACCACGCGCTCGAACCCGGCCAGCTACGTCGGCGCGTTCGACGAGATCCGCAAGCTGTTCGCGAAGGCGCCGCTCGCGCTGCAGCGCGGCTACGGCGCCGGCACGTTCAGCTTCAACTCGGGCGACGGCCGTTGCCCGACCTGCGGCGGCTCGGGTTTCGAGCACATCGAGATGCAGTTCCTGAGCGACGTCTACCTGCGTTGCCCGGATTGCGACGGCAGCCGCTACCGCGCCGAGATTCTCGAAGTGCGCATCGAGCGCGACGGCCGCGCGCTGAACATCGCCGACGTGCTCGACCTGACCGTCAGCGAGGCGGCCGCGTTCTTCGCGACCGACGCCGAGGTGCTGCGCGTGCTGCAGCCGATCGTCGACGTCGGCCTCGAATACGTGAAGCTCGGCCAGCCGGTGCCGACGCTGTCGGGCGGCGAAGCGCAGCGGCTGAAGCTGGCCGGTTTCCTCGCCGAATCGGCGGCGGCGGCCGGCGGGCGCCGGATCGCCAGCGAAGAGGCGCGCATCGCGCGCGCGAAGCTGTTCATGTTCGACGAGCCCACCACCGGGCTGCACTTCGACGATATCGCGAAACTGATGCAGGCATTCGGCAAGCTGCTCGCGGCCGGCCATTCGCTGATCGTGATCGAGCACAACCTCGACGTGATCCGCGCGGCCGACTGGCTGATCGATCTCGGCCCGGAAGGCGGCGACGGCGGCGGCCTCGTGCTGTGCGCGGGCACGCCCGACGACGTGAAGGCGTGCGCGCAATCGCACACCGGCGTCGCGCTGCTGCAGTACGACCGCGCGATGGACGGCGAAACCGCGCTCGCCGACGAAGGCGTGCCGCTGCAGGCCGTGCTGAACGCCGCCCGCGAGCGGCGCGCGATCGAGGGCGAGGACGTCGTGCGGATCGTCAACGCGCGCGAGCACAACCTGAAGGCGCTCGACGTCGACATCCCGCACGGCAAGTTCAACGTGATCACCGGCGTGTCGGGTTCCGGCAAGTCGACGCTCGCGTTCGACATCCTGTTCCACGAAGGCCAGCGCCGCTACCTCGAATCGCTGAACGCGTATGCGCGCTCGATCGTGCAGCCGGCCGGGCGGCCGGAAGTGGACGCCGTATATGGCATTCCGCCGACGGTCGCGATCGAGCAGCGGCTGTCGCGCGGCGGCCGCAAGAGCACGGTCGCGACCACGTCCGAAGTCTGGCACTTCCTGCGGCTGCTGTACGTGAAGCTCGGCCTGCAGCACTGCATCCACGACGGCACGCCCGTCACGTCGCAAACCGTCGAGTCGATCGCCGCGCAGCTGCTGCGCGACCATCGCGGCGAGCACGTCGGTTTGCTCGCGCCGCTCGTCGTCAACCGCAAGGGCGTGTATACCGATCTCGCGAAGTGGGCGAAGGCGCGCGGCAGCACGCATCTGCGCGTGGACGGCGAGTTCGTCACGGTCGATCCGTGGCCGAAGCTCGACCGCTTCCGCGAGCATACGATCGAGCTGCCGGTGGCCGACATCGTCGTGTCGCCGGACCACGAGGCCGAGTTGCGGCGCCTGCTCGACGAGACGCTCGAGCTCGGCAAGGGCGTGATGCACCTGCTCGCGCCGCTCGACGGGCTGCATCACGCGATGCAGAACGACCATTCGACCGCGCGCGTCGGCGAGGTCAAGGTGCTGTCGGTCAAGCGTGCGTGCCCGGTGTGCGGCACGAGCTACCCGGAGCTCGACCCGCGGATGTTCTCGTACAACAGCAAGCACGGCTGGTGCACGACCTGCGTCGGCACCGGCGTCACGCTCACGCGCGAACAGCGCGCGGCGTACGACGACACGGTGCTCGCCGGTGACGATCGCGGCCGCGAGCAGACCTTGCCGTCGGACGAGCAGGAACCGGAAGGCGTCGGCAACGAGCCGTGCCCCGATTGCGGCGGCACGCGCCTGAACCCGTCCGCGCGCGCAGTCACGTTCGACGCGCATCCGATCGTCGAGGTCGCGCAGTGGACGGTGTCCGATACGCGCCGCTGGGTCGACGCGCTGGAACTGACCGGGCGCGACGCGCAGATCGCGCGCGACATCGTCAGCGAGATCGGCAGCCGCCTCGCGTTCCTCGAGGAAGTCGGGCTCGGCTACCTGAGCCTCGATCGTGCGGCGCCGAGCCTGTCGGGCGGCGAAGCGCAGCGCATCCGGCTCGCCGCGCAGCTCGGCAGCAACCTGCAGGGCGTGTGCTACGTGCTCGACGAGCCGACCATCGGCCTGCATCCGCGCGACAACCAGATCCTGCTGGACGCGCTGCGCAAGCTCGGCGACAAGGGCAACACGCTCGTCGTCGTCGAGCACGACGAGGACACGATTCGCCGCGCCGACCACATCATCGACGTCGGTCCGGGCGCCGGCAAGCGCGGCGGCACGCTGGTCGCCGAAGGGGCGGTCGCGGATCTGGCCGCGCAGCCCGATTCGGTCACGGGCCGGCTGCTCGCGCAGCCGATGACGCACCCGCTGCAGCCGCGCCGTGCGGTGAGCCTCGCGGGCAAGAAGGGCGCACCGGCGGTGCCGGAGGGCTGGCTGACCGTGCACGGCGCGACGCTGCACAACCTGCGTGACGTCACCGTCGGCATTCCGCTCGCGCGGCTCGTCGCGGTGACGGGCGTCAGCGGCTCGGGCAAGTCGACGCTCGCGCGCGACGTGCTGATGACGAACCTGCTCGACGCGGTCGGCCGCTCGGTGCTGTCGTCGCCGGCCATGCGGCGCGCGCGCAAGGCTGCGCAGGACGCGCCGGCCACCAATCGCCGCTCGAGCGTGCTCGCACGCAGCGCGCCGCGGCCGTCGCTGAACGTCACGCATGCGTGGCAGGGCTGCGCGTCGCTGAGCGGCTGGGAGCAGATCGACCGCGTGCTCGAAGTCGACCAGACGCCGATCGGCAAGACGCCGCGCTCGTGCCCGGCCACCTACATCGGCGTGTGGGACACGATCCGCAAGCTGTTCGCCGATACGCTGGAGGCGCGGGCGCGCGGCTACACGGCATCGCGCTTCTCGTTCAACACCGGCGACGGGCGGTGTCCGGCCTGTGAAGGGCAGGGCGTGCGCACGATCGGGATGAGCTTCCTGCCCGACGTGAAGGTGCCGTGCGACGTGTGCCACGGGCAGCGCTTCAACCCGGAGACGCTTGCGGTCACGTGGCGCGGCCGGAACATCGGCGACGTGCTGACGATGGAGATCGACGAAGCGGTGGAATTTTTCGCACCGATTTCGAACATCGCGCATCCGCTGCGGCTGATGAAGGACGTCGGCCTCGGCTACCTGACGCTCGGGCAGCCGTCGCCGACGCTGTCCGGCGGCGAGGCGCAGCGGATCAAGCTCGTGACCGAGCTCACGAAGGTGCGCGACGACATCACGCGGCGCGGCCAGAAGGCGCCGCACACGCTGTACGTGCTCGACGAGCCGACGGTCGGCCTGCACATGGCCGACGTCGCGAAGCTGATCCGCGTGCTGCACCGGCTGGTCGACGGCGGGCATAGCGTCGTCGTAATCGAACACGACCTCGACGTGATCGCGGAAGCCGACTGGATCATCGATCTCGGTCCGGAAGGCGGGGTGGGCGGCGGCACGATCGTCGCGGCGGCGCCGCCGGAAGGGCTCGCGCAGGTGAAGGCGAGCCATACCGGGCATGCGCTGAAGCCGGTGCTGGCGCGAACGGCGGCGCAGGACGGCGAAGCGGAGCGGCAGGGCGAAGCGCGGGTCGGTTGAACGCGGTGCTGCCGGTGAGCGGTCCCGGTGTCTGGGCAGGCACCGGGGCCGTTTTTGCATTCGTCCGTGCGATCGGGCGCTGCGACATCCCGTCGATCGGGCACCCGGCATGAATACATGGCTGCCCGGGATAGCGTGGCCGGATGCGTCGCGCCTGCCGCGCAACGTAGGTGACGCCGGGGACGCCGGTGACGCCGCCGCATCACGCGCGACAGGAACGGCTCGTCCCGGTCGAGCGGAAGACGGCGGCGCTATCTCATTCGCCCTTGACGCCGATCGTCTCGATGATGGTCTCCAGTTGCGGGCTCATCGGCAGGTTGAGGCTCATGCCCGACGGAAGCGGGCGCAGGAACCAGCGCTTGTACTGGCGCGTGATCTCGCCGTCGACGGCCAGCTCCTCGAACGTGCTCTTCACGACCTGCGCGAGCTGCGGATCGTCCTTGCGGAACATGATGCCGTACGGGTCGTAGGACAGGAAGTCGCCGACCACGTCGTACTGGCCGCCCTTGCCCGCATTCACGGCAATCAGGCCGTACAGCAACACGTCGTCCGTCGCGAACGCATCGGCGCCGCCGCTCGCGACGAGCGCGAAGCCCTGCGCATGATCCGGCACCACCTGCAGCTGGATCCCGAGCCTGAACCGCGCGTCCAGGTCGCGCAGCGCCTTCTCGTTGGTCGTGCCGGCCGTCACCGCGACCTTCTTGCCCGCGAGATCGCGGAACGAGCGGATCGGCGAGCCGCGTTTCACCATCACCTTCGTGCCGGCCACGAAGATGATCGGCGAGAACGCCACGCGCTTCTGGCGCTCCAGGTTGCTCGTCGTGGAGCCGCATTCCAGGTCGACCGTACCGTTGACCACCGCGTCGATGCGGTTCTCGGACGTGACCGGCACCCAGCGGATCGTCAGGTTCCGGTTGACCGCATCCTCGATCGACGACACGAGCGCCTTGCAGAGCTCGATCGAATAGCCGATCGGCTGGTTGCGCGCGTTCAGATACGAGAACGGGACCGACGCGTCGCGATAGCCGAGCGCGATCGTGCCGCTGCTGCGCACCTTCGCGAGCGTGCCGGTCAGTCGGGCCGGCGCGAACGGCTCGACGCGCGGCGGCGTGGACGGCGCATCTTCCGCGCGCGCGGTGGCGCCCGCGGCAAGCAGGCCCGCGAGCGCGAGCGCACGCCAGAATCGCTGCATCTTCATCGCCGGGCCTCCGTCAGACGTCCGTCGGATGCGCAATCGTCGCTTCCTGTTCCGCTTCGATGCGTGCCAGATTGGCTTCGGCTTCCGCTTCCGACATGAGCTGGTTTTCCCACTTCGCGACCACCGCGCTCGCGATCGAGTTGCCGACCGCGTTGGTGGCCGAGCGGCCCATGTCGAGGAACGTATCGACGCCGAGAATCAGCAGCAGGCCGGCCTCCGGAAGCCCGAACTGGTGCAGCGTGGCGGCGATCACGACGAGCGATGCGCGCGGCACGCCGGCCATTCCCTTCGACGTGAGCATCAGGACCAGCAGCATCGTGACCTGCGTGCCGATCGACAGGTGGATGTTGTACGCCTGCGCGATGAACAGCGACGCGAACGTGCAGTACATCATCGAACCGTCGAGGTTGAACGAATAGCCCATCGGCATCACGAAGCTCGAAATCCTGCGTCGCACGCCGAACCGGTCGAGCGCGTCGAGGATCTTCGGATACGCGGCTTCGGAGCTGGCCGTCGCGAACGACAGCATGAATGCTTCCTTGATCAGCACCAGCAACTTGAATACGCGCGGCCCGAGGAACAACAGCCCGGCACAGACGAGCAAGGCCCAGAGCAGGAACAGGCTCACGTAGAAGTCGCCCATGAACACTGCGAACTTCAGCAGCACCGACAGCCCGTTGACCGCGACGGTCGCGGCCATCGCGGCCATCACCGCGAGCGGCGCGAGCTTCATCACGTAGCCGGTGATCTTGAGCATCACGTGCGACAGCTGGTCGATCGCGGCGACGAGGATCTTGCCGCGCTCGCCGAGCGCCGCGAGCGCGACGCCGAAGAACATCGAGAACACGACGATCTGCAGGATTTCGTTGTTGCTCATCGCCTCGGCGAACGATCTCGGCACCATGTGGCCGACGAAATCCTTGAGCGTGAACTTGGAGGTCGCGAGGTTCGCCGATGCGCCGATGTCCGGCAGCGGCAGGCCGAGGTTCTCGCCGGGCCGCAGCAGGTTCGCCATGAACAGCCCGAGCAGCAGCGAGATCAGCGACGCGGTGACGAACCAGCTGATCGATTTCGCGAACACGCGCCCGACCGATGCCGCGTCGCCCATGTGCGCGATGCCGACGACGAGCGTCGAGAACACCAGCGGGCCGATCACCATCTTGATCAGCCGCAGGAACACGTCGGACACGAGCGAGATGTATCCGGCGATTTCGGTGGTGGCCTTTTTGTCGGGAAAGCTCGTGAAGATCATGTAGCCGATCAGGATGCCTGCCACCATCGCGATCAGGATCCAGACGGCTGCAGCATTTTTTTTCTGCATCGTGCGCCTCCCATGCACCGGTTCCGCAACCGGGGATGGAAGGACAATACAGGACCCGAACGGCGATGAACAGTGCAACCGGGGGCGGGTTTGCGCTAGCGCCGTGTCGCGACCGATTGCCCGGCAAAGATCGTGCCGGTGGCACCCCGAGCCCGGCGCCGGCGCAACCCGATACGGGGCGCCGGCACGCAAAAGCGGTTCGGTTCAATCCTGAATGCGCAATACGTGATCGCGGATACGCGTCGACAGCATCGAGCCGCGCTTGAGCAGGAACTCCATCAGCCGCTGCGGATAGTCGGCCCGGACCGCTGCGCGCACGGACGGCCGTTCGGCGAGCCGTTGTCGCCATGCAGTGACCTTGGGCAAGCCCGCGAAGAACCCGAAGTCGTCGATCCGCTCGAACACGTCGAAGTAGCGGAACACCGGCCCGAATGCCGCGTCCACGATGCTGAAGTGCGCGCCGCCAAAATACGGGCCGGTGCCGAGCGTGTCTTCGAGCTGCTCGAATCGTGCGCGGATGTCACGGGTTGCCGCGGCCAGCGCCGTTTCGTCCGCAGCCGTGTAGAACCCCCACACGGCGTTCAGCAGTGCCGAAGCGAACTCGACCCAGGCGCGGTGCCGCGCCCGCTCGAGCGGCGCATCGGGATGCAGCCGCGGCGCGAGCGTCTCGTCGAGGTAGTCGCAGATCACGGCCGATTCGAAGATGGGCGCGCCATCGACGACCAGCACGGGGGTCTTGCCGAGCGGGGAAATCCTGCGAAACCAGTCCGGCTTGTTGCCCAGGTCGACGTCCGTCCGTTCGAACGGCACGCCTTTTTCGGTCAGCACGATGACTGCGCGCTGGACGTAGGGGCACAGCACGTGGCTGACGAGGTGGTATTGCGGCGTGCTCATGTCGTCGCCTCGCCGTGGCAGGCCACGTCAGGCGCGAAGCGCCGGCTGCGCCGGCCCAACGCCACGCGGAGCCGCAACGCGCCATAGGCGGCGGCATTGTCACTCGTCGAAATCGATTGGTTCATATCGGCACCCGTTGGGAGAGTTGGCAAGGCGGCACCGAATTTGACATTGCGGAAGTGCTTGAGCAATACGCATGATTACAATGACGGATTGCAAAAATGCAATGAACGGGGGATAACCGGATGCCATACAGGCTCAGCGCAGCAGACCTCGAAACGATACTGGCGCTGTCCCGCTCGGGCACGCTGGTTCAGGCGGGCGAGCGACTGGACGTGGATGCGTCGACCGTGTTTCGCAACCTCAGGCGGATCGAGCGCGGCCTGCAGCAGCAGTTGTTCGAACGGACCCGCTCAGGCTATCGCGCGAAGGAAATCGCGCTGGCGCTGGCCGAACACGCGGAGCAAGTGGAAGTGCAGGTCGAATCGGCCCGCTCGATCGCGCAACAAGTGCCCGAGCAAGTGGCGGGCACCGTGCGCATCACCACCACCGACACGATTCTGCACGGGCTGGTCGGGCCGGCGCTGAAGCAGCTGGAAGCCATCCACCCGCGGCTTGCGTACGAGCTGGACACCGGCAACGAGATCGCCGACCTGGGGCGCCGCGATGCCGATATCGCGGTGCGTGCGACCCGGCAGCCACCGGAATATCTGGTGGGCAAGCATGTCGGGTCGATCGATGTGGCGCTTTTCGCGTCGAGGCACGACGTCGCAGTACGCCGTTATGAAGACGTCACGGCGGGCAAGGCACGCTGGATCGCGCCGGACGACGCGCTGCCGGGCCACCCGTCGGTCATCTGGCGCAAACGTCATTTCAGGAAAGTGGTGC
Organism: Burkholderia sp. Bp8986; assembly: GCF_003854225.1. NCBI lineage: Bacteria > Pseudomonadati > Pseudomonadota > Betaproteobacteria > Burkholderiales > Burkholderiaceae > Burkholderia > Burkholderia sp. Bp8986. Next base: position 917 of record NZ_QTQM01000074.1, on the reverse strand, counting down.
CGCACTACAAGGTCGACAGCATCCTGACCGTGATGGAGCTGGTCGCCCTGGGCATGGGCGTCGGCATACTGCCGATGTTTCTGACACGCGGCCGCTCCGATCTCGTGCAATTGACCGATGTCCTGCCCGACTGCCAGACCGAGCTGTGGGTGCTGACCCACCGGGAATCGCGACATCTGCTGCGGGTCTCGACCGTATTCAAATATCTGTCGACGACGCTGAAGATCTGACCGTGTGCTTCGGTGCGCGGCGATGCGGGCGCATCGCGCCACGGGGCCTGACGGGTCATTCGGGAACCTAATCATGCGCACCGGGGCCAGCAGGCTCGTGCTGAAATCGCACGCCTGCGCCGCCTGCCGGACGATCTCGGCGGTCAGCGAATGGGCGCGTGCCGCACACGACCTGACGGAGCGCGACCTGATCGTCGGGATCGGTTTCGCGAACCTCGAACCGACGCAGGCGGTGCGGGAATACGAAAAGCACGGCGTGATCGTCCATGAACGCGTTGCGTCGAGCCTGTATTCGGGGCGGATGCTGAAATCGTTCGGGCTCGGCGGCGCTGTGCGGATATCGCCGCTTCATTGCCATGCGCCCGACGATATCGCGCGATTCCTGGCGATTACCGCCACGCTGGCAGCGAACTGCTGATCGACGACACGGCTCGGATCATCCGGGCCGTGTCGCATTCGGCGCCGGGAAACGCGCGGCGCAATAGGTTCGGGCTATGACCGGCAGAGTCAATGGATAGTTGTCGCCGGCCGGGTTTGCGCGTGTAATGGCCTGCGAAACCGGATGATGCCAACGACTCGATGGAGGAGCAGCGCGTGAAGATCGTCGTAGCAGTGAAAAGAGTGGTCGATTACAACGTGAAGGTCCGCGTGAAGTCGGACAACACGGGCGTCGACATCGCGAACGTG
>NZ_QTQM01000073.1:0-15916 GCF_003854225.1 Burkholderia sp. Bp8986 | reverse complement strand
TACCAGCTGTCCACGTGGACACGTAGCATCAGAGTGAAGCGATTTCTAGACAAGGACGTCGTTAACGGATCGCATACGTTTGAAGACGAAGATGAAGATGAAGATGAAGAGCCGTCACCTAAGGGGGGCTTTGGTGAAGCTTTGGTGCTATCACCCAAGGCCACCTTTGGTGCTGCCTTCAGTGCATCATCGCCATCGATTGGGAAGCGCGACGATTCACCACGGACCGAACGCACATGCTCGTCCTTGACCATCCTCGAGGAGTACCAGATCGGCCCTTCCTGCTCCGCGATGAGCGTTACGGGATCACCGTCACGTCGACCGGACCTCGGAACGTAGATGAACGCAGCGCACGTCTGCCCTTTGTCGGCTCCCTTCAGCACGCCCTTGGTGATGATCGATCTGAGCATCGCGAGCGGAGCACCGATCGCCTGCGCAATTTCTTTGAGCGGCCAGCGGAGAACGCCGTACTCTTCGGAATCGTGCAGGAGGCACATCACGTCGATCCAGACGCCCTTCTCAGCATGAGTACAGCGTCGGAGGTTGCTGTTCGCCTGCCAGTCGCCTGGATAGAACTGGAATGACGGCCGCGTCATGCCGCTACCTCCCGCATCAGGTGGTAGCGTGCAACGCGATGCCAACTACCTCCGGGCGTAGCTTCCTGGGTCCAAATCGTCGAGATCTCGACCCCGATGCGCCGCAGTTCCATGATGCGCGCCGCCGGGTGCATGACGTCAATTTTGTGCCGCGCATCTAACGTCGATAGCGAGCCGTATTGACGCAGGAAATCAAGAATTCGATGCCGTTGAGCTGCAGCATCGTTGCTGCTATAGTGAGCTTGAGCTTTGTTTTGAGCCGCACCTTCGAGGGTCGCGGCTTTTTTATTGTCTATCATCCGCGCCACCTCACGCTGCGAGCGCCGGCGCTTGATATCCCGCCGGATCATTTATCCAGCGGTGAATTTCCGAGTTGCTCCAAACGGTGCAACGTGGGCTTAACCTGATCGGTGCTGGCGCACGGCCTTGGCGACACATCGTGCGCCATGTTTCGCGGCACACGGGAATAAACGGCTCAATTTGTGACCAACGCGACTGCCCCACGAGAGGAAGGCTTTGGAGCTTTTCGCCATTGCTTGCCATGCTTGTTCTCCACATTTGGGAAAAGTTGAGTGCATGGCATCCACTATGGGCATCGGAAATCCCCAATCCGAATTAATCTACAGCTTTAATCTCTGGCGGCGGTGGATGATGTGCCGCGAATCGTAGTGCCTTAAGCGAGGTGCCGTAAGATCATCTCGTCCCATTCAGACACCGTACCACTCGACTCGTGGGTGCGAAACGCATCCGAAAATACCTTCGCCCACATGGCGTCTTTTGCAGCGTCATATTCTTGGCGCAGACGTTCTGCAGGATCATCGCTACGAACGTAGCTTTTCCATGGCTCCCGCTTAGCGAGATGGGCGGCTGCAGCTTTGACGCTTAACCTCGGGTTTTTCTTTATCTGCCGATTTATCTCGACGACAAGATAGCCGTGCGCGAGCGGGTCCCATTTGCGTTTCGGCCCCGGCCCCTTACGTTCGGTCGTAACCTGGAATCCTGGGATAAGGTCAACTGCCATCGCCATCGCAAGATCGGCGAAGCGCCCGTGGCTGATGCCGTAGTGATCGAACAGCAGCCAAAGCTTTGCTGACCTCGCCGCGGCGATAGAATCAAGCAGATCCCTTTCGGCCGCTTCCCGCTCTTCTTCCGAGAGCATCAGGCTGGGCGGTTGGAGGAATATCGACTCTCCCAACGCACCATTGAACTTCTTCCCCATTCGCGCTCCCTTCTGCACACGATCCCATCGGCACGAAAGCCGGCGCCAGCGGGCGAGGGAAACCCGTTTTCGATTGGCCGATCTAGGCGCGGCTTGACTTTGAGCCTACTACTACCGGTTCGGAATCGCGAAAATTGTGCCGCACTCCGAATTCGCCCCCCCTGACGGCCGGCGAGGAAACCGGTTTTCGCCCCGTCGGGCTAGTCAAGGGTGGTCAAGCTATTCGCGATGATTGTGCCAGTGTTACACCGGTTAGCGGCGTGCGTTGCGCTCGACAATCTGCTTGTCCTGCGTGAGATTGTCCAGGATCTCCATCAAGTCGACGAGAGTGCACTGCACGAATATCGGTTAGCAATGCAAATCCCCTGTCACGTGCTCAGAGAGCGACCATGCTCGATACGAGCATCAGCCACGTTCCAAATTGTCAGTGAGGCAATGAATCTTCGACAGAAAAGTCCGAAACGCATCATCCGTGGCCGTCCGTGTTACCGATGGCTGACTGGGATCGCTCGAAGGCGCGGAAAAGATTCGGTCTATGGCGGCATGCCTTTCGTCATAACGAGACCGAGGCTCCCCGATTCTTGCCGCAAAGTCGATTCCGACGCGCCACAAATCCACCGGACGCTTGCGCCACTCACGCAACTTCATGCCCTCAGGTTGAGCTCGCCGAAGTCTAAACACGTTAGAGCCTTCTTGCCACTCGGTATAGTCGCTTGTCCGATCCGGCCACGCCACATCCGACGGAACAACTCCCTCAGCCAAGATCTGTTCTTTGGAACCTACATAGCAGGCCGCATGGCCAATTTCGACAGTAATCGTGATCTCATCGAGCTGGTACGGGTCGCAAGCGCTCCCCTCGGACGATTGACGTTTGATCATCATGATCCCCCTTTGCTAGAACGTCGGGTCATTTACTGCGGATTGGGACGAAAAGCGCCTGAGCTGCCAGTCTCGAATCTGAACGAGCGCAGCGGCCCATTCGGCTGGTGACAGCCGGCGCCAACGTTTTTCGGGTTTCGGCCATACGCGCCGCACCCGAAATTCTTTGATGTCGTGCCAAGCAGGGCTCGCCGGGTTTGCCTTCGATGCCGGACTGTACAGAGCTACAAACGCTGGAAGCCCGGACATACGTGCAAGCTGATGGATGACACCGGTTGCCTTCTCTTGTCCGATGTCTCGTGCGACCTCTACCAGTGCCAGGGGTAGCTTGTTGGAACAACCGAACTCGACAAAAAGCACGCTGTCCAGGTCAGCCATCGTCAATGCCTTGGCCTCACGTGTGCCGATGAACCGGCTGATCGAACGCGTCCGATGCCACACGCCGTAGGCTCGATCGCGGATGAGAAATTGTTCTTCTTGCATGGTCGTCTGAAGCGCCGAACCGCCTCTGTTGAATCGCCTTAATCGAAATGTAGCACGGTGCTTTATTGATTTCAAGCACGGTGCTACATTACAATGCCCACATGGCCCGAGACGATCCGCAAATCAACCTTCGCATCCCGCTCGAATTGAAAGAGCGGTTGGATGCCGCGTCAGTACAAAAGAGACGGTCCTTGACCGCGGAAGTGGTTGCCCGATTGGAGGCGAGCTTTTCGAGTGGCGGTGAAGATTGGGGCGTTCATATCGACGATCGAACGCTTGATTTGTTCGCAGAGCACATTGCGGAAAAGGTAGTCGGGGCACTGGACAAGCGCGAGAAACCGAAGCGCCAGCCACGAACACGAGATTGATGCGCTACTAAGGAGCCCCGCGCAGGCGTCGACGCACGGTGCTTGTCGTCGAACCAACTCTCATGCCGCAGCTCGAACGCGCTCAGCGGGGCATTCGCTGCGCGCCCGTGCTCGACGTGCGCGAGCGACTTCGGCGCTGCGGTAACGCCTCCTTAGACTCGGCAAATCACGTCAATCATCATTCGTATAGCCGCCAGGTGCCGGCAACCCGCCGAGCGCGAGAAGGGCACTAACTCCGAAGAACAGAACGGCGAACGTCAGCACGCCGACCCAAAAACGCCCGCTCAGTCGGCGTGCACGCACACCAGCCCATATCGCGCCCGCGAGCACGCCGAGATAGATGACGAACGAGCCGAGTTGGAGGGCAAAGGAGTTCAGCATAGCAGGCCGATCAAACGGAGGCAGATATGAAAAGCCCCGCTCGAGGCGGGGCATGTCTCAAATGTTACCGAATCGCCGGCGCCGATCAAGCTCGCTCGCGGGCCGTCACCGATAGAAACAAGAAGACCAGCGGACGCTCTGGCTTGCCATTCAGGCGGTCAATGTGAGCGTCGATATGGCCCACTTTCATCCACCGATGTACCGCAGACAGCATCGGGATCGGGACATATCCGATTCGGCGGCCGCGGTGATGGATGGCAATCGCGTCCGCGTCCACGTCATTCTGAGGCTCCGGAACAAACTGCACCTCGTCTCCGACGTCAAGGTCAGATACATCGATGTGCTGATGTCGGAACCCCGCGATTTCAACGATCGTCTCTAGAGGAAGTGGTGCCTCCGTAAAATCGGGGCACAGCTCGAAGCCATCCCCTGGCAGCTTCGCCCCCGTGTATCCCAGCAACGCCATATCGGACGCCTCGAAATCAACTGGCAGGCGATACTTCTCCAGATATTCGGTGAAATCCCGCCGCTTTCGCGAGGGAAGTCGACGCATGAACGCAGCCATGACACCGTGACGATGCTCGTCGATGGCTCGGTTGAACGCTGGATATCCCTGGAAACCTTCCACCTTGGCCAGCTGATAGTCGCGGGTCTGGTTGAGATATCGGAAAATCGGCTCGCCTTGCTTCACGACGATTTCCGCAACGATACGCCTTCGGCGTGGGCCACTCTCTGTCTCCGGCGGCTGCCACGAAACCCATAGCCTAGACGGCTCGGCTACGTGCTCAATTTGCCTCATGACAAGATCTCGCATAGTCGCTTGTAACGGAAAGAAAGTAACCGAAGGGTGAACGATGCCCTCTCTTTAGTCAATGTCAAGGGCAGTTCCAGTTTGCCGAGCTCCGCGATTGCCTGCTCGACGTCCCGGAGCGAAAACTCGTCCATCATCCGCCTCATCTCAGCCTTCAGGGCGACGTCCATAGTCGCGACACGCTCAACCATATCGTAGTGCTGGCAACGCTGTACGTCATCGCTTAAAAATTTCATGTGATGCCGCCCTTTATTAAGGTACGACACGCATCTGTTGTCGTCCCATCCCGCGACGTGGGGGATATGACGCTCCATTCCTAAACTCGTACCATTATCGAATAGTGGGGACAATCGTTCTTCAATCGTGCCGTCCGGCAGGTCCGATTGAAGGAAGCCCCAGTTGTCCTGATGACGATCAGTGTTCCCGATCAGCGCATCGAATAGAAAGGCGCGCGCCCAATACATCAGCCAGTCACCCAGCAAACCGTCGCGCGCCGCACCATGACACGCGCGCTGAACAAGCTGGAAACTATGTTGCTCGCCCTTCTTCCGATCGTACGTTGGAAGCAACCGCTGGAGGCGGTTACCACCGGCAATGAACGTCTGATGGCCGTCAACAAAAAACCATTCAATCAGGGCGCCGCAGGTCTGGCGCTGCCGATGCACTGCTACATACGCCGGCGGTACCTCTACGCCGAGTCGACAACCCACAATGTACGCAATCACTTCGGCCCAAAACTGCTCTGGATAGCGCTCGTCGGACAGCTTGAAGAGGTATCGTCGACCAGGCTTCAGAAACTCGAACGGCAGTACCGCGGGAGGAAAGAATGCAGACTTCTCCCTTGCACCCTCTGGGTACAGCGAGAACTCCGGGTCCTCCGGCCAATCCGTTACATCAATAACCCCTGGCTGAATGACTGGGTCCAAGTTGCTCCTCGGGTCAATGCATAGTTTGAGCCACCGGCCACCTGCCCCGGCGAAATGAAGCGGAATTTTACAACTGAAGCCGGTTCTGCATCACCGCGCATTGGAAGGGGCATTTTTGGGGGCATATTATTAATAACATTGCCACCCCTACACGCTTATCATTGTTTTATGAGTTCTGTCGGGGGACCAACAATTTCCCGAAATTCCGCCTCAGCCTGAAAATCGCGCCGTCGGCACGCACAGCGTCCGAACGTCGGGTGCCCACGCTCACGCCTAGCCGCGTGTTCCGCCGAAACCACGTATGCCAGGCTGTGCCGGCCAATGGCCGCCAGGCCTGTGACCCCACCGCCCCGTCACCGCATCAACCCCGTCCTGACCTGCGGCATCAGACTCGCATTCACGCCCGTCACGGCAAACGTCCCCGTCGGCGACGCCCCGGCCGGCAGCACCAGCAGACTGCCGTCCCCGAGCCGATTCGCATCGACGACGATCTGGTTCGCCGCGCAACCATTCGTCAACAACCAGACCGGCAAGCCGGCAATCGACAAGAACGTGTTGCCCGTCACACTGAACGAACACACGTTTCCGTACGCCCGGAACCCCGCATATCCGGAACCCGACACGCGGTTGTTCGCCACCGTGACGTCCGACACCGCTCCCGACCAGGTATCCAGCTCGATCGCGCCCTGCTGCGTCGGCTGCAATCCGTTGTTCACGTTCGCGTTCTGGATGTTGGTCACGGTATTGCCCGTGATGACGACGTTCGAAGCCCCGTAGGTTTTCCAGCTGTCCTCCTGCGCGGCCAGAATCCCCGCCGCCTTCTCGACGCCGTCGACCGTATTGTTCGAGATCGTCACCGCCTGCCCGCCGACAACGGTGATGCCGCGCCCCCAAGAATTGCCCGATACCGCGTTATGGTCGATCAGCACGTTGCTGCTCAGGCGGCCGTCGCCGAGATAGCTGACCACGGCGATCAGATCGTCGCCGGTGCCGGTCACCGTATTGTTCTGCACCAGCACGTTGGTCGATCCGTAGGTCGTATGAATGCCGTCGGCCAGCGTCGCCCGCACGGTATTGCCCACGATCGCGATACGGTTGCCGCCGAACACGAAGATCCCGGCGCTCGCGCCGCCCTGGATCGTCACCCCGAGCACCTGAACGTCCGAGCCCGTGACCTCGACCTTGGTCGACTCGGGCCTCGTGAGCCGCGCGGTGCCGGTGCCGGCCAGCGTCACGCCGACGAGCGTCGAGCCGGCGCCGCTCATCACGATCGTCTGGTCGGCGGGATTCGTCGCGGCCAGCGTCGCGCCGTATCCCCAGATCACCGCCTGCGGCACCGTCACGGCAAGCGAATGCCCGACGACGTAGCGGCCCGGCGCGATGACGAGGCGCTGGCCGGCACGCAGGCTGTCGAATGCCTTCTGCAACGCGTCGGCCTGGTCGCTGCCGTCGGCAGCCGGGGAGACCGTCACATCGGCGACCAGAATCGGTTTAGCGCCACTGGACGGCAGAAGCGTCGTGCCGGACGCGGAACCGGCCGGCGCAGCGGTCGGTGCCGGGCTGCCGGAATTCGTCGATGCAGCCGATGCGCCGGATGCAGCGCCGGCAGGTGCGACGGACGATGTCGATGTGCCCGCAACGGTTTGCGATGCCGGAGCCGCGCTGCCGTCACCGCCGCCGCATGCAGCAAGCCAAAGGCACAGCGCGGCAAGCATCGCCTGATCGACCGTACGCATACGAAGTTCCGCTAGCCCAGATTGGCGTCATCGTAAGTACGCTTGATTACTTTGTAAATGAATTCCGCCGTGCGCCTGCAAAACCGTTCGTTATCCTCTTCCATTCATCATCGCGCCATCACGGTGACATGCGGCACACGACGCCATCAAGGACTACCTGATGCAGACGGCGCGCGTCTTCACGCGCCGCTCGAGACCCGCAGGCTGCCTGATCGTGCTATCGGCACTGCATCCGTCCGAGCGCTCGGACACGGTCCGGCAAATGCTGATCGCGATGCGCGAGCAGACCGTCACCGCGTTACACGCGCGGCTGGGCGAAAGCGTTGCGACCGGAGAGCTCTCGGCACATGCGAACCTCGACGCGATCGCGCGCTACTACGTGACGGTGCAACAGGGGATGTCGATTCAGGCGCGCGACGGTGCGAGCCGTCGCGATCTGGAGGCGGTCGCGCAAGCCGCGCTGGCCGCATGCTGTGCTCGCACACGCGAGCGGCGGATAAAACGGCGGACCTCGGAAAGAAGCCCGCAAGCGAAACCACACGCGGCCGTGCAGCGGCAAGCGCCCTGCACGACCGCGCCGATGCGTTACTGCGTCACGGCGTGCTGCACGTCCTTCGACGCATGCCACACGCGATAGCGCACGTCGAAACCGTCCGGCACGTACACGACGAGCGGCAGGCGGCTGTTGTAGCGCAGCAGCTGGCCGTCGCCGCGCACCTGCACGAAGCGCTGCTGCGGCGCCTGGCCCGGGCAGGCCATCAGCGTCGACGCCGGCCCCTTCACGTCGGTCAGGCGATAGTACGTATAGCCCCAGCCCTTCACGTCCTCGGCGGTCAGTTCCCCGCCGAACCATTGCTGGTTGCAGTCGGTCTGCAGCGTCTTGCCGATCATCAGCTCGACGCGCGCGTCGCCTTCGTTCTCGAGCGCGGGCAGCGCGATCACCGCGCGCTGCTGGCCGGCCGACGGCTGCGGGAACATCTTGATCGACTCGGCCGGCACGGCGGGCGCCGATGCGGGCCCGGCCGCGCAGGCGGCGGCGGTCGTCACGCAAAGGGCGGCCAGGACGGCCCGGATCGCGAATTTCATCGATGTGCTCCTGAAAAACAAATAGGCCCTGGATGCTAACACTTTCGCTCCAAGACCTTACGGCACTGTAATTTCACGACACAATTGCATACAGCCGGCGATCCCCGCGCGCGGTACTTATACGGAAACCAACGGAGATCATCATGCTGAAGCTCATTGCTGCCGCCGGCGTCGCCACGCTGCTGGCCGGGTGCGTCGTCGGTCCGGACGCCGGATACGGCTACGGACAGCCCTACTATTCCGATCCCGGCTACGCGTACGGGCCGGCCTACGGGGCGTCGCCCGTGTACGGGACGGTCAACATCTGGGGCGGCGGCGGCGGGCGCGACTGGGACCGCGGACGCCGCGACTGGGATCGCGGACGCGACGGCTGGAATCGTGACCGCGGCGGCTGGGATCGCGACCGCAGCGAACGCGCCCGTCACGGCGGCTGGGGCCGCGGCGACGGACGCCGCGCCGACTGGAATGACGACGGCGGCGGGCGCGGCCAAGGCAACGGCGGCGGCCATCGCCACTGACGCAATTGCAACCGTTTGTATCCACGCACGCCCCACGTAAGGCCGATACGAGCCGCTAGACGACCGTCAAAAAGCAAGGCCCTCGCATCACCGCGAGGGCCTTTTGTCGTCCGCTCCACCGGAAACCGTGCGGCCGGCTACGCAACGCCGAACCTGCCCGCGCCTCATGCGCGTGCCCGCTTCTTACCACCCCGCCGGCTGCGCATAGCCGCCCGACACGGGCGCGCCGCACACGTACGCGCGCTGATAACGGTCGTAGCAATAGCTCGGGCCGTCGTCCTGGTATTGCGCCTGCTGGTAGGTCGGATAAGCCGGCTGCTGGTAGGCCGGTGCCTGGTAGTACGTCTGCGGCTGGTAGGCCGGCGCCTGATACACGGGCGCCTGATACGCGACGGGCGGATTCATCGCCGACGTCACGATCGCGCCGAGCACCGCGCCGCCGATCAGCGCGCCGATGACGGCGCCCCCGTCGCGGCCATGCGCGGACGCCGGGCCCGCCACGGCAAGCGAACCGGCGAGGACACATACAGCGGCAATCTTTTTCATGATGGACTCCCACGCGAAGTGGTACTGGATGCGATGCATTGTGGCCGCGCCCGGCCGTAATAGATGCAGCAAGTGGTAACGCGCCATTACGGGTATCACGCACACCGAAACGCGGCACGGCCGTGCTACGATTTTCGGCACACTGGAGACGCCTTCATGCAGCCCGAAACCGCCCGCCGTTTCGATACCGAATTCGCGCCGCGCATCGCGCAGGCGATCGCCGCCTTCTTCGCCGATCACGTGCTGACCGACGTCGTCCCGTACGGCGGCCACGGGAAACCGACGCGCGTGCGGATCCGCAGCGCGCCGCACGAGCACGTGAGCGGCTTCGTGCATCCGCTGAACCTCGAACTGACCTGGGACACCGACGAGATCGAACGGTTGATGGAGCCCGACGGGCCCATGCGCTTCGAGCACTACCTGAGCGCGCTGCCGAGGAAGCTGAGCGCATGGGAGGGCGCGCGCGACATCGACCTCGCGTCGCGCACGCAGGCCGACCCGCTCGTGCGGCTCGGCGGCCTCGATTTCGAAGGCTGAACGCGCGTGCCGGCCGGCGGCGGTGTCGGCGTCGCGCGATTCGGCCCGGTGATACACTCGACCGGCCCCGCGCCGGCGCCGCCAGGCTGGCCGGACCGTCCACCGCCGCCTCCACCCGCAAGCATGGTTGCGCACGCAACCGGCACCCGGGCACGCGGACAACCACGCTTTAGCTCCCGCCATGAACGCCGATACCGGCCTGCCGCTTCCGCAACGCTACTGGGCGATCGTCTGCGTCGCACTGGGCATCACGCTCGCCGTGCTCGACGGCGCCATCGCGAACGTCGCGCTGCCGACGATCGCGCGCGACCTGCACGCGTCCGATGCCGCATCGATCTGGATCGTCAACGCGTACCAGCTCGCGGTCACGATCACGCTGCTGCCGCTCGCGTCGCTCGGCGAACGCGTCGGCTATCGCCGCATCTACATCGCGGGTCTTGCGCTCTTCACCGCGGCGTCGCTCGGCTGCGCGCTCGCCGGCTCGCTGCCGACGCTCGCGGTGATGCGCGTGATCCAGGGGTTCGGTGCGGCCGGCATCATGAGCGTCAACGCGGCGCTGGTGCGCATGATCTATCCGTCGTCGATGCTCGGGCGCGGGCTGTCGATCAACGCGATGGTGGTCGCGCTGTCGTCGGCGATCGGCCCGACGGTCGCATCGGCGATCCTGTCGTTCGCGTCGTGGCCCTGGCTGTTCGCGGTCAATGTGCCGATCGGCATCGCCGCGGTGTTCGGCAGCCTGCGCGCGCTGCCGGCCAACCCGCTGCACGACGCGCCGTACGACTTCCCGAGCGCGCTGATGAACGCCTGCGTGTTCGGCCTGCTGATCATGGCCGTCGACGGGCTCGGTCACGGCGAAAGCCACGCGTACGTCGCGGCCGAGCTGGCCGTCGCGTTCGGCGTCGGCTACTTCTTCGTGAAGCGCCAGCTGTCGCAGCCGGCGCCGCTGCTGCCGGTCGACCTGATGCGCATCCCGATGTTCGCGCTGTCGATCTGCACGTCGGTCGCGTCGTTCACGTCGCAGATGCTCGCGTTCGTCGCGCTGCCGTTCTGGCTGCAGCATTCGCTCGGCTTCTCCCAGGTCGAAACCGGCCTCTACATGACGCCGTGGCCGCTCGTGATCGTATTCGCCGCGCCGCTCGCGGGCGTGCTGTCGGACCGCTATTCGGCCGGCATCCTCGGCGGCATCGGGCTCGCGCTGTTCGCGGCCGGGCTGCTGTCGCTCGCGACGATCGGCGCGCACCCGGGTACCGTCGACATCGTGTGGCGGATGGCGCTGTGCGGCGCGGGCTTCGGGCTGTTCCAGTCGCCGAACAATCGCGCGATGCTGTCGTCGGCGCCGCGCGAGCGCAGCGGCGGCGCCGGCGGGATGCTGAGCACGGCGCGCCTGACGGGCCAGACGCTCGGTGCCGCGCTCGTCGCGCTGATTTTCGGGCTGGCGCCCGACCGCGGTCCGACGATCGCGCTCTATGTCGCCACGGTGTTCGCGGCGGTCGCCGCGGTGGTCAGCATGCTGCGCATCGCGTCGCCGCGCCCCGACGCTGCGGCCTGATGCGGCGACTTCACGCTGCGACCTGACGCCGCAGCGCGCCGCGCCCGCAACTCAGGCAGCGTCGAGCGCGTCCATCACGAAGCGCACGCGCGCCTTCACGCTCACGCGCGGCAGCTCGATCAGCCGATAGCCATACGCCGTATAGCAGTCGACCATCGCGTCGTAGGTGCGCACGGCCTCCGCGAAATCCTGCCGGCGCTCGGTGTCCTGCGTGTAGATCTCGGGCCACGGCGGCGCGATGAACACACGCCGGTGATAGCGGAAGCGCCGCGCCGCGGCCTCCGCGTGTGCGGGCACCGCAAGGCCCGTCAGCCGCAGGTAACCGATCACGTCCGGCACGCCGCGATCGAAGAACACGTGCCCGCGCGCGCCTCGCGCGAGATGGTGCGAACGCATCTCCCAGTTCAGCATCAGTTCGGCGAATGCGGCCCGGTCGCGCCACGGCAGCGCCGGGCCGTCGATCGCCATCTGGTCGCGGATCACGCCGCGCCCGGCCTCGTGCGAGCGCGCGAAACCGGTACGCTCGAGCGCATCGAGCAACGTGCTCTTGCCGGAGCCGGGGCCGCCCGTGACGATGAAGAAGCGGGCGGCCGCATCGTCCGCCGCGCAACCCTCCTCCACGCGCTCGGACATCCGCTCAGACATGCGCGGCCCGCCGGCCCGCGCGCCGCGTGACCGACGCGGCCGCCGCGACGCTGCGCAGGTCGGCGACGAACGTGTCGCGCCAGACCGACAGGTTGTTCTCGCGCAGCCGCGCGAGGTTCGCCTCGTGCCGCGCCCGCCGCTCGGCGAGCGGCATCGACAGCGCGCGCTCGAGCGCATCGGCCATCTGCGACAGGTCGTACGGATTGACGAGCAGCGCGCCGCTCAGCTCGGCCGCCGCGCCCGCGAACTCCGACAGCACGAGCACGCCCGGATCGGCCGGGTCCTGCGACGCGACGTATTCCTTCGCAACGAGATTCATCCCGTCGCGCAACGGCGTCACGTAGCCGACCTGCGACATCCGGAAGAACGCCATCAGCAGATTGCGCTCGTACTTGCGGTTCAGGTACTGGATCGGCGTCCAGTCGAGCTGCGAGAAGCGGCCGTTGATCCGGCCGGCCTCGCCTTCGAGCGTCTCGCGAATGCGCTGGTAGGTCTGCACGTCGGAGCGCGTCGGCGGCGCGATCTGCACGAGCGACACGCGCCCCTGCCAGCCCGGCTGGTTGGCGAGCATCCGCTCGAACGACTGGAAGCGCTCGACGAGCCCCTTCGAATAGTCGAGCCGGTCGACGCTCATCACGAGCTTGCGGCCCCCGAGCGCGTCACGCAGCATCTTCACCGGCTTGCGCGAGCCATACTGGACGGCCGCCTCGGCGATCGCATCCGGATGCACGCCGATCGGATAGGCGGCAACCTTCACGACGCGGCCGTGCGCATGCAGCATCCCGTCGTCGCTCGCCGCGCCGATGCCGCGCCGCTCGATGTAGTCGGTGAACGCCTGCCTGTCGGCATCGGTCTGGAAACCCGCGATGTCGTACGCGCACATGAACTTCACGAGCTCGTCGTGCGGCGGCACGACGCGCAGCATGTCGGGCGACGGAAACGGAATGTGCAGGAAGAAGCCGATCGGATTCTTCACGCCGAGCTCGCGCAGGCAATGCGCGAACGGCAGCAGGTGATAGTCGTGCACCCAGATCAGGTCGTCGGGCCGCAGCAGCGCGGCGAGCTGCTTCGCGAGCATCGCGTTCACGCGCAGATAACCGGCGTACTCCTGCCGGTCGAAGCGCGCGAGATCACTGCGGTAGTGAAACACCGGCCAGAGCGTCGCGTTCGAGAAACCGCGGTAGTACTGATCGTAGTCGCGCCGGGTCAGCCCCACCGTCGCATAGGTGACGTTGCCGTCCCGCTGGATCGCCGGTTGCGCGTCGGGCGTACCGACGATCTCGCCGTTCCAGCCGAACCAGACGCCGCCGGTTTCCTTCAGCGCATCCATCACGCCGACCGCGAGACCGCCTGCGCTCGGGCGCGTGTCCTCGCCGGCGGCGACACGGTTCGATACCACGATCAATCTGCTCATGCGGCTTCCCCTCCTCGATTCGATTGAATGACGCGCAGCGCGCGCCAAGGCGGACGCGACGGCCCGAAGGCAGTCGCGCGGCGATTCAGATGTGAGCGATGCAACAAGGCGCGCAATGAAATGCGGCAGCGGAATACAGCGGCGACAGGCTCAAGCGTCCTGCTCCTGGCCGAGGTCGCGTTGATAGTCGAGCCCTTCCGGGCGTGCGCCGCCCTGGTTGTGATCGCCGTCGGACGGCGTCTCGTCGGGCGCGCCGGCCGGCGCGTCGGTCTGCGGACGCGGGCGCTCGGCACCCGCATCGGGCGGCCGGGGAGAAAACCGTTTCGAACGGCGCATGGCTGGGTGTCTCATATGGCGCGCGGCTCGGAGCCGTCGTAGAAACATTCCATAACAAAACAGTCTAGGTCGCTTCCTCGCATGCCACGGTAACAATTACCTTCAATTTGTAACGTTTTGACCCCGGCTCCGCCATCTGTCCGACAATAGCGCCGCGCGTACGCGCGCGACCCGCCGCCGGCCATTTGTCAAAGCTTTGCAGTTTTCCTATGACCATTGCGAAACAATGACGCGGCAAGGGCGCGCGCATGCGTCGCCGCTCACCCAGACAGGACTTGCACTCAGGGATGAACATGGGTTTCGAACCGCCGCGCCGGGCCACGCCGGCGCGCATCGTGCTGGCCGCGCTCGCCACCGCCGCACTGCTGTCCGGCTGCAACTCGCTGTACAGCGAAGGCGCGACCGCCGGCGCCGGTATCGCGGGCGCCGCGATCGCCTCCAAGGTCACCAACAACGCCGCCGTCGCGACGGGCATCGGCCTCGGCGCCGTCGCCGGTGCGCGTGCGGGCGTCCAGTACACGCAGCGCGTCGCGCACCGCTACACGCAGGAACAGATCGCGAAGGCGGCCGGCCCGCTCGACGTCGGCGGCGTCGCGCCGTGGACGACGCACCATTCGTTTCCGATCGAGGATGACGAACAGGGCCGCGTGACGGTCAGCCGGATGATCAGCATCGGCCCGCTCGACTGCAAGGAAATCGTGTTCGCGGTCGACACGCCCGCGAAGGCCGACAAGGCCGCGCAATCGGCGTTCTACGTCGCCACGATCTGCCGCGACGGTCCCGTGTGGAAATGGGCGTCGGCGGAACCGGCGACCGAACGCTGGGGCGCGCTGCAATGAGCGTCGCGATCCGAATCGCCGCGATCGGCGCGCTGTGCGCGGCCAGCGCCGCGCTGTCGGGCTGCGGCTCGGTCGGCGCGGCGAGCGGCGCGCTCGCCGGCGCGGCGACGGGCCTCGTCACGGCGAACCCGGCCGTCGGCGTCGGTGTCGGGATCGCCGTGCAGGCGGCGACCGACGAGGCCGTCAACCGCACGATGAAACAGCTCCATCAGAACCAGCAGGACGCGATCGCGAAGGCGGCCGGCAGCCTGGCCGTCGGCGAAGTGAAGCCGTGGAACGTGAAGAACACGCTGCCGCTCGAAAACGGCGAGGGCGAGGTGCGCGTCACGCGCGCGTACTCGACGGCGCTTGCGCTGTGCAAGGAATTCGCGTTCTCGGTGAAGGACGGCGACAAGGCCGCCTGGTATTTCGCGAATGCGTGCCAGCAAGGCACGCACTGGAAGTGGGCGTCGGCCGAACCGGCGGTCGACCGGTGGGGTAACCTGCAGTAACGATGCGATGCGCGGCGCCTGGCAGGCGCCGTGCGTGCGGATGCCGGGCCAGACGGCCCGGCTCGGCGGCTCAGGACTCGACGTCCTCGAGACTGAAGATTTCGGTCTGGTCGTTGTACGAGAAGATCTCGCCGTAACGACCCCAGTCGATCACCGCGTCGAGCGTTTCCTCCGCCGCGCCGTCCGACAGGAAATCCTCCAGCTCCTGCTCGAAACGCACACGCGGCGCACGATGGCCCGGGCGCTCGTTCAGCACCTTCTTGATCCGCGCGGCGAGCGGCACGTGCTTCAGCAGGTGATCCGCGAACATCAGCTTGCGCTCCTGCGTGCCGAATTCCGCGAACACACGCCCCGGCGGCGTCAGGAACACGTCCCCTTCGCGCACGTCGGCGAAGCCGAGGTACTGCAGCACTTCGGCGATCGGGAACAGGTCGTCGACCTCCAGATGCAGCGTGCGCGCGATTTCCGGCATGTCGGCACGGCCGTGGTACGGCGCCATCGCGAGCGTCTCGATCAGGCCGGCCATCAGGTTGGTCGACACCTGCGGCAGCCAGCT
>NZ_QTQM01000072.1:0-16879 GCF_003854225.1 Burkholderia sp. Bp8986 | reverse complement strand
CGCCATTTACATCCGTGCTCAGCAACATAGAGGATCGCGTTGAGCACTTGCAGGTTCGACAGGCTCACATTGCCTCGCTGTCGTGGCAGGCAGTGTTCGATCTGTTTGAATTGGGCTTCGGAGATTTCCATCTCCGAAGCATAACCTCAAATAGACATAGTGTGAACACGCCCTAGTCGATCAAGCCGCGCATGACGGCGGACCTCGTGATGGACGCACTGACGATGGCATGGTTTCGTCGCCGTCCTGCTTCGGGCGCACTGTGCCACTCGGCTCGGGGCAGCCAGTACGCGAGTCACGAATTCCAGCGCAAACTGGCCGCCTACGGCGTGCGCTGCTCGATGAGTCGCAAGGGAAATTGCTGGGACAACGCCCCGACGGAAAGCTTCTTCAACAGCTTGAAGAACGAACGGGTTCACGCTACGCGCCCTCGAACGCATCAGGACGCGAAGGCCGATCTGTTCGATTACATCGAAGTGTTTTACAACCGCAGTTGCCGTCGTTCGTCGCTCGGCTTTATTTCTCCGCAGCGGTTCCTTCGGGACTGAATCAAAGCTCTGCATACCTCGGAACCGTTGGAAGGCGAAAAATCGAGGACAGCTCACGGCGCAAAAATATTAAGTCCTCCGTATTTTCGAAAGCATCGAAGTGAAGGTATGGTTAGAGTTTTGATTGCTGCGGCAAGGTAGTAATTGCTGTAATACATTTGACGCAAAGGCGTGCTGAGCGTGGGTTCGATTCTCGGTGCCCCACCAGATGGCGTTTTTGCTAGACGTCATCTGATGGGGGCTGGTTTCGACAGGGCGAGATAGTGAAGAAGGCGGCAGGAGAGGTGACCGACCTAATCGGCACAAATCTGTAAATGCAAACGATCGCACTTGCACCCTGACGGGCACCCTATCCTAATGTCAGGGAACTCTGTCGGAAACATCAGCAAGCGGCCAGGATCTATGAGAATCGAAACTGCACAAAGACTCAGACTAGGGCGTCGCAAAAGCGGAACTCTGCAAACTGGCTCCGGGATGTCCGCAAACGGCAAAAGCCCCATACGCAAAGCGGGGGTTACGCGCAAACCGCCAACGCTAATGTGCTGTCAGGTGTATTTCATCCGCCTGCGGCCGGAGTCGCATACAGGCTGACGGCCAAAATTCATACACTAGCAGATGAGGCTGAACAGGACGAGGTGGAAACTACGGTACCGTCCTTGTCTGCGTGTGAGTTGCACCGGCAGGTTATCGTTCGGCCGTTCCGGATCGATGGGATCGATCAGCGACTTGCGCTTCCTCGCCGCTGCTGGGCCCGACGCAGCGTGAGTCAGAGCGCAATCAATACGAGTCGACCACTCTAACCGGCCGGGCAAAGCCCGAGCTGGGCGGTTGGAGTGGTGGGATTTGAGACTTGGACTCGCTCGCCCCAATCCAAACGCATGAGCCGAGCTATGTCCCGATCCGCCGATGGAGTATCTTACTCACCTTCGGAAATCAAAAACCGATCGCGATTCTTCGCGCTCGCAATCCAGCGAGGCGCCTTACCACGTCCACTCCAGGTCGCGCCGGTTTTCGGATCGCGATACTTTGGAGGGACTGGCGCGCGCGACCTCGGCGCGATCGACGCACGTCTACTCGACGCCGCTGCGCGGCGGTGTCCGAAGAGTTGGTCAGGCGTGATGCCATATTCTTCGATCTGTTCGCGTATAGTCGTAATGATGCGGTCTAGTTCGGCAAGTCGCGCTTCTTCCGCTTGCTGTGCTAGTGCCGCTGCCTGAGCTTTAAGTTCACGATAGGTAGTCATGAGAATGAACGGTGTCCTTTTATAAGATAGCGTGGGAAGGTGAATACGTCCGAGTCGAAAGCGAAAGCCCCTAACTGAACGACCATATTATATATGGCGTGGAAGGCCGCGTTCGATTGCCTTCGCGACATGCGACCATCGACAGCGGCCCGACAGGATCTCGATTGCGGCTCCAGATTCTGCCATGGGCGAGATTTCTCAGTTGAAAGCTATTATTTTACATAAGCTAAATTATCGATAGTTTTGGTGTGGGAGCAAAGTTGTAATGTCGCATCTGGGCAAAGTTGAAATGTCGTAGTTCGAGGGTTTCGGCGCATGCTGGCGGCGGTTTGAACTGCTGGAGCGCATCGTGGGCCAACCTGGACTGATCACCATGAGCATGCGGGAGTTGGATCGTCTGAAGGTCGTGGAAGCCGTGATCGAGCAGCGTCTGATGCCTTGGCGAGCCGCGGAGCGGCTCGGGATCAGTCGACGGCAGATTGAACGGCTGGTCACCCGATATCGTGCTGCGGGGCCGGCTGGACTGATTTCGCAGCGCCGTGGCCACGCCAGCAACCATCAATTGCCCGAGGATCTGGCGCACCGTGCCTTGAGCCTGATTCGTGAGCGCTACGCCGATTTCGGGCCGACGCTGGCTTGCGAGAAGCTGTGGGAATGCCACGGGCTGCAGTTGTCGAAGGAAACGGTCAGGAAGCTGATGACCGACGCTGGCCTGTGGGTGCCGCGCCGGCAGCGGCCACCGAAGGTTTATCAACCGCGGGCGCGACGCGCGTGCCTGGGTGAACTGATCCAGATCGATGGCAGCGATCATCGGTGGTTCGAGGAACGGGCGCCGGCCTGCACGTTGCTGGTGTATGTGGATGACGCGACGAGTCGGCTGATGATGCTGCACTTCACGCAGACCGAATCGACCTTCAGCTACTTCGAGGCGACGCGCGCGTACATCGAGTGCCACGGCAAGCCGGGGGCGTTCTATAGCGACAAGTACAGCGTGTTCCGCAACGTAACGCCAGGCAAGACTGGTAATCGGGTGACGCACTTCGGTCGCGCGATGTACGAGCTGAACATCGACACGTTTTGCGCAAACAGCAGTTCGGCCAAGGGGCGAGTCGAGCGAGCACATCTGACGCTGCAGGATCGCTTGGTCAAGGAGATGCGATTGCGCGGGATCAACACGGTGGCCGAGGCGAACGCCTATGCACCCTCCTTCATGGCCGCTTACAACGCACGTTTCGCGAAGCCACCGAAGAGCAGTTTCGACGCTCACCGGCCACTGCGGGACGACGAGAGCCTTGAGTTGACGCTGACGTGGCGCGAGCCGCGAAAAGTGACGAAGTCGCTCACGGTGCAGTACGACCGGGTGATGTACTTGCTGGAGGACACGCCGGAGAATCGAAAGTTGATCGACCGGCAGATCGAGGTGTGGGAGTACCCGGATGGGCGCATCGAACTCCGAACAGAGGGTCGCGTGTTGCCCTGCAGGCAGTACGACCGGCTGGCCGAAATCGATCAAGGTGCCATCGTCGAACACAAGCGTCTGAGTCACGTGCTGCAGATCGCGCAAGCGCTTCAGGCGCAGCGCGATAACAGCCGAATCGGTAAGGCACCGTCTCGAACGCATCGAGGCGATTCGACCAAGACGAATCGCAGCGCCACTCAGCCGAACAAAAAGAAGCAGCGTGAGTTCACGCAGACCGATGTCGAGAAAGTGATCGTGGATCTCGCCGAACGCAGACAGATCCAACAGCCCGCGCGCAAACCTGGCCGTCGGTCTGCAAGGGGCCGTGACGCAAGCGTAAGCACCCTGCCCGTTCAGGATCCGCTCTTCGACACGGCGTGATCTGCAACCCAAGAGAAACAAGCCTCAAGCCCGTAAACCCGGACATTTCAACTTAGCCGAGACGCGGACATTTGAGAATGGCTTTGACATTGGTTGTAGTAGCTTTTTAGATGGAATGGTCGCCTCCCGCCTTAATGGGCCGTCCGGCGCCGCAATCTCGCGTCCAGAGCATGCGACATTGCTGGTTCGGCAGCCCAGCCGCCAAGGAGAACCAGATGGAACCCACGACCATTGCCATCGATCTAGCCAAGCGCGTTTTTCAAATTCACTTTGTGGACCCGGACGGCACGATTCACAGCAAGGTGCTCAAGCGTGCCCAGATGCTACCGTTCTTCGCCAACCGGCCGGCGAGCCGCGTCGTTATGGAGGCCTGCGGCAGCGCTCATCATTGGGCCCGGGTCCTGGCGCGGCTCGGCCACGACGTGCGTCTCATCGCAGCTCAGTTTGTGCGGCCGTTCGTGAAGTCGAACAAGAATGATGCGGCTGACGCCGCGGCGATCTGGGAAGCTGCCCAGCGTCCCGGCATGCGGTTCGTGGCCGTTAAGACCGAAGACCAGCAGGCCATGCTGGCGATGCACCGGATACGCCAGCAACTGGTCCGGATTCGCGTCATGCAGGTCAACCAGCTTCGCGGATTGCTCTACGAGTTCGGCGTCGTGTTGCCTCAAGGCCGTCGTGCATCGGTCGACGCCGCAAAGGCCGCGCTGGCGTCACTGGCCGACGAGTTGCCGGCCATGCTGCTAGACAGCCTGCAGGATCAGCTTTCGCGACTCCGTGCGCTCGATGAGCAGATTGCTCGGATCGAGCAACGCATTCTCAATTGGCGTCGCAATGACGACGCATGCCTGCGCATCTCTGAGATTCCGGGCGTGGGCGTGCTCACGGCAACTGCCGCGGTTTCGGTCATTGGACAGGCAAGAACGTTTCGCTCGGGGCGGGAGTTTGCCGCCTATCTCGGTCTCGTGCCGCGGCAAAACGGCTCGGGAGGCAAAATCAAGCTCGGTGGGATCAGCAAGTCAGTATGACTCCCGCTCGGTAGGGCTGGCCGCCGTGGGGAAGTATGCGCGGGTTAGCATGGCTGCCAGAGCCGCATTGAGTGGGGGCGGAACCGCCACTCAACGGTGTATTCCGCCGCGGAGGCCAGCATGGAACACGATAGCACGCTGTATGTGGGCCTGGATGTCCACAAGGATTCGATCACAGTCGCCTATGCTGTCGGGATGAGCGACGTGGAACTGTTCGGTAAGGTCGGCACGATGCAGATTGATGTCGACCGGTTGTGCAAGCGGCTGCAGCAGAAGGCGCGGCACATCTGCTTTGTCTATGAAGCGGGTCCGTGCGGGTACAGCCTGTACCGACGGCTGGTCGATAAAGGTTTTGACTGCATGGTCTGCGCACCATCGCTCATTCCACGCAAGCCGGGTGATCGCGTCAAGACAGACCGCCGCGACGCGATCAAGCTGGTGCGCTCGCTGCGTGCCGGCGATCTGTCAGCCGTGCATGTGCCGACGGTTGAAGATGAAGCGTTCCGCGACCTGGCCCGCGCGTGGTCGGCTGCCAGGGAAGACCTGAAGGCAGCACGCTGCAGGCTCAAATCTTTTCTGCTGGCCCACGGCATCCACTATCTCGGCCGTCCCAACTGGGGGCCGACACACAGGCGCTGGTTAAGTACGTTCTCGTTCGACAGCGCCTGGCAGCAATTGGCGTTCAACGAACATCGGCGCTCGATTGAGGACCGGCTCGCGCAATGCGAGCGGCTGGAACTGGCTTTGCGTGAAGCCGTCATTAGTTGGCGGTTCTATCCAGTCGTACTGGCTTTGCAAGCGATGCGCGGAATCAACTTCACGTCGGCAATCGGCCTGGTGTCTGAACTGGGTGACCTCACGCGTTTCGAACATCCGCGGCAACTGATGGCTTGGATTGGCGTGACGCCTTCGGAGCATTCCTCGGGCGGGAAACGACGCCAAGGTAGCATTACCAAGACCGGCAACAGCTACGCACGTAAGCTGCTGGTTGAATCCGCCTGGAGCTATCGTCATCCGGCACGCGTGAGCATCGATATCCAGCGCCGGCATGAAGGTCTACCCAAACCGATCATCGATCGCGCCTGGGACGCGCAGCTGAGGCTGTGCCGACGATATCGTAAGCTCGTCGCCAGAGGGAAGACCGCACACGTTGCCATCATCGCGGTCGCACGCGAGCTGGCCGCCTTCATCTGGGACGTTGGTCGACTGGGGATGACTCTGGCTGCACCGCAAAGCGAACAAGCCGCATAAATGGAGGACGTAGCCGACGAAAATCCAACCACCACCGGAAGTTTCCTGAAGGCGGCGCAGCCCGGTATTCGAGTAGCCCGCGACCGCGTTTGGCAACGACATCAGTCGACTTGCGTAGTAAGGAAGCGGCAGGCTCATGAGACGGACCTCTGTAATGCGGTAACCAACCCGCGAATATCAGCTTGATCCACCGTCGTGATTTACTGCTGCGCCGCCCTCAGGAAATTTGCTCTAACCACGGAGTAGATCTTGAAAACCGATCCGGATTGACATCGGGAGTCATATCAACGCGGTGACGTTTATTTGCGGACGCTGCTGATCCACGGCGCGCGATCGGTCATCTCGAGCTCAAAGCACTTGCCGGAGCGTTTGCGTCAGATGCTGTCCCGACGACCAACGAACGTCGTTGCTGTTGCACTCGCAAACAAGATGGCGCGAACAATCTGGGCGCTGCTGGCGTATGGCCGAACGTATGAGGCAGCACCGTCGCAGTAGTCAAGCTTCAATCCCTTTAACCCATCCACGGTTGCACAGGTGATGCTGAAAGATGGCAAGACGGGTTGGACCGCGCAAGAGCAAGCCTGAGACATTTCTCGGACCTCGAGTCCGCTATTTAGATTAGGAACCTTGCGGCGAAATCCATCGGGGCCGGCAGGCACGTCCTGCGATCGAGTCCGGATATAAGTCCGCAACCACCCTCCTCGCTACGATCAAAAATCACCTTGCAAATGGGAGGCGACCATATAAGAAATGTCGTGTTCGGGGGTGCGGCGGAATTCTTGGACTATCAGGAGCTAGTCCATGTATTCGTACGAAGACCGTATCCGAGCGGTCAAGCTCTACTTGAAGCTTGGAAAGCGCCTTACCGCGACCGTTCGTCAATTAGGCTATCCCACAACGAAAACTCTCGAACGTTGGTATCACACGTACCAGCGAGGCCTCGATCTGCCGAGGGAACGTATTTGCTTGAGGCCGCGCTATTCGGCAGAACAAAAAACGGCGGCCACTGACCACTATCTAAGCCATGGTCAGTGTCTGGCAGCAACGACAAGGGCCTTGGGATATCCGGGACGCGGGACGCTCGTCGCGTGGCTCGACGAACTGCATCCTGAACGGAAGAAACGCGCTCTCGGGAAGACTTCGGGTATTCGGTACGCACCAGAGTTCAGGCAGACAGCGGTCATCGATCTGTGTACTCGACGAGAAAGCGCTGAGGAAGTCGCTAAAAAGATTGGCGTGAGCCGTCCAACGTTGTACAACTGGAGAAATCGGTTACTCGGTCACGAGGCTGTTTCAACCATGACACGCCGCAACGATCCGCCGCAGACCTCCGAGCAGGCGACGCTGGAGCAGCAGGTCGAATCACTCCGACGATACATTCGGAAGCTCCAGATCGAACATGACATCCTGAAGGCCTGGGCGTCGACCCGCAACTCCTGACGAATCGGGAGAAGACGGAGCTTCAGTCACGAGGTGGTGCTTTGAACCGGGTCGTGCCCGATCGGTGGGATTGGGTCCTGTTTTTGACCCGATCCCACTGCACGAATGGAGGACGAATCGATGACCACGCGCGACCAATCGATGCGATCGGCCGCGCGAAGCTTGGCCAGCAGCACCTCCTGCAGTCGATCCCAGACGCCCGCGTGCTGCCAATCGCGTAGCCTGCGCCAGCAGCTCATGCCTGAACCGCAGCCCATTTCCTGCGGAAGCATTTCCCAGGGAAGGACGGATTGCAGCACGAACAAGATTCCGGTCAACACGGCGCGATCGTCCAGCGGCTTGCGCCCCGGGTATCGCGTCCGACGCGGCTTTGGTGGTGGCTGCAACGGTTGAATCAGTGACCACAATTCGTCATCGAGTATCGGTTTTGCCATGGCCTCCTCGTCAGCGAAACAACGAAGAGGTTAACAGAGCGTGCGGCGGGTTAGCAGTCCCCACAACTCATTTTGTTAGAGCTTTTTAGCCGTTGCGCACGACCGCTCGCTGTCCCTCCAGTGTCTTTACATTCGAGTACCGTTCGAGAAATGCCATCAATTCCGCCTCGATCGCCTGTTGGATGATTTGCCGCGCGCCTTGCTGGATCAAATCGCCCAGCCCAAGCGAGCCCTTCAATTCCGTTGCTGCTGCTTGATTGTTGTTCGATTCCTGCGTACGTTTCGCCATGGTGGCGGAGTTCGGTTGCTGAGCTTGCTACCGTGAGAAAGCAACATTCTCAGTCAACCGCCACCGCCTTCTTCATGCTCCCCGCCTACTGCCGTACACCAGATCCGAGATTAGCTCCAGGGAGGCTTTCCAGCAGATCGCGCTGTGTCCATTCCGATAGCGCCGTGATTGCGGCCAACAGAGCCGTGAAGGTCGCCTCACGCCGGGCCTCCGGAAGGTTCCCGAGCACGCCACAGAGCCTTTTCAGCGGATTGTACTGTTCCCGAGGAGTATGGCCAGCGGCTCGCCCCGTTGTTCTTCCGGTATCGCCGTGATCGCTGCAAACAGAGCCGTGAAGGCCGCCTCGCACCGGGCCTGCGGAAGCCGGTAGAGCGGGCCGGCGAGTTCGGCCAGCGGCTCGCTCCGTTGTTCTTCCGGTATCGCCGTGATCGCGGTCAACAGAACCGTGAAGGCCGCGTAGCGCTGGAGCTGCGGAAGGTGGTCGAGCACGCTGGCGAGTTTGGCCAGCGGCTCGCCCTGTTGTGCTTTTGGTAGCGCCTTGATCGCGGTCAACAGAACCGTGAAGGCCGCGTAGCGCTGGGCTTCCGGAAGCACCCCAAGCATGCTGGAGAGTCGGGCCAGCGGAACGCTCTGTTGCGCTTTCGGTAGCGCCTTGATCGCGGCCAACAGGGCCATGAAGGCCGCCTCGCACCGGGCCTGCGGAAGGTTGTAAAGCGTGCCGGCGAGTCTGGCCAGCGGCTCGCCCCGTTGTTCTTCCGGTAGCGCCGTGATCGCGGCCAACAGAACCGTGAAGGCCGCGTCGCGCTGGGCTTTCGGAAGCGACACAAGCTTGCCGGAGAGTCGGGCCAGCGGAACGCCCTGTTGCGCTTTCGGTAGCGCCTTGATCGCGGCCAACAGAGTCGTGAAGGCCGCCTCGCGCCGGGCCTGCGGAAGGTGGTAGAGCACGCCGGCGAGTTTGGCCAGCGGCTCGCCCCGCTGTTCTTCCGGTATCGCCGTGATCGCTGCAAACAGAGCCGTGAAGGCCGCGTCGCACTGGGCCTGCGGAAGGTGATAGATCGCGCTGGCGAGTTCGGCCAGCGGCTCGCCACGTTGTTCTTCCGGTATCGCCGTGAACGCGGTCAACAGAACCGTGAAGGCCGCGCCGCGCTGGGCTTCCGGAAGCCGCTCGAGCTCGCAGAGTCGGGCCAGCGGAACGCCCTGTTGCGCTTTCGGTAGCGCCGTGATCGCGGCCAACAGAGTCGGGAAGGCCGCGTCGCGCTGGGCCTGCGGAAGGTGGTAGAGCACGCCGGCGAGTTTGGCCAGCGGCTCGCCCCGTTGTTCTTCCGGTATCGCCGTGATCGCGGTCAACAGAACCGTGAAGGCCGCGTAGCGCTGGGCTTCCGGAAGCGACACAAGCTTGCCGGAGAGTCGGGCTTGTTCTTGTTCAGTTGGGTAATTTCAGATTTGCGGAAATGATTCTGCAGGTCCGGCCAAGGAGGCTACGACTTGGGTTGCCACAAATACCCCGCTTTTTGCAGCCGGGCAAGCCAGGCTCCCCGCTTGCCGTGACTCGACATCAATTGCGCCAAGCGACGCCGGAATACGGCATCCCGCCTGGCGTTTGCATACGCTTCGGCGAGATCCTGCAACTTCTGGAATGCTTGATCGTAGGCGCTGCCCGTTGTGCGCCGAAGTTGTGCATCTATGCTTGACCACGCCGTGTCTTCCTGTTCGAGAAGTGATGTGAGGTACCGCGTGCGTTCTTCCCGACGGCGGGCCTCGGCCGCCTGACGTGCTTCCTGCTCCCTTCTTTCACGGATGGCACGATGTGAGGCGACCTGTGATTCGATTTCGGATATTCGACGGCGCCTTGGTAAATCCAATTGCTTTACAGTCCTTCCTTTATCCCACTTGAGAAATGCGTTTCGAAGCGTTCTCTCAGCTTCACGGCTGCGTCCTTGTAGCAGCATGCGCAGTTTCACCCGCATTTCATCAACCGGCAACTCACGTAACCAGGGATCAAAGCGACTATCTTCGCTCCCGCTGGATACTGAGGCCAATAATGACGGGCTGGCCTCGGCGGCGGCGGCGAGCCAATCCGCATCCAGCATCAGAAACTCGGCCAGTGCTACCTGCGCGGGCGTCAACGCCTGTAATCCCGCAGGCACCGGCGGTTCGATTTCGTCATCGCGTAATTCACCATTCCCGAGTCGAGCAAGCCACCCAAGATAAAGCGGGCGAGCATCGCCGCCGAGCAGCTCGTCGCGTACAGGCAGCAGGCGCGCCATCCACCCCGCACCATCCATCTCTTCCGAGAAGCGGGAGTGTTCGCCCGAATCATCATTGAACGACCAGTCGAGGATGCACCAGTCATCGACGTCCATGGCCTCGAATGCTTTCTCGAAATGGGAGCGCCTCTTTCGTCCAGCTTTGATGTAATCGCGGATGGTCTCCGCGTCAAACGTCCCGTGTGGCAGGCGAAGAAGCAGGCGGCAGTTCCCCCAGTTGGAAGAGTAGACGTGTGCGTCGAAATATTGCTGTACCCACTCGAGCGGGTCGCCCTTGAGGTTTCCCCAGTGATATTCGTTGACGAAGCTTGAGGCGGTGATCGTGGCCCGCGTGGAGAAACTGCGCAACTCTGCCTGCTGGATCGCCGTAAGCAGCTGGTCGACGCATGCAAACTCGTAGTATTGGTATTCGCTCATGCCAAATTCCCGTAGCGAAGCGCATGGAAGACAAGAAGGTGAATGTGCTGGCGCGCGACCCGGCGGAGCCCGGAAACTGCGGGCCGACGCGAAAGCCAGAATGCTTCATGGCAAACGCAGAAAGGCGTGCGCGTTGCCATTGTGACGTCTTTTCGGCACGCGATGCTGCGCTTTCAGGCCGCCGCGCCCGCGACGCCCAGCCGCATCCGGTAGTCCACCAGGAGCTGCTGCTGCGCTTCGATCTGCGCGGCCAGCTTCGTGAGGTCCGCGTTGAGCGAGTCACGAGCCTCGCGTACCTGGAGCAGCTCGGCTGACCGCGCATCGGCTGCCGCTTGCACTGCGTCGCGCTCGGCCTTGGCGCGCGCTCGATCGGTAAGGGCACGATTGAGGGCGGACTGCAACGCCTCGCCATGTGCCTGCTGATCGCGTGCGAGCCTGGTCGTGGCCGTCGCTTCGGCGACGAGCCGAGCGTTGTCCCGGTTCAGCTGAGTGATCTCGTTCTGCCGGACGATGGCCGTCTGGTTCGCCTGGCGTAACTCAGCCTGCACCTGCTGTACCTGCTGCTCGTGTCGACGCACTTCCTGCTCGCGCTGCTCGCGCGCGGCCGTACGGAAATGCTCAAGGGAATCACGCGCATGCGCGAGCTTTGCCTCGAGCGACAGGCGAAAGCCTTCCTGTTCGGCAAGACGCTCGGTCTGGTCGCGTACCTGCTGGGTGAGCCGCTCGACGTCCAGGTCGCGCTGATGCAGCGCTAGGCGGGTCCCGGCGTGCGCGTCCTGCTCCGCGGAAAGGGTGACGGTCGCGCCAGAGAGTTGCTCCCGCACCGCGCCCAACTCAGCGCCGAGCTTTGCGATTTCAGACTGCGCCTGCTGGCGCTGCGCGGCCGCAGCGGCGACCTGCTGATCGACGAGGGCTTGTGCCTCCTCGTGCAGGCGGGCCGCGAGCCGGACCACCAGATCCTGGATCGCGTCGGACAGCGCCACCGCGCGTGCCAGCGATGTGCCGTCCTCTTCCTCGAGTTCTTTCAGGTACCGGTGGATGGTGGTTTTCGAGCCCGTGTTGCCGAGCGCGATACGTATCGCGTCGATCGACGCGTGCTGCCCCTGCGCGATCAGCGAATCGCGCGCACGCTTGACGTCCACACGGGTTAGGCCGGCGCGAGCCATGGGACCTCCTTCGAATATCGTACTGTATTACATACTATGTATATACGTACCAATACAATAGGTCAAGCATGGTGTGAAATTGGGATTTTTCATATGCGATAAAGGTGGGTTATTCAATGTGATGCCCCGAAAACAGCTTCCAGGAGCCGGGAACGGTACAAAAAGGAGATTGGCTGCGCGATTTCAGGCAAGCGTCAGCTGGAGCTCCTGTCCAGGCACGCACACCTGGTAGCCCATCGCCCGATAGCCGCGCTGGCGCTTGTCCCACATGCGCAGGAGCACTGGATGCCCGCCGTCTACGTAATCGAGCACCCGCACGCCAGTTTTACCTGCATGCTCGCGGTGAAGCCGGCCGGCGTACTGTTGCAGGGTGCCTTTCCATGCGACCGGCATCGCCAGCACCAACGTATCCAGCGCCGGGTGGTCGAAACCTTCCCCGACCAGCCTGCCAGTTGCGAGCACGACGCGGGGCGCGTCACCGGCCAGCGCGTCAAGGGCTGCCAACTGGGTGGCGCGCGCCTTTCTGCCGAGCCGTCCGTGCAGCACGAACAGCGATTGCACCGTGCCTTTCAGCATCTGCTGCAGGCTTTCGAGGTGGTCCATCCGCTCGGTGAGTACCAGCACGTTACGCCCTTGTCCGTACTGTTCACGGACGGCCGCTGCGATCATCTGCGAGCGCGGCGCGTCCTGTGCGAGATGTGCGAACACCGCCTGGATCGGCGCGTCGTCCGCGACATCCACCGCAGCAGTAAGTCGTTGCGGGAAGACCTCAAGCGACTGCGGCGCATTGGCTGGCAGCCGCGCTGCATGTCGGATCGGCCCGCACAGCATGAACATCACCGGTTGCTGGCTGTCGCGCCGCACCGGTGTCGCGGTCAGGCCCAGCACGTAGCGCGCCTGAACGGCCTTGAGGACCGCATCGAAGGAATCCGCAGAGACGTGGTGACATTCGTCGACGATGACCTGGCCATAACGCCGCAACAGCTCGCCACGAGTACCGTCGGGTGCCACCGACTGCAGCATCGCGACATCGATCTGATCGGTCGCTTTCGACTTGCCGCCGCCGATCGTGCCGATCGCCCGCGGATCGAGCCCGAGAAACGACTGCAGGCGTTCGCGCCACTGATCAAGTAGCTCCCGGCGATGCACGAGCACGAGCGTGTTGACGCCGCGCTGGGCAATCATCGCGGCCGCCGTCACGGTCTTTCCAAATGCCGTAGGCGCATGCAGGATGCCGGTGTCATGTCGCAGCAGGTCGGCCACGGCGGTCTGCTGGTCATCGCGCAACGTACCCGCGAACGACACGACGATCGGCTCGCCAGCGCAACGCGCGTCGCGGAGGTCGCAGGCGATGTCGTTATCGCGCAGCAGAGTCATGACGTCGTCGAGGCAACCCCGCGGCAACGCGATATGGCGCGGACAATTTTCGGCTCGGCCAATGATACGCGGCTTGTCCCATACGCTGAAACCGCGTGCCTGGGCTCGGTAGAACTCCGGATTCTGGAAGGCTGCCAGTCGGATGAGACGATTGAGCAGCGCCTGGGGAAGCTGTTCTTTCTCGAAATAGAGCTGGTTCGCGAGCGTCAGCGTGAGCGATGCCGGCATTGGTCCGGCCAATCGTTTCGGCAGCGCGGGAGGTGGCTTCCACGGCTCGACCTGGTCCTCTTCGGCGATGAACGCAACGTCGAGCGGATGGGCGCCGCCCGTAGCACGGAAAATCACGCCCCCGATGTCGCGCCCGTCCATCATCTGGATGGCGGCCAGATACGCCCACTGGTCGGCATAGGGCTCGAAGCGCTCGTCTACAAACACACTGCATTCGCGCTCGCGCGGCTGTTTCTGCAGTGGCAGCGCGATCAGGTTGCCGAAGCCGCCTTTGGGGAGCACGTCTTGGTTCGGAAAGAGCCGGTCGTAAGACGACAACTCAAGCTGCCGGGTCCGGGCGCAGGTGTGACTAATGATGGCCGCCCCCATTCGTCGCGCCTCGCGCGCGGTGACGGCCGACGAGAAGAAGATCCACACATGCGCGCCGTTGCCCGAGCGTGAAATCTCGAGCGAAACGGGCACGCCCAGCTCTTCACACGACTGCCGGAAGGCCATCGCATCTTCACGCCAGCCCTCCTCGTCGAAATCGACGGCGAGCAGGTAGCAGGTGCTGTCTGGCATCAGTGGGTAGAGGCCCACCGTATGATCGCCGGCCAGGTGTGCGTAGATGACCTGATCCTCCAGTGGCAACAGCACGCGATGCCCGCAGTCCGCGCAGCGGATGCGGGGCTTGTCGCAAATACCTGTTCGCCATTCATTCGCGCAGGCTGGCGCGTAGCCCGACTTCCCGGAATTGCGGCTTTCCCAGCGAAGCGGATAGACATCCGTGCGGCCACGAAACAGCCGCCGGAAGAGTTGCACTTTCTGGTCTGGCGAAAGTATAGGAGCGCTTGTGTTCCGCCCCGCTGGTGACAGTACGCGTCGGACTGCTGGCACGGACTTATCCGGCGTCGGCACGGTTGTCGGCAGCAAGGCGGTAAGTCGGACATTTTCAGTATGCAGACGGGTGAGCTCGGCGAGCAGCTCTTCGCGTGTGAAATTTTCCCAGCCCGGATGTGACGGCTTGCCTTCGTTCATCGCTTCATCGGTCGAAACCGCATTCCCCGTCTCGCAATCCGACTGGCGCACATGATCGTTGTTGCATATCATCATCTCCGATATTGATTGCCCGATTGTACCCACGAGCCATGTCTGCTACCGATCGCTACGTAGAAGCCGCGACGCGCGAAAATACCCGTCGCAGTTACCAGTCGGCAATCCGGCATTTCGAGGTTGAATGGGGCGGCTTCCTTCCGGCGAGCGCTGATGCCATCGCGCGGTACCTTGCCGACCACGCGGAAACCCTGTCGGTCAATACGCTGCGGGCGCGCCTGGCAGCACTCGCACAATGGCATCAGACGCAGGGTTTCGCAGATCCGACGAAGACGCCGCACGTGCGAAAGGTACTCAAGGGGATCGCGGCGCTGCATCCTGCGACCGAGAAGCGCGCCAGACCGATGCAGCTCGCGCACCTCGAAAAGCTTACCGCCTGGCTTGATGGGCAGATCGACCAGGTCGCAGACGAGCGAAGCCACCTCGCGAATGTTCGCAACCGAGCGCTGGTGCTACTGGGTTTCTGGCGTGGTTTTCGTTCGGATGAACTCAGTCGATTACGGATCGAGCACGTGACCGTCGAGGCGGGCCGCGGCATGACGTTGTTCCTGCCGCGCACGAAAGGCGATCGCGCACAGCTTGGCACGACGTTCAAGGCGCCCGCTCTGTCGCGGCTATGCCCGGTGGCCGCCTATGAAGCTTGGATTGCCACCTCTGGCCTGACCGAGGGGTTCGTGTTCCGCAGCGTCGACCGCTGGGGAAACGTGAGCGACGAAGGGTTGCATGCTGGCAGCTTTGTTCCCTTGTTGCGCACGCTGTTTCGCGAGGCTGGACTACCCACGCCCAATAGTTACAGCAGCCACTCGTTGCGACGAGGCTTTGCGACTTGGGCCAACTCGAACGGCTGGGATCTGAAAATGCTGATGGAGTATGTTGGCTGGAAAGATGTGCGTTCGGCAATGCGCTACATCGACGCGCCCGATCCGTTCGCACAACATCGTATCGAGTCGGCACTCACAATGATGCCACCACCGGCACCCACACAGCCCGCGATCGCCGAACCTGCGAAGACGCAGTCGTTGGCGGACGAGGTAACGACATCGACGCCGCAAACGCATCTGAGCCTGCACCTGGTCATCGAGCGCAACAGCAAATTCGTGCGAGGCATGTCCAAGGCGCGCCGCTGGATCGAAGATTTCTGTCATACCCTGTATGAGATACGATGCGTCAGCCGGCAGCGCACGCGATACGAGATCACCATGTCGTTTGCATACGGAGCCGAACTGGAGGCGGCGATCGAGGAACTGCTCGGCGAAATCCATTTTACCGCGGAGATGTGTGACTGCATTGCAGAAGCGGTGCTGCACGATCCTGTCGCAGACCGGTATTGGCGCTGATCGCGCTCGTCGACTTCATCGGACGGACGCCAGTCCGCCAACGGTACCGATACGCCGTCCGTCTCTATCCAGCACGCCTCATGATCCCGTACCTCGTTGCCAGGGCGCGGCTTCCAGCAGGACGTCGCTGTATTGGTCGATGGGAAAGCTCAATGTGCCCCTGAAGTTCACGTGCGCAAAATGCGCAGGCCCCATCCGGCGCAACCACTCGTCGTCGACCTGTCGTCCTTTGCGTCGCCAGCCGTCGACCGTCGCCTGCATGCGTTGCGTGTTCCACGCGATCACGAGGTTCGTCAGCAACGTCAACGACCCCGAGATCGCGATCATTTCATCGCGACGTCGACCGCGCTCGGGGGCCACTCTGCCGGTGTAGATCGCGCGCTGAAGCTGGTGGACCGACTCGCCGCGATTCAGCAGCGCATGCAGCTCCCGGCGGAACGCCACGTTGCGGCAACTGCGTGCTCAGGGGCGGCCGGCGAGCGCCGAACGCGTGCGTCGCAGCCTGCAACGCCAGGGGTTGCGCCCGGTCT
Organism: Burkholderia sp. Bp8986; assembly: GCF_003854225.1. NCBI lineage: Bacteria > Pseudomonadati > Pseudomonadota > Betaproteobacteria > Burkholderiales > Burkholderiaceae > Burkholderia > Burkholderia sp. Bp8986. The sequence goes on along the minus strand of NZ_QTQM01000072.1, from coordinate 395 downwards.
ACAAGCGTCCGTATCGAGTGACCACGGATTCGACGCATCGCCTGCCGGTGGCGCCGAATCTGTTGGATCGGCGTTTCGACCGCTGGCAGCCCAATCAGGCCTGGGTAAGCGACATCACCTTCGTCAGGACCGGCGAATTGGGTAGCCACGTTTCCTTGCGGAAACGCGGCCCCCGAAGAACCGTACGTGCGAGCTTTCCCCGCATACGGCTCGAGCACAGCATGAAGCGTCGCACTGACGCCGGTCTCGCCAGCTGCACGAGCCCTTCGCAAGTATCCAGCAGTTGATTCGCCTCATCGCTGAGCTGAGACGAAGGGCGCTGAACCGTAGTCATACCGGTCTCTCACAAGCTTCCCCTCGATGAATCTCAAACGTGGACCTGCGACAGCTGCACC
>NZ_QTQM01000071.1:0-16961 GCF_003854225.1 Burkholderia sp. Bp8986 | reverse complement strand
CTCTCCTGACGTCCTTAAAGTCAGGCGTCAGGTTACGCAATCGCTCCCAAACCCTCCACGGTTTCCTGCGATGAACCTTTTTTTCTGGCGTGGCGCTTGGCGTATCGGCGGGCGGCCCGAAGAAGGAACGACGATGACCGAAGACGAGGGTATCGCACGCAGCAGGATCGATGCGCGGCGATCCTGCCCCGTTATTGATCGTCGATGCGGCCGTCGAGCACGCGTTCGAGCGTGTCGAGCGCCTGTGCCGTCGAATCCGGCGCGACGCAGTCGACGACGATCCGCTCCGGCATCGCGCGCAGCCACGTGATCTGCCGTTTGCACAGCTGGCGCGTCGCGAAGATGCCCTTGTCGCGCATGGTTCGGTAGTCGGTGTCGCCGTCGAGGAATTCCCATGCCTGCCGGTAGCCGACGCAGCGCATCGACGGCAGGCCGAGATGCAGATCCTCGCGGCGGCGCAGCCGTTCGACTTCGTCGATGAAGCCCGCGTCGAGCATCGCGTCGAAGCGTTGCGCGATGCGCGCGTGCAGCACCGCGCGGTCCGACGGTTCGAGCGCGACCGGCACGAAGCGATAGGCCGCGGCCGCGTCGTCCGCGCGCCGCGGCGCGGCGAGCAGCGCCGACATCGGCTGCCCGCTCAGCAGGAACACTTCGAGCGCGCGCTGGATCCGCTGCGAATCGTTCGGTGCGAGCCGCGCGGCCGTCGCGGGGTCGACCTGCGCGAGCCGCGCGTGGAGTGCCGGCCAGCCGTCGCGCGCGGCCTCGGCGTCGAGCTCCGCGCGCACGGCGGGATCGGCGGTCGGCAGGTCGTTGAGGCCCTGCGTGAGCGCCTTGTAGTACAGCATCGTGCCGCCCGCGAGCAGCGGCGTGCGGCCGCGCGCGGCGATCTCGCCGATCAGGCGCAGCGCGTCCGCGCGGAATTCGGCCGCCGAATATGCATCGGCCGGGTCGATGATGTCGATCAGGTGATGCGGCACGCTCGCGCGCTCGTCGCGCGTCGGTTTCGCGGTGCCGATGTCCATGTCGCGGTAGACGAGCGCCGAATCGACGCTGACGATCTCGATCGGACGGCGCGCGGCGAGCGCCAGCGCGGCGGCCGTCTTGCCGGAGGCGGTGGGGCCGAGCAGGCAGGCGATCGTCGTCGGGGCGGACTGCGGTGAAGCGTTCATTGCCCGCGCATGAAGAGACGGTCGAGATCGTTCAGCGTGAGCTGATACCACGTCGGCCGGCCGTGATTGCACTGGTCCGCACGTTCGGTCGCTTCCATCTGGCGCAGCAGCGCGTTCATCTCGTCGAGCGTCAGGCGCCGGTTCGCGCGCACCGCGTGGTGACACGCAAGCGTGCCGAGCAACTCGTGCTGGCGTTCGGTGAGCACGCGCGAACCGCCGAACGCGTGCAGGTCGGCGAGCACCGCGCGCGCGAGCGACTGCAGGTCCGCGTCCTTCAGCAGCGCGGGCACCGCGCGGATCGCGAGCGACGTCGGCGACAGCACCGCGAGGTCGAAGCCGAGCGATTCGAGCGTGTCGCGTTCTTCCTCGACCGTGCCGATCTCGACCGGCGTCGCCGTCATCGAGATCGGCAGCAGCAGCGACTGCACGGCGACCGTGCGGTCGGCGAGCGCGTTCTTGAACTGTTCGTACAGGATCCGTTCGTGCGCCGCGTGCATGTCGACGATCACGAGGCCGTGCGCGTTCTGCGCGAGCACGTAGATCCCGTGGATCTGGCCGAGCGCGAAGCCGAGCGGCTGCTCGTCGTGCGCGGTGGCGGCGAGCGGCGACGCGACGAAGCCCGACAGCAGCGCGGCCGGCGCGGCCGGCGCAGCCGCTGCATCGGCCGCGTCGCGCGCGACGATCGTCGTGCCGTCCGGCGTGCCCGCGCCGGTGTCCTTGCGGCCGAACAGCGCGTCGTAGAGCGCGAGCGGCTGCGCGACCGGCAGCGTGCCCTGTGTCATGCGCGCCTGGCGCATCCACGTGTTGCCCGACGACGAAGAGGACGACGGCGACGAGAAGCCGCTGCCGCCCGTGCCGGCGGCCGCGCCCTGGCCGAGCGGCGTATTCAGGAACGACGCGGGGCCGCTCGGCGCCGGTGAGAGTTGTGCGGCATGGCCGCCCGCGGTGGTTTCCGGCGACGCGCCTGCATGGCGCGCGAGCGCGCGCTGCACCGCGTGGAAGACGTACTGGTGGATCGAGCGCGAATCGCGGAACCGCACCTCGATCTTCGACGGGTGCACGTTCACGTCGACGGCTTCGGGCGGCAGATCGAGGAACAGCACGTACGACGGGTAACGATCGCCGTGGAGGACATCCTCGTACGCCGCGCGCACCGCGTGCGTGAGCAGCTTGTCGCGCACGAAGCGGCCGTTGACGAAGAAGTATTGCTGGTCGGCGCGGCCGCGGCTCGCGGTCGGCAGGCCCGCGCAGCCGTAGACGGCGAGCGGCCCGGCCTGCTCGTCGAGCGGCAGGTGTGCGGTCGCGAAGCCGTCGCCGAGGATCTTCGCGACGCGCTGTGCAGGTTCGGTCGCGTTCCAGTGCTCGACGGCCTTGCCGTTGTGCAGCACCGAGATCGCGACGTCCGGCCGCGCGAGCGCCGCGCGGCGGATCATTTCGAGGCAGTGGCCGAACTCGGTCTGCTCGCTTTTCAGGAATTTGCGGCGCGCGGGCGTGTTGAAGTACAGCTCGCGCACCTCGATCGTCGTGCCGACCGCGCCGGCGGCCGGCGACAGCGCGCCCGTGGTCGCGTCGATCTTCGTCGCATGCGCGACCTCGGCCGTGCGGCTCGTGATCGACATCTCGGCGACCGACGCGATCGACGCGAGCGCTTCGCCGCGGAAACCCAGCGTCGCGACCGCCTCGAGCTCCTCGAGCGAGCGGATCTTGCTCGTCGCGTGGCGCATCAGCGCGAGCGGCAGTTCGTCGGGCGGAATCCCGCAGCCGTCGTCGGTAATCGAGATGCGCTTGACCCCGCCTTCCTCGAGCACGATGCGCAGCGTCGTCGCGCCGGCGTCCATCGCGTTCTCGAGCAATTCCTTGACGACCGACGCCGGGCGTTCGACCACCTCGCCGGCGGCGATCTGGCTGATCAGCTGGTCGGGCAGGGGCTGGATCGCGCGCAGCGGGCGCGCGGTGGGCGTGGGCACGGCGCCTGCGGCCGTTTCGGTGATTTCGGACATGGCCGAATTATAGCGAGGCGGCGGCGGATGCCGTGGCCGGGGCTGCTTACGTTTTTTTCACGGAGCCTTAAGGTAGTTTCGGTATGATGACTGCGTTCCGCGCACCGCCTTGTCCGGCGGGCACTCCCGCTTTTCGGCCGCTCCGGCCCTTTCGCCTTCGAGGAATCGCATTTGGATACGCTGCCTCATTTCGTCAACCTGGTCCTGCATATCGACGCGTTCCTCGGCGACTTCATCCGGCAGTACGGTGCGTGGGTGTATCTGGTGCTGTTCCTGATCGTGTTCTGCGAGACGGGGCTCGTCGTGTTGCCGTTCCTGCCGGGCGATTCGCTGCTGTTCATCGGCGGCGCGTTCGCGGCGACGGGCGACATGAACGTCGGCGGGCTGATCGTGCTGCTGCTGGTCGCGGCGATTGCCGGCAATACCGTGAACTACCTGATCGGCCGCTGGGTCGGGCCCAAGGTGTTCAATACGCATATCCCGGTGCTCGAGCGCTTCCTCGATCGCGCTGCGCTGCAGAAGACCCACTCGTTCTACGACAAGCACGGCGGCAAGACGATCGTGCTCGCGCGCTTCATCCCCGTCGTGCGCACGTTCGCACCGTTCGTCGCCGGCGCGTCGTCGATGAGCGTCGCGCGCTTCCAGCTGTTCAACGTGATCGGCGCGTTGCTCTGGGTGCTGCTGCTGGTGCTGCTCGGCTACTTCTTCGGCAATATTCCGTTCATCCGCCAGTATCTGAACGTGATCGTGCTGGCGGGGATCGGCGCGGCGATCGTGCCGGTCGCGCTCGGCGCGCTCTGGAAGCTGGTGCGCGGGCGGCATTCGGGCGGTACGCAGAACACGCGCGGCCGCTGAGCCTGCGCGTTTTCCGCTTCGGCGCAGTGAAAAGCGTGGCAGTTGCCACGCTTTTTTTTCGTCCGTGCGGTTCGTGCGGTCCGATCGATTGCCGATGTGCGGTATCGGCCGATCCGGCTGCTCGACGCCGGCAGCTTCAGTCGGAATCCTGCGAACCGTTGGGTGGCACCGTTCTGTCAGGTCGTGCGATGGAAGATCGGCGTTTCGGGCGTCGGGTATTGCGCGTCGCGGAACGTCTCGAGGATCACGCGGTTGGTGTCGCAGTACACCTGCCAGTAGTTCTCCGGCTGCGTCGACGGACGCACGAACAGCAGCGGGCCTTCCGGCGTGAACTGCAGCACGCCGACGTCCGGCGCAGGCACCTTCATCACGTTCGGGATCAACTGGATCTGCGTCTTCAGGCGGTTGATCGCATCGGCCGCGTCGACGCCGTTCGCGATCTTCGCGGTCAGGTCCACGCGGCGATGCGGCGTCGCGCTGTAGTTCGCGATGTTGTCCGAGAAGATCTTGTTGTTGCCGACGATCGTCACGACGTTGTCGGCGGTGATGATCGTCGTGCCGAACAGGCCGAGTTCCTTCACCGTGCCCGTGACGCCGCCCGCGCTGATCACGTCGCCGATCTTGAACGGACGCAGCACCTGCATGAACACGCCGGCGGCGAAGTGCGCGAGCAGGCCGCCCCACGCCGTGCCGATCGCGAGGCCGAGGCCGGCGAGCAGGGCGGCGAACGACGTGGTCTGAACACCGAAGATCTGCAGGATCGCAAGGATCAGCAGGATCGTCAGCAGCACGCTGACTACGGAGGTCAGGTAGTCGGTGAGCGTCGGGTCGACCTTGCCGCTGCGGCGTACCACCTTGCCCAGCAGGCGCGTGCCGAGGCGGATCGCCCAGCGGCCGATGAACCACAGGACGATCGCGGCGAGGAGGTTGAGGCCGAAGTCGAGGCCGCGGGTCATCAGGAATTGCTGGGTGGATTCCAGGTTCGGCATGGGGGCTCCATGGTGGGTTTAAAGAATGGCCTGCGGCCGATTTTCGTCGCACGGTTATAACCGACCTGCATGACCGAGACAACCACCGCACCTGCCGGAGCAGCGGCATGTAAAACGTTTCAATCCGCGTGTCGCATGCCGTTTGCCACGACACGAACATTGTTAAATCGGGTATGCAGTCCGTATTAATTACCGCTTATTACCGGTCGATCGTGATGCGCACTGATCCTATAACTTACAGAGTGATTTCGGGTGTGTCCGACTTCCATGCGATAATGCCGGCGTCGGGAGACCCTGCGCTGTAAGTCGCGAGAACCTGAGCGGGCAGTTCGATTGCATGAGACGGTCGAACACCCCTGATAACAGGCGCAATCGGCCGGCTGCCAATGCCGGACGTGCTTTGCAGGTGTGCCGTCGTGTTGGTTATTTTCCGTGGTTTTCCGACGTTCGTTCGCTAACTGGCCAGGTATCCGTGGCGGGATTCGACGTGCAGTAACCATTTCTTCTGTTGTCACAGAGGGGGGATTTGTTGCTTTTTCGGTCGTCAATGTCCGAAAGAGTGCAAATTTAAGTGAAGAATTTTTGAGACGCCGGTGGCCTGATCGAGTCAATCGGCTGATGAATGAGCGTTCGGGTGTTCGGGGGATGCGTTGATTGAACGCCCGGGAAATGACGCTTGCAAATCAATAGTAAAAAGTCTTGGCCTCAAGATCCATGAAAAAGAGTGTATTGGCAATTTCCGTTCTTGCCGCTGTGGCGCTTTCGGGGTGTGCAACCTATCCGGACTGGATACCTGCTTCCGGTGCGTCGCGCCAGAAAGTGCAGGAAGTGCCGGAAACCGGCGGACGGATCGAAGGCATTCAACTGGTGGACGTCAACGATACGTTGGCGCGGAAACTTGCCGACAGCAAGAAGCTGGGCCAATTCGCGAACATCTTTCCGAGTGCGGTTACCAACAACTACCTGATCGGCCCGGGCGACGTCATCGAAGTGACGATCTGGGAGGCGCCGCCGGCGATGCTGTTCAGCACGCTGGCGCCCGCGCAGCCGATGACGACGAGCACGGCCAACAGCGTCACGCTGCCCAACCAGATGGTGGCCTCGGACGGCACGATCACCATCCCGTTCGCGGGGCGGATCCCGGTCAAAGGGCGCACAACGGAGCAGATCGAGTCGAGCATCGTCGGCCATCTCAAGGGCAAGGCGAACCTGCCGCAGGTTCTCGTCAGCGTCACCAAGAACAATGCATCGAACATCACGGTCGTGGGCGAAGTCAACACGAGCGCGCTGATGCCGCTGACCCCGAAGGGCGAGCGTCTGCTCGATGCGCTGGCATTTGCGGGCGGCGTGAAGCAGTCGGTCAACCGCATGGCCGTGCAACTTTCGCGAGGCAGTGTCACTGCGACGATGCCGCTCGATTCGGTCATTCGTGATCCGCACCAGAACGTCGTGCTCAAGCCGGGCGATGTCGTGACGGCACTCTTCCAGTCGCAGAGCTTTTCGGTGTTGGGCGCAACGGGCAAGAACGACGAGATTCCTTTCGAAGCGCAAGGCATTTCGCTGGCCCAGGCGCTCGCGCGTTCGGGTGGCCTCAACGACAACCGTGCCGACGCGCGCGGCGTGTTCGTGTTCCGGTTCGAAGACGCGAAGCTGGTCGATGCGCAGGACAAGGCGGTCAGGGCCATCAACGGCACCGTGCCGGTGGTCTACGAGATCAACCTGCGGGATCCAGCAGCGTTCTTCGTGACACAGAACTTCCCGATTCAGAATCATGACGTGATTTACGTCTCGAACTCGCCCGAGGTTGAGTTCAAGAAGTTCCTTACGCTCGTTGTGATGGTCGCCAGCCCGGCGGCGACGCTCAACCGCGAACTGGAGTAAGGCGCGATGTCGGGAAAGGTGCGTACTCCGTTCGAGGTCACGGTCTCCGTCTGGAGAGCCATGTTCCTGCGCGAGGCACTGGATCGGTTGTTCGAAGCGCGTGCGGCGTGGCTGTGGTTGTTGATGGAGCCCGTGATTTATATCGCGATACACGCATTCGGATATACGACCTTCCGGATTCACGAAGTCGGTGGAATCGCGATAACCATGTGGATCATCGCGGGATTTATTGGCTTCCTGCTGTGGCGGCGCACGTGGATCCAGGTGTTGCACGGGATTGATTGCAACTATGCGTTCTTTGTCTACCGACAGGTAAAGCCTTTTGATGCGGCGATCGTGAGAGCGGTACTGGAGCTGTTTCTAATGGTTCCGATCTCGATCATCATCATCGCGGCAGCACTTGCTACGGGGCGTGTGATAACGCCCGATCTGCTTAATCCGGTTTTGCTTCCGGCGGATCCACTATTGGCAATCGCTAGCCTTCTGGGGTTGTGGTTGTTCGGTCTGGGACTCGGATTGGTCACGTCGGTAGCGATGAATTTCGTTCCCGAAGTAGACCATATCTTCAAGTTGTTTTATTTGCCGCTTTATTACATCTCAGGTGCCTTGTTTCCGATTATGTCGATACCCAATCCATATCGGGACATTTTGCTGGTCAACCCAGTCGTACATGGTCTGGAGTTGGTCCGGATCGGCTTTTTGCCTTCGTATCACACGGCACCCGGCGTCAGTCTGACTTATCTCTACGGGTGGGCTCTTGGCTCCATGTTGCTGGGTCTGGCGCTTTACCGTCGTTTTTCTAATAAATTGGTGACGCGATGATCTGTATCGAAGACGTCCATAAGCGTTACATGACCGAACACGGCGTCGGGAAATGGGTGTTGCGCGGGATCGACATGACGATACCGCCAAAGCAAAGCGTCGCGCTGATCGGAGTGAACGGAGCCGGAAAGTCGACGTTGTTGCGCATCATCGGTGGCGTCGACCATCCCACCAAGGGGCGTGTCGAGCGGTTGTGCCGTGTGTCGTGGCCGATGGGGGCGGGTGGGCTCGAGGGAACGTTGACCGGACGTCAGAACGCAAAATTTGTCTGCCGGATTCACGGTCGACAGGACGAACTCCGGGATCGGCTCGCCTTTATCCAGGATTTCGCCGAGTTGGGCGAGGCTTTCGATAGACCGGTTCAAACCTATTCGTCGGGGATGAGATCGCGTCTGCAATTTGCATTGTCGCTCGCATTCGACTTCGACGTATACATATCCGACGAGGTCACGGCTGCTGGCGATGCAAAATTCAGAAAGAAAGCTGCTGACGCATTCAAGGGAAAAACAAGCCAGGCGAGTGTGATCATGGTTTCTCATGACGAAAGCACGCTTCGGCAGTTCTGTCAGTCTGGAATTTGGATTAATGAAGGTCGCGCTTCCTGGTTCGATGATCTCGACGAGGCATTGCGGGCATACAAGGAAAATATTTTTGCATGAACAAGCAGCTATCCATCGGGAAAGGGGGCGTTGTCGCTCGGCTGGTGGCCATTTTCCGAAAGGCCAAAGATGTCGCGTGTTCTGTCCGGATTTTTGGTCTGATTATAAAGGTTATTTTTATTTATGCGGTGATATCCATTCCGTACTGGCTGCTGATCGCGTCTGATCGTTATGCATCGGAGGCGAACGTCATCATCCAGACAACCGATCAAATCAGCAATCCAGGCGTGGACGTATCGGCAATCGTGCCGGGTGCCGGCGGCCCTAACCGTGCAGATCAGCTGCTACTGCGTGAATATCTGTTGTCACTCGACATGCTCAAGAAGCTGGATGCTTCCCTGGATTTGCGCTCGCATTTCAGCAATTGGCGCCGCGATCCCATTTCGCGGATGTGGTTCAAAAATGCGCCGACTGAATGGTTTTATCAGTACTGGCTGTCGCGCATCGACGTCCAATACGATGACTATAGCGGGGTGTTACATATTCGAGCGCAGGCATACGATCCCGACATGGCGCAGGCGATTGTGAAGCTGATGGTTCGTGAGGGTGAGGCCCACATGAATCAGATCGGGCATCAACTGGCGCAATCGCAAGTCGATTTCCTGTCGAGGCAAGTGACCGCGGCGCACGACCGGCTTCTGGATGCAACGCATACCGTAATCGACTTTCAGAATCGCAAAGGCCTGGTCGCTCCGCAGGCGACGGTGGAGAGTCTGAACGCAATCATCGACAAGCTCGAAGCGCAAAAAACCGATGTTCAGACCCAGTTGTCGGCCCTGCCGGCGTCCCTGAGTCCGAATCAGCCCACGGTCGTGATGCTCAGGAACACGCTCAATGCACTTGAGCAACAGATCGCCCAGAAGCGAGCCGAACTTGCCTCTCCGTCGCGAAGAACGCTCAACTACACCGTCGAAGAGTTCCAGCGTCTGCAAATGCAGGTTGGATTCGCTCAGGATCTGTATAAGACGGCCCTGTCTGCATTGGAGAAGGGGCGGATGGATGCTGCGCGGACCTTGAAAATGGTCTCGATCATTCAGACGCCGACCAAGCCGGGTTATCCGACGGAGCCGGGACGGCTCTACAACGCCTTTGTCACGTTGCTGCTTGCGGCTGCGCTGGCCGGAGTGGTGAAGCTGCTGGAAAGCATCATCATGGATCACGTGGATTGAGAGCGGGGATGGCAATGAGGACCCTGATCGTGCTCGGAACGCGACCTGAAGCGATAAAGATGGCGCCGCTGGTCAACGTGCTGAAGAAAGATCCGGAGATCGACGCGAAAGTCTGCGTGACCGCGCAACATCGGCAGATGCTCGACTCGATGCTCGGGTTCTTTCGTGTTCGTCCCGACTACGATCTGGACGTCATGGCCCCCGATCAATCCCTTCTCGGCATGACGAGCAGGGCATTGGCGGGCCTCGATTCCGTGTTGAGCGATGCTCGTCCGGACCTAGTGCTGGTACAGGGCGACACGTCGACAACGCTCGCCGCGGCGCTATCGGCACACTATCGGCAAATCTGTGTAGGTCACGTGGAGGCAGGTCTTCGCACCGGGAATTTGTCGGCTCCGTGGCCTGAAGAAGCGAATCGCCGCCTGACGAGTGTCCTGGCGAAGTATCACTTCGCTCCGACATCGCATGCGCGTGACAATCTTTTGCGAGAGGGTGTCTCGGAAGATCGCATCCACATCACGGGCAATACGGTTGTCGATGCCCTGTTGGAAACCGTGGCTGGCATGCACGAGGATGCTGCTCAGCACAAGGCGCTGGAAACTCGATTCGCTTTTCTCGATCCGGAAAAGCGGTTGATTCTTGTTACCGGCCATCGCCGGGAAAATCTGGGCGAAGGGCACGAGGCCGTGTGTCTCGCGCTGCAGGAAATCGCGCAGCGGGGTGACGTCGAAATAGTTTTCCCGGTGCACCTTAATCCCAAGGTCAAGCAACCGGTTCATCGTCTTCTCGAAAATGTTCCCGGCGTGTTCTTGATCGAACCGCAGGATTACCTGCCATTCGTCTACTTGATGAACCGGGCAGCACTGGTCATCACGGATTCCGGTGGCATTCAGGAAGAAGCGCCGGCCCTGGGCAAGCCCGTACTTGTGACACGCGAGACGACGGAGCGCCCGGAAGCCGTTGCGGCGGGTACGGCAAAGGTTGTGGGAACCGATCAAGCCACAATCGTTGCGGAGGCAACCAGGTTGCTTGACGATCCGGCGAGCTATGCCGCGATGGCGCGAGCGGCGAATCCGTACGGTGATGGCAAGGCTGCGCAACGCATCCGCGATATTCTAGTGAGTACACGTTGAACACCATTTCAATCATCGGTCTTGGCTATATCGGCTTGCCGACCGCAACGCTATTCGCTTCACGCAAGCGGTGGGTCATTGGCGTCGATGTATCGCCGTATGTCGTCGATACGATCAACCGTGGTGATATTCACATTGTCGAGCCTGAACTGGACATCCTGGTCCAGGCGGCGGTGGGCGCCGGATATCTGAGAGCGGCGACTCAGGCCGAGCCGGCGGATGCATTCGTCATTGCCGTACCGACGCCATTGACACCGGATCACCGGCCCGATTTGAGCTGCATCGAATCGGCGGCCAGATCGATCGCTCCCGTGCTTTCCAAAGGCAACCTCGTCATTCTCGAATCGACGTCGCCGGTGGGCACGACAGAAATGTTGGCCAATTGGCTGGCCGAGATGCGCCCAGACCTCAGTTTTCCGCAGCAGGTGGGCGACGTGTCCGATATTCGTATCGCCTACTGTCCTGAACGTGTTCTCCCGGGGCGCATCGTTCATGAGCTGGTTGTGAATGATCGTGTGATCGGCGGCATGACACGCGGCTGTTCCGACGCAGCCGTCGCACTCTATAAGGCATTTGTGCAAGGTGATTGTATTGTCACTGACGTGCGCACTGCGGAGATGTGCAAGCTGACCGAGAACAGCTTTCGTGATGTCAACATCGCTTTTGCCAACGAGCTTTCGATGATTTGCGACAAGCAAGGCATCGATGTCTGGGAGCTTATCAAGCTGGCAAATCGGCATCCTCGCGTGAATATCCTGCAGCCCAGTTGCGGCGTGGGCGGGCACTGCATCGCTGTCGATCCCTGGTTCATCGTGGATAGCACGCCGGATGAATCGACATTGATTCGCGCCGCTCGCCATGTCAATGATGTCAAGCCCCAGTGGGTCATTCGCAAGGTGAGCGAGGCCATTGTCGAGATGACGAGGTCGGGCGCTACGCGCGGCGATATCCGCATCGCGTGCCTTGGCATTACTTACAAGGCGGATATCGACGATTTGCGTGAAAGTCCGGCGCTGCAAATTGCCGGAATTCTGGCCGAAAGCCACCGCGGCAAGGTCATGGTAGTGGAGCCGAATCTCGCAGAAATGCCGGAACGCTTGGCGAATTCGGGTTTGGTTCTGGCAACGCTCGATGAGGCGATTTCTCGAGCCGACATATTAGTTTTGCTGGTTGATCACGCTGAGTTCAAAAGCGTAAAACCTGGCTGGAGCGACGGAAAGGTGCTTATCGATACTCGTGGCATTTGGAAGGGCATAAAATAATGATCGAACAAGAAAATTCTACCACCCGGGTCAATGTCGAATCTCGCCTCCATGAAATGAAAGAGGAAAACGAGATTCTGCTACTGCAACTTCACCAGGTTCAGGAAGAGCTCGAACACCACTATCAGCAGAAGAGAGCTGCGGAAGAAGGTTGGCCGAGCGGGGCGCTGGGAAATGTCGTGCCGGTCGCGGGCGGGACCGATGACGAGTTTCACAACGCGCTGGTTGAAAATCAGCGCTTGCGTGCCTTGGTGAGCGCGCAGAGAAAGGTTCATCGGCTCGAAAGGGAAAACGCCCTGAATATCAAGCTCGGGAATCTCTTGATTCAGGGCGTCGATTCGCCGAAGGCGCTGTTCTCCATACCCGGTGCACTCGGGAAGATCTGGCGCAGCTATCGTCGTCAATCGCCTCCCGAAGTGCTGGGCGGGAAAGCCTTTACGAAGGTCATTGCCGCATATGACGAGGGTGGCTTCGAGGCGGTGGAAAAGCTGATGGCCGGCAACGGCATTTCACCGGTCACGCGCGCGAATGGCTATACGACGCTTGGGCGACATTTGATGACTGGCGATCGCGCCGGCGCAGCAGAGGCAGCGCAACGCGCATACTCGCTGGAGCCGAAGTCCTTTCGACTAAAGTGGCTCGCCTTCCGGCTTCATGAGGCTGGCAGTCTCGCTGAAGCGGAAGCATTGCTGGACATCTTGCCGTCGGATACGAAATTCAGTGATTCGGAGGCTCGCCAAGCCAGCCAGTTGCGTTATGAGGCCAAGCATGCTCGCCAACGCGAAGCGAAGCAGCGTACCGGATTCGCCGAGCGCCGGGACCAGTTCGAGAAGCAACTGGGCAGTCTGGCTCGCGCGCGTGACGAGAGCGCGCGATTGCTTGCCGAACGTAACCGCGAAGTCGAGGAGCTGACGCGGATCAATGCGCAATTGAGGCAGGAAAAGTCCGCGTTGGCAACGCACCAGGAAAAGGCGTTGAAGCATTCGGGCGTTCGAGATCAGGAAGTCGATACGCTTAAACAGGCCAATGCGCGCCTCGAACGAGAAAAATCTAATCTCGAACGAGAAAAGGCAGTCATTGAAAGAAAAAAAGTAGATCTCGAACGAGAAAAGGCAAACCTTGAGCGAGAAAAATCTGGCCTCGAGCGTGAAAAATCCGAGCTTATGGCTCGCCACGAAAATGCTGTCAGACAGGTGACCGAGCGTACGCAGGAAGTCGAAATCCTGAAACAGGTCGAAGAGCGATTCGGGCAAGAGCGCTCCAGGCTCGTCGAACAGCATGAGAGAAACGTCGAGCATGTCGGCGAACTCTGTCAGGACGTCACCGACCTGACAGAGGCTAAAACGCAACTGGAAGAAGAACTGCTTGCCTCAATCGCAATGCATGAGGAAGTGATCGAGCAACTGATTGCTTGTAGCCAGGAAGTCGAGACCATGAAGCAGGCGTGGGCTCAACTGGAACAGGAAAAACTGTCTGCATTGGCGCAACACGACGAGATCAGCGCGCAGGTGGTTGAGCGAACAAGGCAGGTCGAAGCACTGGAACGGATCTCGATGCGGCTCGAACAGGAGAAGGCGGCGCTCGAGCGGCAGCACGAGGCGACGCTCCGGCAATCGGCCGAGCAGGCACGACACGTCGTGGATCTCGAACAGATGGCTACGCGACTGGAGCTGGAAATAAGGGTGCTGACTGCGCGGCATCAAGCGGAGATTGCGGCGCAGGTGGCCGAACGCGCGCGAGAAGTCGATGTCCTTGCACAGGATCGGGCACGTCTTGAACGCGAAAATCTGACGTTGGCCGCGCAGTACGAAGACGTCGTCAAACACGTGAGCGAGCGCGATCATGAAATTGAACTGCTGACGCAGGTCAAAGCCAAGCTGGAACAACAAGCCTCGGCACTGACCACCCAGCTCGAAGGTGCCAACGAGCATGCGACCGAGCGTTCGCGCGAACTCGAGGCGCTCAAGCAAGCCAATGCCGTGTCCGAGCGAGAGCGGCAGACGTTGGCGGCGCGGAATGAAGACGCCGTCAAGCAGGAGGTCGAGCGCAAACGAGAGATCGAACTTCTGCAGGCGGCCAAGACGCAACTGGAAGGCGAGAAATCGACCTTGATGAGTCAGCACGGCGAGTCATCCCGACTTGTGGCGGAGCACGTCGAGCAAATCAACGCGTTACAACAACAACTCGAAAATCAACAGGAGAGCGATGCGGAGTTGAAGGCGCGTCAGAGGCTGGTGCAGGAAGAGATGATTCGAGCGGAAGCGCAGCTTGAGCTGATCAAGGACATCCTGCTTCGAGAGCCAGAGCTATGAGAAAGAAGTCGGTGAACGTGCGCTACAAGGCACTGGCCAATCAACGTGGGCGGTCGGCAGAAATTGTCGAGGTTCGGTCCGAGCAAACCGTCGTGCCTTACGACGAGAATTTGCTTGAACGAGCACGTACCCAGTGGCAGTTTGGCGATTGGCAAAGCCTCGCCAGGCTGGAGCGCGCCACCCTGCAACATCATCCCGATCGTGCCAAGCTGGCGTTGCTCGCGGCATCGGGGCGTCTGCAGCTGGGAAGGTTCGCCGAGGCGAAGCTGTATGTACGACTGGCTCGGGACTGGGGCGTCAGCGAGCGTCATCTTTGTCAGATTCTCGTCGCTGGTGTTCATAACAGCCTGGGGCGTGCCGCTGTCGTCGCAGGAAGTTTACCTCGGGCATTGAAGCATTTCGAATCGTCTATCAGGGTCGGTGCACCTGGATCGGACAAGGTGCTGCTGACCAAAGCGCGAGTCAGTCAACAGTGCCAGGAGCTTGGCATGACGTCCACGTATCTCGACAGTGACGCAAGCGCTGCACTGCGCGAACTTCCTCGTGCAAGTTCCGCATTCGAAGTCGTCACGCTATCAAAGCACCATCTCGGTGAGGCATGGGCGGGTAATACCATCAATACCGTCATTTTCCGACATCACGGAATCCTGACCCATCTCGACCGGCAGACTACCGCGTTCTATGTCGATTCACGCAGGCTGCGCATTGTTCAGCGCAATCTGAAGACGGAAGTTATCGAGAGCCATGATATCGAAGGTGCGTACGACCTGAATGATGCGCACAACAGTATTAGCCTTGGCGTCGACCGGGGGGGGCATGTCCACCTGTGTTACGGACATCATGCTACGCGATTGCGCTATCGCCGAAGCATCAGGGCCAACGATATCAACGGGTGGACGGATGAGCTTCCGATGACGGGGACGTCCGAGGAACGGGTGACCTATCCAACCTTCGTTCAGCCGCATCACGGGTTTCCACTGGTCTTGCTCTATCGTGACGGCGTGCACGATAGCGGAAACGCTCGCTTCAAGGTTTATGACGAAGAGACCGAGAGTTGGGCGGATCGCCCCTTGCCGATTCTGAGCGGCAGTGAGTCGAAGCCATGGACGAGCAACGCCTACTGGAACCATCCTGCCATCGGTAGCGACGGAAGTCTGCACCTCAGCTTCGTGTGGCGCACGCATACGCTCGGTGAGGAAGATCTCATCAACAACGTGAATATCGGATACGCATGTTCATTCGATAACGGCGTCAGCTGGCAGACATCAAAGGGGCGAGGCTATCAACTTCCGATCACTCAGGTAAATGCCGAAATCATTTTTCCAGTCTCGCCTGGAAGTAATCTGATCAACCAGTGCAGCATGGCACTGGACAGCCGAAATCGTCCGCATATTGTTTTCTATGCGGACGATTCGGGTGGAATTCCTCAGTATCAGCATTTGTACTTCGATGGTGCGCAGTGGCGGCATCAGATCATTTCAGCGCGCACTCAGCCTTTTGTGTTGCGAGGGAAGGGGACGCTGCAAATTCCAATTAGTCGCCCGGAAGTCGTTGTCGATCGATTCGACAACGTATACGTCATCACTCGCGGAGATCATAGTCGCGATCGAATGGCGGTGACTATGCTTGCGGCACCTGACTACCTTTGGTCGGAAAAACACACACGATTCATTCTGGATGAGGGTTTCGGCTTTGCCGAGCCAATCATCGATCGAACTCGCTGGGAAAATGAGAGTGTTCTCAGCCTGTTGTTGCAGCGTAACGAACAACCAGCGCATGACCTTGATTGCCAAGTTGTGAACGCTGCAGTCACGTTGTTGGACATCAAATTCACGAATAACTAAATATGATGAACAAGAATATGAAAACGCCGCTCGCACTTGGCAACGAATACATGCGTTCGGGGAAGTACGAAGAAGCTATTCGGAAATATGCCGAGGTTTTGATCACCACGCCCGGGCTTGCCCGGATTGCATCGGCGAACCTCGCTCTTGCGAAGCAAAGATACCGAAAAAGTCGCGATGAGGCGGGCAGACCGCGAGTCGGTGTCTGCAGCTGGGAGCTCGCACACAATTCGGCCGGGCGAGCCTACACGTTGGCGATGCTGTATGAGCGATTTGCCGACGTCGAGATCATCGGCAGCCTCTTTCCAAAGTTCGGGCGAGAGATCTGGGGGCCGATCCAGGAAACCGAAATTGCGAAGCACGCCATCCTGGTCGAGGACGAGACGCGATTTGTCGAGCAGGCCATCGAACTGGTCGTCGCGCATCCCTACGATATCGTGCATCTCTCGAAGCCGCGCGGCCCCAATGTCTTGTTTGGAGCGCTCTACAAGCTGATCTGGGATGCGAAGGTATTGATGGACATCGACGACGAGGAGTTGGCATTTGTCCAGGCAGAGTCGCCTATCGGCATCGCGGAGTACGTGGCCAAGCATCAGCAGCTTCCTAAGTTGAATCTGACCGGGCAGGACTGGACGCGGATTGCTGTCGGCATGGTGAGTCTGTTCGACGGGGTTACCGTTTCGAACCCGGCGCTGCAGAATCGATATGGAGGTCTGATCGTTCGTCACGCTCGCGACGAAAATGCCTTTGCTCCTTCGCCGGAGTTGAAGGCGAAGAGCCGAAAAAAATGGTTCATCGCAGGAAACCGTGGAGGGTTTGGGAGCGATTGCGTAACCTGACGCCTGACTTTAAGGACGTCAGGAGAG
>NZ_QTQM01000070.1:0-17714 GCF_003854225.1 Burkholderia sp. Bp8986 | reverse complement strand
TGCTGATTTTGCGTCTCGCCATGACGCAAGCATATGGTCTTGAGCCCTTGACGTCCAGGTTGTGTTAGCGACTCTTAACCCAATCCAACAGCGTCTGCGGCGTGCAGCCGATCATCGGCGCAATCGATTCGACGGCCGCCCACATCGACGGGTGCTCGCTACGCTGCTCGCGTACCAGGCGCACTGCGCGCTCTCGGACTTCCGGGGAAAACTTGCTTGGCTTCTTGTTCATGGCTCCATTCTCTCAAGAGTTGGAGCCTCCACGAAATGCGGTGCGGTTCAGAATATTCAGGAACACAAATTCCATCTTCTCAACAGTCTGACAGGCTGCCGCTTCACGTTTGAAGCCCCCCGATTTGAAGGCGTCACCCGCTTCCTTGTAGCTCCCCGCCTTTACGAAGGCGTCACCCGCTTCCTTGTAGCTTCCCGCCTTTACGAAGGCGTCACCCGCTTCCTTGTAGCTTTCCACCTTTACGAAGGCGTCACCCGCTTCCTTGTAGCTTCCCGCCTTTACGAAGGCGTCACCCGCTTCCTTGTAGCGTCGCACCTTTACGAAGGCGTCACCCGCTTCCTTGTAGCGTCCCGCCTTTACGAAGCCCCAAGCCTTGTCTTGGGGATGTTTCTCTGCAAAAAGGGATCGGACCTCCCCAAAAAATCTGGAAATGGCCGTTTTAAAGGACGCAAAGCTGCCCTGGCTTTTCTCCTGCTGCAGAGTATGGGTCTGTCCATTGCACTCAAGACGACCGGTTTGGCGGACAGAATCGGTAGTCTGCGCGATCGAAGTGGCAGTGGAGGGTCGGACGCGATACACGATGAAATTTCCAGTTAGAAGGAACCCTGAACTTACCGCGACATCACGGTCTTGTCTTTCTTCCTCCTCCACCATTTTCGAAAACGTGAACACAAAAACAGGGCTGCCGGTCAATGCGGCGCGCGCCGCCGGAAAGAAAAAAACCGCAGACACCTGACGGGCCAAAGGGAGCCTCCGAAAAACCCGGGGCAGCTTCAGGTTGGTGTCGTTGATCCGGTGTGCTGCTCAAGTCCGAACAGTGCACGATCAGGAGCCAAACCACCACCGGAGCAAGTAGGGCCGCAAATGCACCAGAACCGGCCACAACGGTCGCCCTCCATCCGAGACGTGCGATGGCTTGACCGCAACCGCGACTACTCCTTCGCAGGTACCGGTACGCAGCTCAAATCCGGCCGCCGTTTCGCTGCCTGGCTAGGCCTGCCTTGTGCCCGGCGAATTCTCCACCGGAGGCAAGCAGAATGTTAAAGCCGCCTCCCTATCTGAAAGACTATGGCGCTCCCCCGGGTAGACTGCGCCGTCATCTTTGAATGGCCATCATGCCTCGTATTTCCAACTTACCCACCGCGGGAGTTTCGACTCATCAATCCGCTCCCATCGGCAACAACCCAACATTGAACAGTTTTACGGTCCGGAGCGCGCGTGGTCAGTCATCGATTTGTGTGATTCACGGACATCGTTTCAACTAATATGGGACGATGGCTGCCATCTCATCCGCCAGGCGTCGTGCCGTCGAGTCTGCTCGGCAAGGCATTGCAGTACATGAGCGGACAGTGGCCCAAGCTGGTCCGATACGTCGGTAACGGCAACTGGCCGATCTCGAACAACCTGTGCGAGAACGCGATCCGGCCGTTCGTCGTCGGCCGCAAGGGCTGGCTGTTCTCCGATACGGTCGCCGGCGCGCAGGCCAGTGCCAACCTGTACTCCCTCGTCGAGACGTGCAAGGCGAACGGCGTCGAGCCGTATCGCTATCTGGTCTGGCTGTTCACCAGGTTGCCGCTCGCGGCAACCGCCGACGACTACGCCGATCTCATGCCTTGGAGAATGCCTGTTGCCCTCAACCGCTGAGGGGCGTCGTTAAAAGACCGCGTACCATTGATCGCTTACGATCCAGCGATAGGTCCAATAACGTGCCAGGTTTCACTGTGGCAACGATGGAGGCGCTCTTTCTGCCCCGGCTCCATTCGCATGGCGGGTGGTCACCCGCAAGCGCGCCGCGCTGACAGTTGCGAGGCCTTGCTTGCCATGTACGGAAGCGGGGAAAGCGCTACGTCAATGCCACCGCGCCCTTGACTTCGCCCGCAGACTTAGGAAGTACCTTCCATGGCCCACACTTATAGATGGCGTCCCACACCCGACGTTGCAGGTCAAGCGGGAGATTGTTAAGTCTATTGGCTAGCAGCATGATGGCAGAATCTACCTTATCAATCAAATCGACAAGCCGATCCAGCAACTGACCCCGTTGCTCGGGTGGCAGCGAGTCGAACCTTTTCTGGAGGCATGTCGTAGCAGCGATTCGATCGGTCTGATCAGAGAAATGATGGAGACGGTTCGCCAATATCTCGAGTACCTCGACCTGTCGTTCAGGCGGCAGCCTGTCCAATCCCCTGTCGACGAACGCGAGGAGTGGCCTGCATACCTCAAATCGAAAACGCTCATTGTCCAAGCTTTCGACAACACTCTGATGCAAGTGAAGGGACTGCTCGGGCGTCAGTGCATCGAACCTGCCTTCGAGGCGAGCCAAGACCGTGGCCGACTCTTCCCCGGTCGAATGGATTTCATCTATAAGTTTCGCCAGCAGTGGAACCTGCTGCTTAGGTGTCAGCGTGTCAAGCTGCCTTTCCAGGAGCCGAAAGAGCGCCCACACGGCCTTCCCTTCACATTTCATGAGGTCGTGCGCGAACGTCTGCCGCGGCCCGGCTTGCAGGTCGGGAGGCAGCAGGTCAAGCCGCTCCTCGATCCACGCAACCATCGCCTCATGTTGGTCATCAGGAAGGTTACTGATGCACCGAGGCAGCATGCCCAGCAATTGAGACTGCTGCTGAAGTGGAAGGCTGACGAGCCAGTTAGCGATGTGCGCAACCCCCACAACTTGTTCGGCGGCCGGAAATTTCGAGATCTGGCGGACAAGGACGCTCAACAACTGACTCTGCTGCTCCGGTGGCAACTGGGGAAGCATCCGGTCAACCCTGTCTCGGAAGTACGCCAAGGCTTCGGCCTGTTCGTCAAGTTTGAGATGACAGATCTGGTCGGTGACATCGGCTGCCTGTGTATGCGCGGCCGGCGCTTTCATCGAATCGACCAATGACTTGAAGACACCCAGGCGCCGATCCGCCTGAGTCGTAGGGATTTGACTGCAGAGCCCGTCCAGCGATGTGCCACGCTGCTGAGTAACGAGCTGAGTCATATTAGCGAAATCCGAGGCGCACAAGCGCTTGGGGTCTATTACCAAGAGCCTCTTGTTTGTGGCCGCACTCCCCTCCAACGTGTTACGTGGGCGTTTACAACCGGTGAATTCGAGCGAACCATGTTCAATGACACGGTCTTGCGCAGACAGCAGCATTTGCCCGTCAAACTGGCTCGTGTCGGCCCCATTTTTGGGGACGAGAGGCCTTGCTATTCGTATTTCAGACCGGACAACACCAGGGTTTTGGGCGACATATTCATGTGGAACGTGCGTGCTTTCGAACGGTTGTGTATCGGAACCGGTCCTTAGCACAATCGTATGTGCTTGCCCGTCGACCTGAAGTATGCCGGCGTTAGCGACTGAGGCATTGGGTTGCGCAGTGGAGTTGACGGCAGGAGATGAAATGCGATACATATAGGTAACCAGATAACAGCGCGATCGCTCTGAATTTTCCTCACACATCCTCCCGGAATGCGGATATTCCCCCATAGAGCGTCAATACAAATTTACGCCGACACGGCATTATCTTGCCCCGTCAGTAGACGCAATTTTTGTCACTCAGGTTGAGCAGTGAACCGAAACCGAATAGCAGAAGGACGACGAACGCAGAGCTATATATCGCATCGAATATTCAATAAAGCTATGTCAGTATCCACCACACCCTGCTTGATAAACTATCACATTTAACTACACGTCCGGTTTTTTCGCACGATCGCTCCGCCGAAAGAAACATTCTTCTGCCCCCTCACGGCAAAAGACGGTTACGTAATCACTTGGGCGTTGATTGCACCGGGCAAGCACACGAAGGAGAGTTGACCGGTTGGTGTCGAACAGCGCGGCATTCGCCAGCATACCCTGATTGACCGGTATTCATGTCGAGCACGATTGCACTTGCGTCACGTGTGACGTATCGAACCGCCATGTCGACAAACTTCCCATTCGCCTTCACTGTAAACCTTCGCGCCCGCGCTGTCGCGGCAGATCAGCAATTAGACCTCAAGTGCTGCTCCCGGCGACAGCGCGTCGTGCAGGTTGGCGCGGTCAAGGTAGCGAAAGCTAGGGCGCAAAACCTTGCAGGACGCATAGCGACAAGCAAAACACGTTTCAGGCCGAGCAACCCTGAATCAACGCATCGCTGCGCAGAAGCTGTCAATAAACGGCCGCCTATCGATGAGAGGTAGAAGGGGAGATGCTAACGGGCAGTTTCAAAAAGGCTCCTCGGAGAGCTGAAGGGTGTTACAGCAGATTAGGCGACACCTGATTTTGAGGAACACTGTGAATGTCAGCACTGTCCTCTAAACGAATACGGAGGCGGCGACAGTGGTGCAGCCGGGCATGCGTGCGCTCAACGACCCAGCGATACTTGACAGGGCCGCTACCGTATTCGGTGCGGCACCTCGCGATCATCATACTGCACTTGCGCAACGTTCGTCGAAGTCGCTCGGCGTCGTAGCCTCATCGGCATAGACCATACGCAGTCTGCGCTTTGGTAGGTATGCAATTCGTGAATCGACGGAATCGCGTCGATCAAAGGCAGCAACTGGGTGACACCATTGACATTCGCGCCGGTCAAGATCGCGGCGAGTGGCATGTCGTTTGCGTCGGTTACGATATGGCGCTGGAAACCAGAACGTGCGATCGGGAGGGTTTGGCTCAGCTTTTTTGCCCCGCCCTAACGGCGCGAAACGATGATGAATCGGCGGGCGGCTCGATCAATATTCACACTTCGTCGCCGATGATCAGCTTGCTCATCTTCCCGATCTCGGTTATTCCATGGCCCCATGGCTAACAGTTCGCCGCGAAAGTTAGCAAGTCCACGAATCATTTCTCAAACCGCCCAACACACCTCATCGAGCACACGCGACATTATAACTTAATTTAAAACCAAAAAATCCATTCGTTATATTGATATTTTAATTAACTGCATGTCGATTTATTAACAAATCTCAACTGTTTATTTGATTGCACAATGCATTCGTCGACACATGGCATTCGAAATCAACAAGTTCGACCCTCAAAAATCATCCGCAATCGAATTTCCCAATCCCCAACATACCAAATCAATCCGCAATATATCCCAATGGAGTTATGTCCATCGCAAGCATCCCATGAAGACACCCCTCGTGTGTAAGCTGCCGACAATCAAGTTGCGACACATTTCCGGTGATGCAAACCATTGATCATGGATACAATTAGGCTGTCGTAACGCAAATTACTGTATCCAAGTTACTCCGCAGGTCACGAGGTTCACACAGCAAGCTAATACTTATGGTGGTTTCCAGACGAGTGACCCTGGGGACAGCGTGCTAAGCCCGATCGCGCTGCGCTGTCAAATACTTCGAATACCGCAGCACCGGAACGCATCAACGCAGTATGCGACATTAAAAGGCAATCAAGCCGATAAGCCATACATGCACCGGTTATTGCATGCCGAATCCTTGCTCGTTCAACTCTGTGTGACACAGCGACGTTGGATTCGGTCCCACACAAACACGAGTTGGGTCGCAGCTTCACCGGTAGGCGAAAGCCATAAGAGCGCCCCGGTCAGCGTGGTCAGCGGCGCGCCTTGTAGCTCCTGCGACAGCACCTCGATCTTGGCGAACAGCATCGTGAGGCCAGCCTCAAGCCGATCCGTCGGAAGCGTCGGCACGTTACTAGCGAGTGCGGTCAGGAGCGCGCTCTGTTGCGCCTGTGGCAGCATCTCGATCACGGCGAGTAGATCCGTGAAGATCTCCTCGCCTTGGGTGGATGGAAGCGCCCAGATATTGCTAGCGAGTGCGGTCAGCGGCGCACCTCGATACGTCTCCGGCAGTGCTTTGATCGTGGAGAACAGCCTCGCAAAACCCTCTCCGAGGCGGTGGGTCGGAAGCATCAGGACGTTGTTGGCGAGTGCGACCAGGAGCGCGGTCTGTTGTGCCTCCGGTAATACCTTGATCATTGTGAGCCAATCGGGGACGTATGCGGCGTTGGTAGACGAAAACCATTGGTGCGCACCGGCCAGTGCCGCCATGGGCGCAGTCTGTTGCGCTTGCGGTAGTGTCTCGATTGTATCGAGCAGGACTGTGAAATCCTCCCTGTGCGCGATGTCCGGGAGCTGTAAGAGTTTGCCTGCGAGTTTGATTGCCTTGCGGGAATTCCAGACGTCTCCGATTGCATGCGCAATCCACTTACAACCTACCAAAGTTAAAGACTTGAGGTCTTCAAACGCCAAGTTATTCGCGATTTTCCCCAATATTTCAGGCGGCTGACCGGCCAAACTGTTTGACTGCTCACCTGCGTGCAGAACTCCGCCTACCACAGACGAGCAACCCAAGTCGGAATCCGAAGATTTGAACAGACTTGCGATTGAGATGCTAGCCCGAAAAGGAGTTGGGCACCGGCGGTCGGCATCATTCCGGATCCTAAAATCACCCAATGTTGCATTGTTGACAACCTGAGTTAAATGATGAATCGAAACCGCAGAGGTAGGCGAATTGGGAATACGGGGCATGACGACCCATTAAACACAAAGAAGACACCGTACTTTATCTGGTAGTTACCTCACAATCTTTCAGAAATCAGGGATGTTCATGGTTCGTACCGGCTGAGCAAAGCGGGATCGCTGCCGCACAAAAATGTCCAGCGCTTGCCGTGGTACTGGCATGGAATCGTGGCTCGCGGCTGCCACCCGCCCACTTCGGCAAGTCGCCTCGCTTGCCCCGAAACACCAACACATACCCGCTGTAGGGATCCTGCTCCAGCATCGTCTGTACTTTCGCGGCCAATGAGTTGTCCGCATCGCATATCGGTGACGCCCGCCGCGATCCAGATCCGCGTGTTTTGAGGCAGACCGATCATCGTAAAATGCGATCGAGAACAGAACGCAGCACGTCCGGTCCGGCGCGCCTTCGATGCGAATCGACGTCTTGCCATGCTGAATCTGGATCGAGCCGGATGGTATGTTGTCGGTCGCAGTCG
Organism: Burkholderia sp. Bp8986; assembly: GCF_003854225.1. Lineage (NCBI taxonomy): Bacteria > Pseudomonadati > Pseudomonadota > Betaproteobacteria > Burkholderiales > Burkholderiaceae > Burkholderia > Burkholderia sp. Bp8986. Next base: position 10,542 of record NZ_QTQM01000070.1, on the reverse strand, counting down.
GCACCTCGGGCGCCATCGACGGCTGAGACGGTTCGTTGACGACAACCGGCAGCATTGCGTCTGGAATCGCATCGTCCGTCGTGACGCGTGACTACTTCGTCGCCGAGGACGACAACGGCGTCTGCTACTGGATCTACAAGGAGCGGCCGACAGCCAGCGACGAAAGCGAAGCGCGCTTCTTCCTGCACGGCCTGTTCGGTTGATCCAACATGAACGCCGGCAATTTCGGCGCCCTGCCCGCCTACGCTGAACTTCAAGTCGCCAGCGACTTCTCCTTCCTGCACGGCGCGTCGCGCGCGGAGGAATACGTCGCGCGCGCAGCGCAGCTCGGCTACAGCGCGATCGCGATCACCGACGAGTGCTCGCTCGCCGGCGTCGTCCGCGCACACGTAGAAGCGAAGGCGGCGAACATGCCGCTGATCATCGGCTCGCACTTCCGGCTGACGGCCGCCGACGGCTCGCCGGCGCTCGCCTTCACCTCGCTCGCGATGAATCGCGACGGTTACGGCAATCTCTGCGAGTTCATTTCGCTCGGTCGCATGCGCGGCAAGAAAGGCACGTACCGGCTGGCGCCGCGCGATCTCGAACACCCGGAATCACCGTACACCCACCTGCGCGGCCTGCCCGACTGCATCGCGATTCTGTCTCCCGACTTCCCGGCCAATGAGCACGCCTCGACGCGCAGGTCGAATGGTTCGCACGTGTGTTCGGCGATCGCGCATGGGTCGCGCTGACGCTGCACGCTCGCACGATGGACGACATCCATCGCGGCGTGGTCGAGCGCGTCGCCGCGAGCCACGGCGTGCCGGTGGTGGCCACCAGCTGGCCGCTCATGCACGTGCGATCGCGCAAGCCGTTGCAGGACGTGTTGACGGGGATCCGGGTCGGCCGCCCGGTATCGGAATGCGGGTACGAGCTCGCGCCAAACGCCGAGCGTCATCTGCGATCGCGTCTGCGGCTCGCCAACCTATCCCGCCGGCGCGCTCGAGGAGACCGTGCGCGTGGCACGGCGCTGCACGTTCTCGCTCGACGACCTGAAGTACGAGTATCCCGACGAACTGGTACCTGCCGGCACCGATCCGGCGACATACCTTCGTGAGCAGACCTACATCGGCGCGCGGCGGCGTTTCCCCGCCGGCATCCCGGTCGACGTTCAGGCGCAAATCGAGCACGAGCTGCAGCTGATCGCTGACCTGAAGTACGAGGCGTATTTCCTGACGGTCTACGACATCGTGCAGTTCGCGCGCGAGCAAGGCATCTTGTGCCAGGGACGCGGGTCCGCCGCGAACTCGTGCGTATGTCATGCGCTCGGGATCACCGAGGTCGATCCGTCGCGCCAGTCGATGTTGTTCGAGCGGGTCATCAGCAAGGAACGAAACGAGCCACCGGCCATCGACGTCGATTTCGAGCATCAGCGCCGCGAAGAGGTCATGCAGTACATCTACCGGAAGTACGGGCGCGATCGCGCCGCGCTGACGGCCGCCGTCACGACGTACCGACCGCGCAGCGCGTTACGGGATGCTGGCAAGGCGTTAGGCGTGGATCCGGCGATCGTCGATCGCGTGGCAAGGCAACACTACTGGTTCGACTCACGCGCTGATCTGCTGCAGCGGTTTGCCGAGGCCGGTCTCGATCCCGAAGCGCCGTTGAATCAGCAGTGGGCCGCATTCGCCGCGCAGCTGCTGGGCTATCCACGGCACCTGTCGCAGCATTCGGGCGGCTTCGTGATCAGCCGCGGCAAGCTCACGCGGCTCGTGCCGGTCGAGAACACAGCGATGGACGATCGCTCGAACATCCAGTGGGACAAGGACGACATCGAGGCGCTCGGCATCCTGAAGATCGACGTGCTCGCGCTCGGCATGCTGTCGATGGTGCGCCGCGCGCTCGACATGATCTCGGAGAAACGCGGCGAGACATTCGCGTTGCAGGACATCCCGGCCGAGGACAAGCCGACCTACGACATGCTTGGGCGTGTTCCAGGTGGAATCGCGCGCGCAGATGTCGATGCTGCCGCGCCTGCGGCCGCAATGCTTCTACGACCTGGTGATCGAAGTTGCGATCGTCCGGCCGGGCCCAGTCCAAGGCGGCATGGTCCATCCGTTCCTGCGCCGGCGTCAGGGGCTCGAACCCGTCACCTACCCGTCGCCCGACGTCGAAAAGGCGCTGAAGCGCACGCTCGGCGTGCCAATCTTCCAGGAGCAAGTCATGCAGGTAGCGATGCTGGCGGCCGGTTTTCTCCGCCGGCGAGGCCCAGCTGCGCTGCGCGATGGCGGCCTGGAAGCGCAAGGGCGGCTTGGAGCCGTATCACGAGCGCCTGGTCAGCGGCATGCTCGCGCGCGGTTACGACCGCGAGTTCGCCGAGGCGATCTTCGCGCAGATCAAGGGTTTCGGCGACTATGGCTTCCCGGAGAGCCACGCGGCCAGCTTCGCGCTCCTTGTCTACTCGAGCGCATCGTTGCGTCGACACGAACCTACCGTGTTTCTGGCCGCGCTGCTAAACAGCCAGCCGATGGGCTTCTATACGCCGTCGCAGCTGCTGCAGGACGCGCGACGCCGCGACGTTGAGGTGCTGCCCGTCGACGTCAACGTGAGCACATGGGATTCAGCGCTCAAAGGCCCGACGACGTCGGCGCCCGTGCGCCTCGGCTTCGCTGTTGCGCGGCATGCGCGAAGACGTGGCCGGCCGCATCGAGCTCGCACGCGCTGCGCGACCATTCGTCGACGTCGCGGACCCGGCGCGCCGCGCGCGGCTCGATCAGCACGACCTGCAGGTGCTCGCGCGCGCGAACGCCCTTCGCTCACTGGCCGGCGGTAATCGACGCGCGGCGCTTTGGTTGGCGGCCGCCGCGGTGCCCGATCGGGATCTGCTGCGCGGCACCGAGCGCGACGACGCGGTACCGGTGCTGCCGCTGGCTTCCGAAGGCGCGGAGATCGTGACCGACTATAACTCGATGGGCTTCACGCTCGGCCGGCATCCGCTGGCGCTGCTGCGTGAGCGCCTCGCGCTCGATCGCCTGCAGTCGGCCGAGCAACTGGCAACGTTGCGCAGCGGCCAGCTCGCGCGCGCGTGCGGATTGGTCACAGTGCGGCAGCGGCCGGGGACGGCCAACGGCGTGCTGTTCATGACGCTCGAGGACGAGACGGGCACGGTGAACGTGATCCTCTGGCCCGGTCTGCTGGATAAGTTTCGGAAGGAAGCGCTCGGCGCCGCGCTGCTGGCCGTGTACGGCGTGTGGCAGGCCGAAGGGAAAATGCGCCATCTGATCGCGAGCAAGCTCGTCGACCGGACCGAACTTCTCGGGGCACTGCCCACGACGGCGAGGGATTTTGCTGAATCTGGTTGGCCGGAGTCGAATGGGCTGCCCAGCGGAGTGAATTGCGAAAACTTGACTTAGCAGATCGCTCCGTATGCCGGTCGATATCGATTTCCTAACCACGACTGGAGAAATGATGTCGACCTTCCAAGAACTGCTCGCAAGGCGAGCTGCCCTTGAAACGGAAATTCAGACCGCCAAGGCAGGAGAGCGCTCGAATGCGCTGAAGGAAGTCAAACGACTGGTGGACGAGTTCGACTTCTTGACGCGAGAGATTTTCGGCACGAGCACGGTTCGGAAGCGCCAGACCGTTCAGTCTCGGTATCGCGATCCCGCGACCGGCGCGACGTGGAGCGGTCGCGGCCGGCCGCCGGCGTGGATTGACGGCAAAGACCGCTCGCAGTATCGGATCGAGGCGCCGGCCACGCAAGCTTGAACTGCGCGGCGACACTCGATACATTCAACCTATCTCGCTCGCGGCGGGGATACGCAATCCAGCCCGCCGCGTACCATTCAACGACTCCCCATGGAACCCTCCGATAATCCCGCAATCATGGATCTGGAAACGGACTCTGTGCTGTTCGAACACGCGCTTGAACGCGCCACGGAAGACTTGCGCCGAATCGTGATGTCGATAACGGAGCGCCATTTCAATTCAGGTTTGGTGCCCTCGATCACCTGGCCTGCGCTGCTCGAGATTGAAGAGGAAGCCTTTTCAGACCTTGCATTCCAAAGCCGCAACGAAGCCGCAGTCGTCGCCGCGCTTCCCCGGATCGGGCCTACTACGCTGCCGGGCATCGATCTGAACGGGTTGATCGACTGGCGCCTGTCCGCACGGTGGCTGCCGATCGCTTACGAATGTGTCCGGGACCACGTGTTGACCGTGCGTCCGGCGGCACAACGCGACGACGAAGTGTGAGGCGAACGTTGACCCAACTGATCGGTATGGCCCGCCACGGGTCTCGTGACCGTAGCCATGGCGCAGAACCACCGGCGATGCGTCCGCAATGCTCTCACGACGCGCCGGCGGCCGTGTCAGCACTGCGGCCGGAGGATCCCCTCCCCTTGGAGACGAGGCACGCGAATCGCAGATTCGCGTTATGCTGGCGGTACCCAATATTCAGTATATAAGATCGAATGGACGAACCGACTCTCTGGCTGTCAGCACCGACCGAGGCCTATCAACAGTGGCAGCGCACGGAAGCCGCCGGCGCTGATCGGCGTGCGTTCTCTCCGAGGTCGATCGTCCAGCACGAAGCAATGTTTGAACGCTTCATGCGCCACCTCGCCGCCGCGCAACGGTCGCTGGCCACCTTCGGGCCCGACCACCTCGAATCGTTCTTCGCTGATCTCGATCACCGGTGCAAACCCGGCACCACGACGCGCCTGCGCTACGAGAAGCTTCTCGACAGGCTTGGCCGACACCTGGTCGACGTCGGCGTGCGCAAGACCAATCCAGCGGCCGCCTATGCGTTGACGCAGACGTGGCCGGAGGACGAACCCGTCCCGGTGTACCTGCTCGAGGCCGATGACCGTCGACTGCAGGCGTCGATCCGAGCCATTGAAGGGCTCGACGATCGCGCGCTGCGGAACCGCGCCATCGTTGGCTTATTGCTCTCGACCGGCATCACCGCGCAGGAAATCCGGCAGGCGATCGCCGACGACCTCGACCTGTCGCCGGCGCGGCCGCACGTTCAAATCCCGAAGCGCGGCCCGCGCGAATCACGCCGGGTCAACGTAGCCGAATTCGCGATACCGGCGCTCACGCGATGGCGAAGCCTGTCTGCGGCCGCCGACAGCCCACTGCTGTTCCCGTCCCCCCGCGCAGGCGGGCCGATGACCGACGAGATGCTCGGCCGCATCGTCCGAGACGAACTCCTCGCGATCGACATTCGGCTCCCCGATATGAGCCCGCGCACCCTGCGGAACACGTTCGCAAGGCGCTTGCTGCTTGCCGGCAAGAGCAACGACGACGTCATGCGAGCGCTGGGCCTCACCAGCCAGCGGACGGTGGTCCGGATTCGCGCAACCCTTTCGCCGTCACCGCAAGCTCACACCGCAGCTTGACTTCTGAACCGCCTCGATAGCCTGAAGAAGCCAGCACTTTCGCTGGCGTCTTTCCTATCGGAGTATTCGTATGGTCTACGTAACGCGCTACACCGACCTCATTTACTTCGCGAACGGCGAAATTGCTTCCTGTCGATACAGGTTCATCAAATCGCGGGACAACCAGACGCAAGTCATCGTCCAGATCAACCATCCCAGCGACCGACCGGGCAACCTGGCTACCGATCACCAAACGCGTGACGCGATCCTGAATCGAATCGCCGACCGCGAATTGACCGGGGTTCCGTTCTCGATGCTCTGCGTCGCATTGACGGAGGGTGACGCGCACCACATCGTCTTCCCCGAGCCAGATCTAGAAGACTACATTCAACGTGGCCACCCGTACCAGCAGACCCCCGAGCGCGCTACACGCGGCCGCCATATCGAGCGCATCTCGATCGATTCACGGAACCTCGTGATCGGCCGCGCCCGGATTCAGACCGCGCACGCCGCGCCGACGCCGCCGGATACCGACCTTGCGGCACTGCTGAACCGCTCTGACGCGGCGTAGCAATCTACCCCTACGGCGCCGCAATCGTCTGATACGTTTGTGCGCCGCGAAAAAAATCCCGGAATCGACCGGGCTTTTTGCAAGAGCGCTTGACCTCAGGCAGCCTGAGAAAACAGGTCAACAGGCGCCAGATTCAGCATCGTAAGGTGCTCCGAGCTCGAGATCGCGCGGTCGACCAGAAATCGATCAAGCTCCGCCGGCGTCAGGTTATGTCGCTCGGCGAGATGGGCGAAGTACTGGCCGCGCTTCGCCATCTCCTGATAGCGCCCCGCCATCCCGGCCGACAGCCGCAAAATGCCTTCGTTCAGCCAGAATCGGGCCGACTCGATCCCAGCATATTGCTGGGCTCTTACGGACCAGCCAGCGTCGAAGCTGCAGGTTACGAACGCGCAGGCTGCCTCACTGTCCACCTCGAACTGGTCGCGCTCTTCGAAATAGACAATCTGCTCCCACCCTTCGTGCGTGCATAGCGGTTGGGCCGATCCGGATGCAGATAGCGATTCCACTGCTCTGCGGTGTAGTCGTGAAGCCCATCCGTGGGCACCTCGGCATCATACGCACCGACGAAGAACCATCCGTGATGCGGGATGTCGGTCTTCGGCAACGGGGCGAGCACCGGAACATGGTAGCGACGGCCGAGGCGATGCACGTCAAACCAGACCGAAAGCGCTGGAAACGGGTGAGGCGCGTAGTGGTGCAGGGAGAGATAAGAATCGATCGCCACCAGCTGCGCCGGCGTGATCATCTCGAACTGCACGTCGCAGAGCGCCCTGTTTTCCGGGGTATCAGGTATCTCGCCCGTCGCCAACGCCGCCTCATGCCGCTCTGCGCGCTCGACCTCAAGCACGTCGAGGGTCAGCAGGTACTGCAGCAATTGGAGCCGCTCCCGATAGGCAAGGACGTCCGGCTTGACCGCAAGGTACCCAGCGTCGCTCAGCTTCCGGCCGACCAGTTCCCGTCGACCGAGATCCCACTGCACCGCGACCAGATAGTTTCTGAAGCGATTTAGCCCTTCCAGATGCTGGTGCTCCGGCTCCTTCACCATCGACTCCATCGAGCGATCTCGCTCGCACGACACGCAACAGAACGCGCATCCGAATCGGGAGCCGCACGCGGCGCGTGCGCCGCCCTCCCCGAGAATCACCCCGCACGTTCCCTCGTTTCCCGCCCGATAGAGATTCGACAAGCGTCGAATCGACGCGGCGGAAATCGGCAACGGAAAGGGCCGATCTGCATCGCCCGCGAAGAGCGAGAGCATCGCTCAGACGCAGTCGGTGGACCATTCAGCGATTGGCGAGAACGTGAGAAGCCCGTTCGCGTTTCGGACTGGTTTCAACGCATTCTCGCTGCGGGCGGTCATTGCCGCTGTACGACTGCCGCTTTCGTCGAACCCGTTGCCGAGTATGGTGACAACTTCGCCACTGCCGCCGGCGGCCGCCGAGCGCTCGAGCGCGACGCGCAACCGGTTTTGCGGGTCGACCTTCCAGTCAGCCGCACACGCACGTATCCGCTTCCCGTTCCTCACCCCGTTTTCCGGGGTGCGGGGAAGCGTTCCGCGCCCGATCGTTGCGACGACAAACTGCGACGCCAAAGATGGCTTCGCTACGTGCACCGATACTGGCGTTCCCGCGTCCGCATAGGCACCGCGGATCTCATCCAGCATGGCTTGAAGGTGCCAGTGCATACTCGGATTTTCGATTGTCGTATCCGCACTCATCACGAAGTGCTCGCGCGCCACCTCCGCGCCGGCGCGTCGCACCGCCTCGAGCATGAGGATCGCCGTGCAGGTCGAGTCCTTGCCGCCGCTCAGCGCGTTCGAGACCGTGTACCCCTTCCGAATCAGCGCGACGAGCGCGTCGATCGCGGACTCCATTTTCATCAGAATTTCCGAAAGCATGTGCTGCTCCAGTCGCGCAGGAACAGTCCCACGCGGGATCTGTCCCGCGTGGGGTGAGAGGAAGAGAACAATCAGGGCGCGCGATACACCTCGCCGCGCGCGGACACCGCTTCTCAGTTCTTCAGGTACGCATCGGCAACACGAGTGTCACCCCACAACACCGCAACACGACGACGTTCTCCGCGTTGTACCGGGCCGCTTGCTGCGAATAGTTGTAGCTGCCGGTCTCGACGGTCGCGCCGTCGACAACGACATACTTCGAGTGCTGCGCCGGAAAGACGCTCACAACCCGGACTGGGATCCCGGCGTAAGCGAGTGCACCGAGCGCCGCGCGTGCACGGCCGCTACGATCCTCTTCGAGGTTGCTGCGCGCGTCGACGCTTACCGCGACGTCAACGCGGCGGCGCTTTGCGGTGATGAGCGCACGCGTCACTGCCGGAGCGGTGAACGAGTAAGCCAGCACGCGGATGGACTGGCGAGCTTCGCCAATCGTCCGCAGCACCAGCGCTTCGGCGCCGCCATCCGGCCAGAACGCAATTTCAACCCGCGGCGGGGTCTCTGCCTGCGCGCGGCCGCCCAGCGGAATCGCGACGAAACAGCACAGCCACGCCACCAGTACAGCCCAACCGATTTGCTTCTTCATAGGTATCTCCAAACGAATACGAAAAGCCCCGCTCCATTCGCATGCGTGAGGTTGACCCGTTTTGACCTGCTCCCCGCGTTTAGTACGGTGACGGTGTAGAGTCCGTTCCAGAGAGGAACGGCAATGAAAAAGCGATTCACCGAAGAGCAAATCTGGAGTTGACCCGCTTTCGTGGACGCCTATCCTTTTGTTCAGGAGGTGCCCATCACGGGAAAGCACCGCAACCCATACCCGCCCGAATTCCGGGCGCAGCTAGTCGAGCTGGTTAAAGCCGGACGAACGCCAGAGGACCTGGCACGGGAGTTCGAGCCCACCGCACAGACCATCTACAACTGGGTGGCACAGTCCGATCGCGACGCGGGCAAGCGCCATGATGGCCTGACCACGAGCGAGCGTGACGAGCTCACGCGGCTACGCCGAAAGGTGCGCCAGCTCGAGCTTGAGCGAGACATACTTTCAAAAGCCGCGGCCTGGTTTGCACGGGAGACCGTAACCGTGCCCCGGAAGGGTTCGCGTTCATGAAAGCGAATCAGGCCAGATGGCCCATTGCGACGATGGCTCGGCTGCTCGGGGTCTCCGCCAGCGGCTTCTACGCGTGGCTTGAACGCGCGCCATCGAAGCGAGCGTGCAGTGACGCCGAACTGCTCGCGCGCATCCGGGGAATTCACGCCCGCTCGCGCGGCACCTACGGCATGCCTCGCATTCATTTCGAACTCACCGAGCAAGGCGTGCATGTTGGGCGCAAACGCGTAGCCCGCCTGATGCGTCTGGCGGGCCTATGCGGCGTGAGCCGCCGGCGCAGGATCTCGACCACCCGGCGCCAGTCCGGCGCACGGCCCGCGCCAGACCTGGTGCAACGACATTTCAACGCGGACGCGCCCAACCGGCTGTGGGTAGCGGACGCGACCTATGTGCCGACCGCTGAAGGGTTTCTCTATCTCGCAGTGGTGCTCGATGTATTCAGCCGCCGTATCGTGGGTTGGGCGATGTCAGAGCACCTGTACACGCAGTTGATGCTCAGGGCGCTCGATATGGCGCTCGTGCAACGCCGACCCGACGACGTCGTCCATCATTCCGACCAGGGGTGCCAACACACATCAATTGCCTTCGGCCGCCGCTGCCGTGAGGCTAGCGTGCGTCTGTCGATGGGGAGCGTGGCGGATTGCTTTGACAACGCCATGTGCGAGAGCTTCTTCGCGACACTCGAGTGTGAATTGCTCGCCCGCACACACTTCGAAACCCGCGAACACGCACGGCAAGCGCTGTTCTCGTGGATCGAAGGTTGGTACAACGTCAGCCGTCGTCATAGCAGCATTGGCTACCACTCGCCGATCCGCTACGAGCAAGTTCACGAAGAACAAAACCGAATCTGCCTCGCCGACGAGTTGCCCACCGCCGGCCGGCGTCGTGATCGTAATAAGCGACCCGCCGACCGGCCGTGGACAATTCGCGGCAGCCCCCCAAACCGGAGCAAATCAGCACACTCGAAATTCAACTGCTTAACCGTCCACGGAAGTGGGTCACCCCCAAACACCATGTTGTCGTTCAGACCATGCTCCCGCGCGATTCGCGAGACAGAAGCCCCTGGCTGCATCGTCTTCTCGACGATCTCGCGCCGAAACTCGTTTGAGAAGTTCGGCCGTTTCGGGTGCGCCGTTACCACGTCGTCAGAGTTGTCCACTATCGCGTCCGCCAAATATTTCGCGGACGCTATATTTGCTCACGGCCGTTATATCCTCAAGACGGCCTTGCTCAGGCGCTTACCGACGGACAGTATGCGTGCCCGCCGGAAGACGTCGGTGGAGTGCCCGGATACGCCGACTTCCTCGAAGCGATCACCGATCCGATGCACGAGGCGCACGAGCACTTCCTCGAGTGGTGTGGCGTCGATCCCGCCGCCTTTGATCTCGTGCTTGCGAACCAGCGGCTCTCAGAGGTCAAGTTCTGACCGTCAAGACGGCCTCGGTTTGACGCTTACGATTCAGCCGCCATGGTGTCGGCCGGGACCGGCGCATCCACCTGGATCTGATCGATGCCCGGGGACCGGGATGTTTCGCCCACGGCCAACGCG
>NZ_QTQM01000069.1:0-18373 GCF_003854225.1 Burkholderia sp. Bp8986 | reverse complement strand
CTCTCCTGACGTCCTTAAAGTCAGGCGTCAGGTTACGCAATCGCTCCCAAACCCTCCACGGTTTCCTGCGATGAACCTTTTTTTTGCCCGTCGTTTCCCGTTGCAGCCCGGCAAGCCCGCCATCAGGGCCTGAACGCCGCGCTTGCGCCACAGCGAAGTCTACCGCGTCGCCAGCCATCCTCCCCCGAATCGCCGCGTTGTTCGGCGCCGGACCTCGTTTCCGTCATTTCGATCATCGACTGGCCGCGCCGCCGGCATGCCCGCGCGGTGTGCGCCGATCGTGCGGCAAATGATGCTCCCCGTTCGCCGGGGACCCCCTATGCAAAAGTAGGGGGGTGACCCATCCCGGCCTTGCGCGCGCGTCCGCAGAATGCCGGTACGGGCCGTGAAAGCTTCGCGGCCCGCGTCTGCAGCAGAGCATGACGTCCAGCGCGTGTCGCTGGCGGACCCCTTGGATGGAGGTCATATGTTCAGTACCCGCGCGTGTTGCAGCAGTGTGGCGGCACTGTTGCTCCTGATGTGCGCCGTTCCCTCGTTTGCCCAAACGTTTCGCGTTCAATGTCCGTTCACCACGCCGTCCCATCCGACGGCGCTGCCGGCCGGCGGTGCGGAACCCGCCTACACCGGACCGTCCTTCACCGGGCTGAACTCCACGCCGACCGGTATCGTCAACGGCGCCATCAAGTGTCAGCAGATCTCGGGCGGTGACGGGTACGCCACCATGGCCGACGGCACGCAGACGTACCTGTTTGCCTTCGGCCCGTTGTCCGGCATTGCCGACATCCAGGCCGGCCGCGCCGGTACGGAATTCGCATCGGTGTTCAACACGGTCGGCGATCCGAGAACCGACCCGACCTACAACGGCGCGGTCGGCCTCGTGCCCGACCCGGAATCGTCGCCGCCGGGCCAGTTGACCGGCCATGTGGATCCGCGCCCGATCATGGACATCGGCGTGATGAACGGCAACATGCCGGCGCCCGAGATGGCGATCGACGAGGACGACGAGTTCTTCCTGACGCTCACGAACGTCGGCATGATCATGCGCCCCGACCTGTTCGAGCAGCACACGGTGCACTTCCACGGTTATCCGAATGCGTCGTCGTTCTATGACGGCGTGCCGGATGCGTCGGTGGCGATCAACATCGGCGCCAGCTTCACCTATTACTATCTCGCGCCCGATGCCGGCACCTACTTCTGGCACTGCCACATCACGCCGCCGGAGCACCTCCAGATGGGGATGGTCGGCCAGATCTTCGTGCGGCCGCGCCAGAACCGGGTGCCGTCCGGCCATTCGCTGTACGCCGCGCTGGTGGCGCAGCAAGGCGATCTTCGTACGCGGTGCGGCAACGACATTCTGTGCTCGACGCCGCTGCCGCCTTCGAATGGCGTGCTGCACGTCAACGACAAGAGCGGCAAGCCGACGCTCTACGCGTACAACGACGGCGACGGTTCGACTGCATACGACGTCGAGTATCCGGTGCAGATCCACGGCTTCGATCCGAACTTCCATTTCGTGGGGATGACGTTCAACCCGGAACCGTTCACCGACATGAAGGACAAGTACTTCATGCTGAACGGGCGCAGCTATCCGGACACGGTGACCCAGGGGCCGATGCAGACCCCGGTGGCCGACGGCACGGCCCATGTTTCCCAGCCGCTGCCGACCATCATCAATATCCCGGCCGGCGGCCGCGCGCTGCTCAGGATTTCCGATCTCGACGTCACCGAATTCCAGACGCTCGCGTCGCTGGGCGTGAGGATGCACGTGATCGGCGTCAACGCCCGGTTGCTGCGCGACATGGCCGGCAACGACATGACCTACTACACGAACTCGATCACGCTCGGCGGCGGCGAATCCATCGACGTGATTCTCGATGCGAGCGACACGACGAAGTACGCGCCGGGGTCGGTCTACTACCTCTACACGCCGAATCTCGATCACCTGTCGAACGACGCCGAGAACTTCGGGGGGCTGATGACGGAGGTCCGCATCTGCCCGGCCGCGCTCAACCCGGCTACGAAGTCCTGCATCTAGGAGAAATATCGTGGGCCACTTCACTCATGACATCCGGACCGCTATGTGCACGGGTGCCGGACGGCTCGTACGGCTCGCCGTGGCAATGCTTGCCGCATTGCTCTGCGGGCCGGTTCTGGCCGCCGCGCCGGGCATCACCGGCACGCATTTCGACCTGAGCGCGGAAGCGAGCCGCATCAGCCAGCCGGACGGCACGAGCGTCTATTCGTGGGGCTACGGCTGCCGCACGGCGCCGGCGGGATTCTCGCCGGCGGGCATCACGGGGGCGAACTGCCCGAGCATGCAGATTCCCGGGCCGACGCTGATCGTGCGACAGGGCGACGTGATCACGGTGACGCTCACGAACAACCTGCCCGCGGCCGCGGGCAACACGTCGATCCTGTTTCAGGGATTCCAGGTGTGCGCGGCGGCGCTCAATCCCGACGGCTCGTGTCCGGCCGCGCTCACCGGCGTGCCCGGGCTGCTCACGCGCGAGGCGTCGCACGGCAACACGGTCACCTACAGTTTCGTCGCGGCGACGCCCGGCACGCATGCCTACTACAGCGGCACACGGGGCGACCTGCAGATCGAGATGGGCCTCTATGGCGCGATCATCGTATTGCCGACCTCGGCGCCGGGCGTGCTGGCCGTGCCGGCGGGATGCCGCGCAGTCGGCGCGACGCTGCCCGACGGCCAGCCGGACTACCGCAACGCGGCGGCGGCATACAACCATGTTTCGGCGTGCTACGACCGTGAGTATCTTTTTCAGTTCTCCGAAATGGATCCGCGCATCCATACGCAGGCCGAGCAGGAGGCCGCGAAGACGTGCACGCTGCCGACGGGCTGCATGACCGTCGAGACCGAGCCTTATCATCCCGCGTACTTCATGATCAACGGCCGCTCGATGCCGGACGACATGGATCCGAACTATGCGATGCAGTATCCGCATCAGCCCTACAACGGCAATCCGCACATGCACCCCGGCGAGCTGGTGCTGTTGCGAATCATCGGCACGGGCCGCTGGCAGCATCCGTTCCACGAGCACGGCAACCACGTCCGCGTGCTCGCGCGTGACGGCAACCTGCTGCTTGCCAAGACGGACGCGACCAAGGTCGCGGGCCCGCTGCTGTTCACCACGACCACGACGCCGGGCGAAACCCTGGACGGCATCTTCTACTGGACCGGCAAGGGGCTCAACTGGGACGTCTACGGGCACAAGCCCGGCGACGGCAGCGTCTGCATTCCCGATGCGAACGGCTACTACACCGCGGACCCGACGGCGCCGAACTACTACGAATGGTGCGCGGACCACAACAAGGCGCTCGAAGCGCATCCGTTCGGCAACGTCGGCAGCGGCGGACCGGTCACGCTGCCCGACTCGCACATCCTGACGAACGGTGCGTGGTATGGCGGCAGTCCCTATCTCGGACCGGATGCGACGATTCGCGCGACCTCGCCGACCGGCACGACGCCGCCGAGCGGCACGATCGCGAATCCGCCGGGAAGCGAAGCGGGCTTTGCATTCATGTGGCATTCGCACAATGAACGCGAGATCACCACGAACAACATCTTCCCGGGCGGAATGATGATGATGATGCTCGTCGATCCACAAGTCTTCGTGATCAACGAAGGCAACTAGAGGCGGGGAGAACGGAAATGCGATTCATCCAGTTCAAGGCGACGTTTCTCCGCCTGGCCAAGGCGAGCCTCGCCGCGTCGATGCTGCTGGCAGCGAGCGAGGCATCGCTCGCCCAGACCGTGAACCTGACGGCGAAGGCCGTGACTGCCACGATGCCCGACGGCGAGATCGTGCCGATGTGGGGCTACACGTGCTCGGCGGCCGCCGTGGCGCCGGCCACCTGTGCGGCGGCCAATCCGGGCGCCGGATCGGGCTGGTCGCCGGTGGTGATCACCGTGCCGTCCGGCGCGTCGCTGACGATCAAGCTCACGAACAGTCTGCCGGCCTCCGTGCCGACGTCGCTCGTGATCGTCGGCCAGCTGGGCGGCGGTCTCGGCAAGACGGCGACGTCGACCCCGAGCCCCGTGCATCCGACCCAGACCTCGACGACCTGGCCGATCGCCGGCACCGGCAGCGGTGCGACGTTTACGCCGCCCGCGCAAGGGCCGCGGGTTCAGTCGTTCTCGACCGAAGTGGCGCACGGCGCGACGACGGCGTTGACGTGGAACAACCTGCGCCCCGGCACCTACCTGATCGAATCGGGCTCCCATCCGTCGATCCAGGGGCCGATGGGCCTCTACGGCGTGCTGGTGGTGAGCACGCCGCCGGCGTCCGCAACGTCGCGACCGGTCGCCTATCCGGGCGTGCCATACGATGCCGACATCCCGCTCGTGCTGAGCGAAATCGATCCGGTGCAGAACGCCGCGGTCGCCGCGGCCGTGGCGACGACCGGCTTCAGCGAAACCAAGGTATGGTCCGGCCTTTCCGGTGGCTGCGGGGATTCGCACTCCTCATCGTTCGGCACCTGCTATCCGCCGGCCGTGAACTACGATCCGCGTTATTACCTGATCAACGGCGTCGCTTTCGATCGTACGCATCCGGAGCGCTCGTCGTTCCCAGCAACGGCTTCCGTGTCGACCGGCCAGGTGCTCCTGCGCTTCGTCAACGCGGGCCTGCGGATGCACGTGCCGTCGGTGGTCGGCGCGCAGAGCGGCACCCCGCAGGTCTCCGGCTTCGCGCTCGTCGCCGAGGACGGCAATCCGCTGCCCGGCAATCCGCGCGTGCAGTCGTCCGTGTTCCTGGCGGCCGGCAAGACTTACGACGTGATGATGACCGCGCCGGGCCTGAATGCGCCCGCGCTGCCGGTGTTCGACCGGCAACTGAGCCTGTCCACCAACAACCAGCGCGACGGCGGCATGCAGGCATATCTCAGCATCAACAACGGCGCGCTTCCCTCCGCAGGCGGAGGCGGCCAGAACGTCGTCGCCAATCCCGACAAGTACTTCCTCGTGGCGGGCAACACGCTGACCGTGGCGGACCCCGGGAAAGGGGTGATCGCCAATGACGTCGGCGTCTATGGCGTGCAGCTCGTGACCAAGCCGGCCAACGGCACGGTGACGCTGAACCCGGACGGCACGTTCAGCTACGTGCCCAATGCCGGTGCGACGTCGGACAGCTTCGTGTACCAGGCGAACGGCAATCCCGCGGTCACCGCGATGGTGACGCTGGCCGCGTGCACGCAAGCCGCCGGCTGCCTGTCCGGGCCGCCGGTCGCTCACGACGACAGCTACACGAGCAACATCGCGTCGCGGCTGCAGATCGGCGCGCCGGGCGTGCTTGTCAACGACACGGACCCGAGCGGCCTGCCGCTCACCGCGGCAGTGGTGCCGGGCAGCGTCAGCGGCGGCACCGTCACGCTGAATGCGGACGGTTCGTTCTCCGTGACGCCGAGCGCGCCGCCCGTCGGCGCCGCGACCGCGGGCGTGACCTTCAAGTATACGGCGGTCAACTCGCAGAACACGGCGAGCGCCCCGGCGAACGTTGCGGTCACGTTCAAGGGCGGCAGCGGGCTCGCCGTGAAGGTGCTGGACGGGCCGAGCACGGCACCGGGCAAGACGCCCGTGCAGCTCACCGACTACCGCTGGATCATCGAGGAAGACCGCACGT
Organism: Burkholderia sp. Bp8986; assembly: GCF_003854225.1. Classification (NCBI taxonomy): domain Bacteria; kingdom Pseudomonadati; phylum Pseudomonadota; class Betaproteobacteria; order Burkholderiales; family Burkholderiaceae; genus Burkholderia; species Burkholderia sp. Bp8986. The sequence goes on along the minus strand of NZ_QTQM01000069.1, from coordinate 12,734 downwards.
TCCAGATCGACCCGGCCTGCCAGGTGAACACGACACCGCGCCCCGCGAACTGTCCGCCGCTGCCGGTGCCGAGTCTCGGCACCAGCTTCCATACGAGCTACATGCCGGTGGTCGCGGCGGGTTGCGTCGGCACGGTTGCGTGCGAGTCGGGGCAGACGGTGTTCGATCCCGCCACCAACACGCATGTGCCCGCGGTGTGCGACATCGGCGACGGCGCATGCCGCACGAGTGCCGCGCAGCAGGTGCCGGTCGATCCGAGCCAGGTGTCGCTCGATCCAACCAAGCACTACTACATCTCGATCCTGCCGGGCGATGCCGGTAACAGTTTCTCGAATGGCGGCGGCGCCCCGAAACCCGTCGATCCGAACAACCCCACCGGCGCGATGCGGCAGTTCGACATTTCAAAGGATTGCCCGTCGGGCCCCGGCGGCGCGGATTTCGCGCCGGGCACGGGCACCTGCGGTCATACGATGGGCGGCGCGCCGATCGCGCCGGCCCAGAAGAACGTCAACGTGCTCGTGCAGGAGACGCCGTTGCAGACCGCGAAGATCTCGGTATTCGTGTTCGAGGACGACGCGCCCGTCAACGGCGAAGTGGACGTGAGCGGCGGCAACGACGCCTTCGGCAGCGCGCATGAGCCGGGTCTCGGCGGGTTCGAGATCAAGCTGTTCGACGATGCCGGCGGCACCGGCGACGCCACCGGGCAGATGACCTACGACATGTTCAACATGCCGCTGTCGAACTCGCTGCAGGGCACCCGCGATCCCGCCACGGGCCTGAACGCCTGCCCGATTTCGACGACGTCGACCGACGGCCTCGTCGGCATGATCCCGACCTGCCCGAAGTACGAGTCCGACGGCAAGACGCTGTCGCCGCTGGTTGGCCAGGCGGTCATCGCGAACCTGATGCCGGGACGCTATGGCGTCGTCGCGACGCCGGGCGCCGACCGGACCGGCCGCGGCGAGGAATGGCTGCAGACCAACACGCTGGACGGACAGAAGGCGCACGACGCGTTCATCAAGGTCGGCGGCCCGTCGTACTTCCAGGAGTTCGGGCCCGCGGGCTTCCACGTGTCGATCGGCTTCGCGAATCCGAAGATCATCAACGACCGGCTGCCGGTGGTATGCGCCGGCGCGATCTGCAACAACTCGGTCGCCGGCCGGATCACGAATCTGCACTACAGCCGTCCGCCGAACGAGAACCTGTACGGCTCGGGCTCGCGCGATTCGCTCGGCTTCACGCAGTGCTACGTGAGCGTCGGCGATACCGACGGCGAGGACATCGCCTTTACCAAGTGCAATCCCGACGGCACGTTCAAGATCAGCGGCCTGCCCGACGGCACGTTCCGCATCACGGTCTTCGATCAGTGGAACGACCAGATCGTCGACGGGCTGGCGACGGCGACGCAATTGAAGGGCGGACAGTCCAAGGACCTCGGCGATATCCCCGTGCTGCAGTGGCACACGAATCTGTACACGCGGACCTTCTTCGACCAGAACGGCGACGGCGTGTCGCAGGACAGCGAGCCCGGGCTCACGCTCGTGCCGACCAACATCCGTTTCCGCGACGGGAGCTATTCGAATTTCAACAACACGGACCTGAACGGCTTCGCCGGATTCAACGAAGTGTTCCCGCTGTTCAACTGGTACGTGGCCGAAGCCGACACGACGCGCTACAAACAGACGGGCGTGCACGTGGTGTATGACGCGGGCGGCCCGGTCGACGGCACGCCTGGCGGCGGCAACTCGAACATCGCGGCGAATTTCGCCAACACGATCGAATCCTCGACCGCGCATCTGCCGACGAACCTGCGCGTGCCGGGCGCCAAGTATTGCAACGACGCGGATTGCACCGACCAGTCCGGCACGAACCCGTCGACCGCGCGGATCGACCCGCCGTGGGTGACGACCGAAGGCTGGCAGGGCTTCTCCGGCCAGAATTCGTTCATCGAGTTCGGCAAGAAGCCGTACGGGCCGACCGAGAACGGCGGCATCAAGGGCGAGGTGATCTACGCGTCGACGCGGCCGTTCGACGACCCGGCGCTGCTGATTCACACGAGCTGGACGCCGAACATTCCGAACGTGACGGTCAACCTGTACCGGGAGGATACGGCGACGGACGGTACGACGACGCTCGCGCTCGTCGACACGACGAAGACGAGCAGCTGGGACGACTGGGCGCAGGGCTTCCGCTCCGACGGCATTCCGAACATGAACTGCCCGGGGCAGGAGGCGAGCGACCCGTTCTTCTATACGTTGAAGAACAGCCCTCAGTGGCTCGACCCGACGCATCGCGCGTTGCCTGCGAATTCGCAATTCAAGTGCTATGACGGCATGCATGCGTTCAACCAGGTGCAGCCGGCGCCCTACGACGGGATGTACCAGTTCCCGAGCGTGACGACGCGCGATCCGTCGACGGGCCTGCCGACGGGCACGAACTGCACGATCTGCGTGGCGAATCCGTCGGGCGACGGCACCAAGATGCTGCCGACCGGGAAATACGTCGTCGAGGTGGTGGTGCCGCCGGGCTACGAGCTCGTGAAGGAGGAGGACAAGAACATCCTGATCGGCGACAACTACATCGCCCCGGTGACGCAGCAGTTCGGCGGCCTCGGCAACATCTTCATCCTGCCCGACCAGGCGGCGATGAATTCGACCTTCAACCCGAACAATGCGCAGAATCCGACGTCCGATCTCGGTTCGACGCCGCGGCACGAAGGCGACACGGGCAGTGTCGAGACCTTCTGGCCGTGCGTCGGCGCGCTGCGCATCGTGCCGGACTACATCAGCCTGTTCCCGGGCTCGAAGGAGGTCGCGCCGTTCGCGGGTGCCTCGCGGCACCTGTGCGACCGCAAGGAAGTCACGCTCACGAACGAGATGTCGGTGCTCGCCAAGTTCTGGCTGTTCAGCTCGACGCATGTCGCCGCGCACTACACCGGCTTCATGCTCGACGACTTCTCGTCCGAGTTCGATCCGTACTCGCCGCAGTTCGGCGAGAAGTTCGCGGTGCCGAACGTGCCGATCTCGATGAAGGACTTCGCCGGCAATGAAGTGGCGCGTACGTATTCGGATTCGTGGGGCATCTTCAACGGGCTGAACTATTCGACGTGGCAGGTCAACCCGCCGAACCCGACCGGCTACGCGCCGACGATGATGGTCGCGTGCATGAACGATCCGGACATGCCCGACCCGGCGCATCCGGGGAAGACGATCCGCGATCCGATGTTCAACCCGGCATACAGCCAGTTCTGCTACGAGATCCCGTTCATGCCCGGACAGACCCAGTACATGGACACGCCGGTGGTGCCGGTGCAGGCGTTTGCGTCCGGCTACAACCCGCCTGACTGTGCGTACCCGGACGGCACGCCCGCGATCGCCAGCGTGACCGGCGACTCGAGCGGCGGAGGGGCGGGCCCGTGGGTCAGCACGGTCGGTCACCAGCTGACGATCAAGGCGCTCGGCGACCAGGTCGTGCCGAACAACGCGTACAACGGGCCAGCCGCGACCGCCGCGCCGTTCAACCAGAAATTCGTCAAGCGCCACTATGGCTTCGGCGCGACGCAAGGGAAGGTCACGATCGGCGGCCACGTAGCTTCGGTGCAGTCGTGGACCGACTCGGAGATCCATGTCGTCGTCACGCCGCTGATCGGCTCGAGCTGCACCGTCGACCAGCGCGGCGTGCTGACGCCGGCGTCGTGCGGCGAACTGGTCGTCACGACCGCCAGCGGCAAGAACACGATCGATACGGTCACCGTGACGGTGGGCGGCAAGGCGCCGACCTACGTGAACGGCGAGAACGCGACCAACGACGCGATCCAGACCGCGATCGACAACGCGACCCCGGGCGACCTGATCATCGTCGGTCCGGGCACCTACAACGAAATGGTCGTGATGTGGAAGCCGGTGCGGCTGCAGGGCGTCGGCGCCCCGTCGGTCGTGATCAACGCGAACACGCATCCATCGGGCAAGATGGACGCGTGGCGCAGGAAGGTCGACTGCCTGTTCGGTGTCGCAATGAACGGCGCGATGATCTCGGCATCGAACCCGTTCGATCCGACCGGCACGTACACGTGCCCGACGGCGATGCAGCGCAAGGTGGACCCGATCCCGTTCGAGCCGACCGTGGGGTGGGACTCGAACCTGAACGGCAACCTCGGCGAAATGCTGCTCGAGCCGACGCTGATGGGCGCGTACGAAGGCGCGGGCATCACGGTGCTCGGCAAGGGCGTGCGGGACGTGCTGGTGGGCGGCGTGCCGCAACCCGACCCGAACTGCACCGCGAACGGCATTTGCGTGCCGCTCACGGGCCCGACGCGGTTCCAGCCGAACCCGCCGGATTGCCGGAATAACCCGAGCAACTTCCTGTGCAATCCGTCGCGCATCGACGGCATCACGGTCACGAACAGCTCGCAAGGCGGCGGCGGGATTTTCCTGCACGGCTGGAACCATCTGATGGAGGTGTCGAACAACCGTGTGTTCGCGAACGCGGGCACGCTTTCCGGCGGCATCTCGGTCGGCCAGGTCGAGGTCCCGGACGGCACGATCGCGGCCGACGGCATCACCCAGCTTCCGTTCGGCTTCAACAAGGCCGTGAACGTGCATCACAACTCGGTGACGTCGAACGCGGCGTACGGCGACGAAATCAATTCGAGCACGCCGTCGTCGGCCGGAGGCGTGGTGTTCTGCTCGGGCGCCGACAACTATCACTTCAACTACAACTGGGTGTGCGGCAACATGAGCAGCGGCGACGGCGGAGGCGTCGCGCACTTCGGCTTCAGCTACGCCGGCGACATCTCGCACAACTGGGTGCTGTTCAACCAGAGCAACAACCCGACACTGCCCACCTACGGCGGCGGCATCATCGCCCAGGGGGTGCCGCCGGACGGCACCTTCTGCGAAAACTCGACGGTCGACGTGGACTGCGCACCGCAACTGTCCGACGGTATCGGGCCGCGGCTCGTGATCGACGGCAACCTGATCATGGGTAACACGGCGGAGAGCGGCAAGGGCGGCGGGTTGCGGCTGCAGCAGGTGAACGGCACGGACGTGGAGCGCAGCCCCAACAATGCGGCGAATTGGTACACGGTTCGCGTGATCAACAACATCATCGCGAACAACGTGGCGGGCTGGGGCGGCGGCGGCGTGTCGCTGCAGGACGCGGTGCGCGTGAGCTTCGTCAACAACACGGTGATGTCGAACGACGCGACGGCGTCCGCCGGCGTGCTGTTCAACACGGATGCGGCCACCCAGGCGAACGTCGGGCCGCCGAACTGCACCACGGTCGGCGCGCAAACGACGTGCAATCCGATCACGACGTCGACGTACCAGCCGGCCGGACTCGAGACCGCGCGGCATACGGCGAACTTCATCGCCGCGTTCACCGCGCCCGGCGTCGCGTGTCCGGCGGGTCTGCCGAACTGCACGACGTTCTCGAACCCGATCCTGACCAACAACGTGTTCTGGCAGAACCGTACGTTCTTCATCACGGTGTCCGGAGTGAATCCGAACATCCCCGGGCTGCAGAACACGGTTGCGCTGAACCCGACGTTGAACCAGGCCGGGCATGCGACGGGTTATTGCGATCCGAACGCGGTTTATTGGGACATCGGTGCATATGGCGACACGGGCCCGAGCAACCATCAGTCTGGTCTCACGCTGAGCCCTCAGTACTCGATCCTGACCGATGCGGGCGACTACCCGGGCGCGAACAACAGCGGGGCCAACCCGTCGGTCGTGAGCCAGTACTGCAATGGCGCGCGCGTGCCGCCGGAAGGAGGCGGAAACGGCTTCGCAGTGCCGCCCGGCATCTCGGACACTGTGCTGCCGAACCCGCTGTTCAGCCTGCTGCCGTCGGCGGTGCCAGACGAGGGCAATCAGTGGATCAACATGTCGTACGGCCCGCTGTCGCTGTTCAACATGTCGATCGTGTCAGGCGGCTCCGGGTATGGCGTGCTGCTCGGCAACTACTCGCCGCGCGCAGGTTCGCCCGCGATCGACGCGGGAACGCAGTCGGGTGCGCCGAATCATGATTTCTTCGGCACGACGCGTCCGCAACAGGGGAAGTACGACATCGGTGCGGTCGAGTTCTTGCCGTCCGGGCTCGTGGGCGGCCTGCCGATCGATCCGCTGGCGCTCGGCACGGTGCTGACCGACGGCGTGGGTGGCCTGCCGCTCACCCCGCTGGTGACGCTACCTTGAATGGAGAAGGCAATGAACCGTTCACGTTTGTTGCGCCGGCGGCCGGCGCTTTGCGCAGTCGCCGCCTGCGTTGCCGCCGCCGCGCTCGCGGGGCCGGTCGCGGCCCAGCAGGCGGCGACTGCGGGGGCCGGCGCCAAGCATTCGCCGTATCGGCCCGACCTGCCGAAGCGGGCGCGGACCTACTTCATGGTGACGCGCGGGATCGACGACCTGAAGGTGCATCGGATCGCTTCGGACAACCTGATCCGGTTCAGCTATCGCGTGACCGATCCGGTCGCGGCGAAACGGCTCGCGGACCGGGGCGTGACGCCGTATCTGTACGGGCAGACGAGTCACGCGCTGCTCGAGGTGCCGGTGATGGACAAGATTGGCCAGTTGCGGCAAAGCGGCCGGCTCGAAGCCGGCCGGGAATACTGGATGGTGTTTTCGAACAAGGGCAACGTCGTCAAGGTCGGCGAACGCGTGAACGTGATCATCGGATCGTTGCATATCGACGGGCTGCTGGTCGAATGACGATGCGGCCGCGATGCGCGGCACAGGGACAGGAGAAGACTCATGACCCGGTTTCTTTCGGTAGCAATGGGGGCGGTCTCATTGGCGGGTTTGCTTGCGCTGGCGCCCGACTCGATCGCGGCCTCGGCGGCAGGCACCGCCCAGGCCAAGGCGGCATCGGCGGGGCACGCGAGCGCCGCGCAGATCGTCGAGCGCAACGTGGCGGCGCGCGGCGGGCTGCAAGCGTGGCGCACGGTCAACACGCTGACGATGTCGGGGCTGATGGAGGCCGGCGGCAAGAAGAACACCGCGCTGCCGTTCGTGATGACGATGAAGCGTCCGCACAAGAGTCGCTTCGAAGTCCGCTTCAACGGGCAGACGGCGTTCCAGGTCTATGACGGTGCGCAGGGCTGGAAAGTCCGGCCGTTCCTCGGCCGTGACGAAGTCGAGCCCTATACGCCGGCCGAGGCGAAGTCGGCGGCGCAGTCCGCGGAACTGGACGGGCCGCTCGTCGATTACGCGAGCAAGGGCAGCACGGTTCAGCTGATCGGCTCGGAAACGGTGGAAGGACATCGTGCCTACGTGTTGAAAGTGACGACGAAAGAGCGCGCGGAGCGTCGCGTGTGGATCGATGCGGCCACGTTCCTCGAGCTGAAGATCGACGGCGAGCCGCGCGTGCTCGACGGCAGGGCGCACGGCGTCTCCGTGTTCTTCCGCGACTTCCGCAAGGAGGGGGGAGTCGTCGTGCCGCACACGCTCGAGACGGCCGTTGCCGGCGTGAAGGGCACGCACAAGTTGACGATCGATCACGTGGCGGTGAATCAGCCGGTGGACGATGCGTCGTTCGGCAAGCCGCAGCTCGGGGCGGCCAGGGTGTCGAGCCGCTAGCCGGACGATCGGGCGAGGACCGAGGCCATGAAGCGAATCGAATCGTGGGTGCTCGCCGCCTGCATGGCGGCAGCCTTGTGCGCGTGCAAGCAGGTACCGGGGCAGGGTCTCACCGCGGACCAGATCGTCGAGAAGAATGTCGCCGCGCGGGGCGGGCTCGACGCGTGGCGCAAGGTCCGGACGATGGTCTGGTTCGGCCATGTCGACAGCGCGAACGCCCCCGTGCGGGACATGCCGTTCGTCCTCGCGATGAAGCGGCCGAACAAGACGCGCTTCGAGCTGACGGTATTGAACGAGAAGAGTGTGCGCGTCTTCGACGGCAGGGAAGGCTGGAAGCTGGGCGCGAGTCCGCGGCCGTATTCGGGCGACGAGATCAGGTCGGCGCGTGACGAGCAGGTGATCGACGGGCCGCTGATCGATCACGACGCGAAGGGCGTCGGCGTGGCGCTGGAAGGGGTCGACCAGATCGGCGGCCACGATGCATACCGCCTCGCGGTGACGCTGCCTTCCGGCGCGGTTCGCCATGTGTGGATCGATGGCCGCACGTTCCTGGACGTGAAGTTCGACCGTCAGTTGCGCGGCCCGCGCGGCCTGGTCACCGTCGAAGTGAGCTACAGCGATTTCAAGGGCGTCGACGGCCTGCAGATCCCGTTCAGGATCGAAAGCCATGCGGCGGCTTCCCCGAACAGGGACACGCTGGTCATCGACAAGGTGTCGCTGAATCCGCCGCTCGACGATGCGATCTTCACGCGGCCCGCGTCGCCGGGCGGACGCCGTTCGGTCGCGATCGATGCGAGCGTGTCGCCGGCGCCGCCGCGTGCCGGCCTGCCGACGGCACGGCCATGAACGGCATCCGGCGGCGGCTGCGCGTCCTCGTGGCGGCGCGTCCGCTTGCCGTGAGCCGGAGGCTGGCGCGCTGGATGTTGCTGGCCGCGCTGTGCGCGCCCGCCGGTTACGCGCGCTGCGACGAGGTGGTGGCCGCCGAGCCTGTCGCGCCGGTCGCGCCCGTGCCCGTCGCGCGGGCGGACGCGGGCGAGGCGATCTACCAGCGCGGCGTCCTCGGTTCGGGCGCGCCGCTCGAAGCCGTGCATCCGGACGGCGTGCGCCTGCGCGGCGCGGCGGCCGCCTGCATCAATTGCCACCGGCGCAGCGGCCTCGGTTCGAAGGAAGGCGACAACACGGTCCCGCCGATCACGTGGCGCTATCTGGCGCATCCGCGCGCGCAAACCGCCGAGGATCTCGACATCCCGTACGTTGCCGGCATGCGCACCGATCGCGAACCGTACACGGAGGAACGGCTCGCACGGGCCGTGCGCGACGGAATCGATCCGGACGGCAAGCCGCTCGGCAGGCTGATGCCGCAGTATGCGCTCGGCGATGCCGACATGGCTGCGCTGACGGCCTATCTGAAGCGCCTCGATCGCCGCCGGCCGTCGGGCGTGACCGACACGATGCTGCATTTCGCGACGATCGTCACGCCGGACGCGGACCCGGTGAAGCGGGCGGGCATGCTCGACGTCCTGCAGCACTACTTCGCGGACAAGAACGCGTTTCCGTTCGGCGCGACGCCGCCGCTGCGCTCGACGCGAAAAATGATGTTCATGGTCAATCGGCGCTGGGAGCTTCATGTGTGGTCGCTCACCGGCCCGCCCGACACGTGGCATGAGCAGCTCAGGCAGTATTTCGCGCGACAGCCGGTGCTGGCCGTCGTGTCGGGGCTCGGCGGCAGGAACTGGGCGCCCGTTCACGACTTCTGCGAACAGCAGGCCGTGCCGTGCCTGTTTCCGAATGTCGAGGTGCCGGTCGAGACCGATCACGATTTCTACTCCGTGTACTTCTCGCGCGGCGTGCTGCTCGAGTCGGACCTGATCGCGAAGCGCATCCTGGACGAAGCCGGTGCGCGGCCGGTGAAGACGGTCAGGCAGGTCTATCGCGCGGGCGACAACGGCGAGCGGGGCGCACAGGCGCTGGCCGCCGCGCTGAAGGCGCACGGCATCGCGGTGTCGAATCGCGCGCTTGCGCCTCACGAGGATGTCGCACATGCGTTGCACGGGATGCCGCGCGACGATGCACTCGTGCTGTGGCTGCGGCCACCCGACCTCGCGGCGCTCGAGCATGTGCCGCCCGCGTCGGACACGGTGTTCATGTCGGGGCTGCTCGGCGGGCTCGACAGCACGCCGCTGCCGACGCGCTGGCGCGGCGTGACGCGCGTCGCCTATCCGTTCGACTTGCCCGAAGGGCGGCGCGTGCGCGTCGACTACGCGTTCGGCTGGTTCACGATCCGGCACATCCCGATGGTCGCGCCGCAGGTGCAGGCCGACACGTATCTCGCATGCGGCCTGCTCGCCGAGACGCTGAAGCATCTGGTCGATGCGTTCGTGGGCGAGTATCTCGTCGAGCGCATCGAGGACATGCTCGAACGTCGCATCCTGACCGGCTACTACCCGCGCCTGACGCTCGCGCCCGGGCAGCGCTTCGCGTCGAAGGGCGGCTATATCGCGCGGTTCGCCGGGCCGGATCGCGCGAAGCTTGCCGCCGACGGAGGCTGGATCGTTCCCTGAGCGGCCGCGCGCGTCGAGATGGAGTAGGAATCAGACCGCGAATGGAGGAAGTCTCCCCATGCCGGGTCTCGCGGACGCTTCGCACAATGAAGGCATCGCGCGACGTTCCGGCGCAGCGCGGGCCACACGGCGTGAGGAGGGAAACCGCCATGACAACGTTTCTTGTCGGGCATGACACGCGTCATCGCCGGGCGCATCGCGGCTGGATGATCGTGGTCGTGGCGCTCGCGTTGCTGCACGCGTCCGTCGGGCAGGCGCTGCCGATCTTCGCGCGCCAGACCGGGCAAAGTTGCGTCGCGTGTCACGCCGGCGGCCAGTTTCCCGAACTGACGCCGTACGGGCGCATGTTCAAGCTGAACGGTTATACGTTGGGCGAGCGCACGATTCCGCTCGCGGCGATGGCCGTCGCCGACATGAGCAAGACGCGAGCCAACAGCGACGCCAGCGGCAATCCGGTCACGCCGAAGAACGGCCTGCCGATCTTCGACTTCGCGAGCGTGTTCCTCGCCGGGAAGATCACCGACCATCTCGGCGGCTTCGCACAGTTCACCTATGCGAACTACGATCATCAGGATGCCAACGGAAAATGGAAAGGCTGGTGGGCATCGGACAACACCGACTTTCGCTTCGTCGACCGGATCATGTCTCCGGCCAACGATCTGATCCTCGGCCTGACGCTGCACAATAACCCGACCGTGCAGGATGTATTCAATACCGCGCCGGCCTGGAGCTATCCGTATATCGGCTCCGCGATCAGCCCGGTGGCCGGCGTTCCGGTCACGCCGATCATCGAGGGCGGTCTCGCGATGCAGGTCGTCGGCATGGGCGGGTACCTGTACTGGAACAAGACGGTCTATGCGGAGCTGACCGCCTACAGCACCGCCGACGGCATCTGGTCGTTCCTGAGCAAGGGCAACCACGCGGGCAACCCGGACCACCCGCAGGTCTATCTGCGCGGCTACAACCCGTATGCGCGCATCGCGCTGACGCGAGAATGGGGGCCGCACAGCCTGATGGTCGGCGCGTTCGGGCTGAGCGTCAACGTCTATCCGAACGACCCGAACAGTTTCCCGATCTTCGGCACGGGCGTGACACGCTATCGCGACTACGGTTTCGACACGCAGTACCAGTACCTGCTCGAGCCGCATACGATCACCGCGCAAGCGCGCTACGTGCGCGAGAACATTCACGATCCGAACAACTTCGTCGTGAGCGACAACACGGCGGCGAACCTGAATTCGTTGCGGCTCAAGGCGTCGTACATCTACCAATCGAAGTACGGCGTCAGCCTGTCGTTCTTCAATACGACGGGAACCGCGGACAGCGCCGCCTATGCGGCGAGCGCGAACTTCCATCCGAATACGCAGGGGTGGACGCCGGAAATATTCTGGATACCTGATCAGCACGTGCGAATCGGTATCCAGTACACGCACTTCACCAAGTTCCTCGGCGCGACGACCAACTACGACGGCAACGGACGCAATGCAAGGGACAACGACACGCTGTTCATCTATCTATGGCTGGCTTCATTCTGACACCCGGCGGGGCGACGGACATTGCGGCAGGGAGAGCGCTGACATGAACAAGGTGACCCATTTCGCTTGGCTTGCGCTGGTGCTGGCGGCATCGGGTTGTCACGACCTGGAGCGGTCGCGGGAAGTCGACAATCCGGCCGTGTCGGGCAAGACCATTGCATTGCAGGTGTGCTCGAACTGCCATGGCGCGACCGGCGTGTCGGTATCGCCGATGTTTCCGAAGCTCGCCGGGCAACGCAAGGAATACCTCGTCGACCAGTTGACCGACTTCAAGCATCACGCGCGCGCCGATCCGAATGCGAAGCGCTACATGTGGGGCTTCACGCATCTGACCGATGCGCAGATCGAGCAGCTCGCCGATTATTTCTCGAGCCAGCCGGCGGTGCTCGGCGAGGTCGGCGATCGCTTGCTGCTCGACGCGGGCAGGGCGATCTTCGTGTCGGGACTGCCGGACAAGGGCGTGTCGGCCTGTGTCGGGTGTCATGGCCAGCATGGCGAGGGCATGACCGGGTTCCCACGGCTCGCCGGCCAGCACGCGGACTACGTGATGAAGCAACTGAGGGTTTTCCGGGAAACCGATACGCGGCCACGCGGCGCGATCATGAAGTCCGTGTGCGCGAACATGACCGAACAGGACATGCGCGCGGTCGCGGCCTATGTCGAGGCCTTTCCGCCGGAAGCCGACGCACCGGCGAGCCCGGCGAGCCCGGCGGTCGAGCAATGAGCCGCCAGCGCCGAACCGGCGTCACATGCGGCAGGTGCCGCGGGGCGGGCAGACGAGCGGCGCCGGCGGCGATCGTTTAGGTGTCTCGTCTCCCCCGGGGCGGGGCGCCTCTTTTTATTTGCATCCGATGGTTCCATCCTGGTGACGCTCATGAAAGCCATTCAATCGTCACGCGGCGGCATGATGTCCGTTGCCGCGTCACTGTATCGGCTGCCTCGACGACTTCGCGCGCCGGCCGCGGTTCGCGCGTGCGGGCCGGGCGACGACCGTCCGTTCCTCGCGCGCCTGTCGGTCATCGACTGGCTGTTCGCACTGGCACTCGTGGTCGGCGCGGGCC
>NZ_QTQM01000068.1:0-18685 GCF_003854225.1 Burkholderia sp. Bp8986 | reverse complement strand
CGTGACAAGACAGAAACAGACTTTGCCATCCACTACATTACCGATTTACGTCCGGCGGACGGCGACACGTGTCGCACGGGCTGGCTGTATCTTGCCGGCCCGAAGGATTTGTGCAGCGGCGAAATCGTCGGCTACGCGATGAGCGAACGGATGACGAAACATCTGGTCATGCAGGCCTTGTTTCGCGCTGTCGCGACTCGACGCCCGACGCCAGGTCTGATTCACCGCGCCGTTCGCGGGTCGCAATATTGTGCGCTGGCCTATCAAGCACTCATCGGCCAGTTCGACATGCGGGCGTCGATGAGCCGCCGCGGCAATTGCTACGACAACGCCCCGATCGAATCCTTCTGGGGAACGTTGAAGAACGAACGGGTCTATCATCAACGCTTCGCCACGCGCGAGCAGGCGCGGCACTCGATCAGCGAATACATCGAAATCTTCTGCAACCAGCAACGCACGCAGGGGCGTCTGAATTCGATCGCCTGTCGCATTCACGCAGCGCTTCTATCTGAAACAGATCGCTGCTTAACTCGTTGGCCTCCACGAATTCCGTCCGACCTCATCCCGCGGGGAATAGTGGTCAGGAGGAGAGCGCACTGTCGGATTTGCACCAGCACTTTTCCTTAGAAACGGTTTCAAAAAGGCCACGTGGGGCTGTTAACTTTCGCGGCGAGCTGTTAGCCTCAGGCATCGGAACAACCGAGGCCGAGGAGATGGGCAGGCCGATCATCGACGACGAACTGCGGACCTTGATCGAACCGCTACTGCCGCCACCCAAGCCGCGGCGCGAGAAGAACCCAGGCCGCTTGCCTGTTTCGAATCGCGCCGCGCTGACCGACATCCTGTTCGTTCTCAAGACCGGACTGCGCTGGCGCGACCTGCCCGCCGAGATGGGCTGCGGTTCGGGCGTGACATGCTGGCGACGGCTCCGCGATTGGCAGACCGCCGGCGTATGGGATCGCTTGCACGAGTTGCTGCTCGCGAAACTGCGAGCAGCAGATCAAATCGACTTCTCGCGAGCCGCGGTCGATTCATCATCGAGTCGCGCCGTTGGGGCGGGCCAAAAACCGGGCCAAACCCTACCGATCGAGCGCGACCCGGTTCCAAGCACCATATCGTCACCGACGCCAACGGCACGCCGCTCGCCGCGATCCTGACCGGCGCGAATGTCAACGACGTCACGCAATTGCTGCCTCTGATCGACGCGATTCCGCCGATTTGCGGATTGCGCGGTCATCCGCTGCAGCGGCCACCCGTCGTCTACGCCGATCGCGGTTACGACTCCGAGCAACATCGACGAGCATTGCGCGATCGCGGTATCGAGCCGGTGATCGCCAAGCGCCGTACCGAACATGGCAGCGGCCGTGGCAAATATCGCTGGGGCGTTGAACGCACGCATGCCTGGCTGCATCACTTTCGTCGTCTCCGCATTCGTTTCGAGCGCCGTGCCGACATTCACGGCGCGCTCCTTAAACTCGGCTGCTGCTTGATCTGCTGGAATATCCTTCGGCGGGCCAACCAGTCTTTATGAAACCGTCTCTTAGGTAGCGTTCAGTTCAGCCAGCGTATGCTCGAACGCCTCGATGACGTCCAGGGGGAGCTTGAGTCGTGTTCGGTGATGGGCGGTAATACGTCCACGCAATGCCGCGAGCAGTTCGGATGCCTTCCTGTGCGCGTAACCCTGCGCGAGAACGGAGAGACGGCCGGGGCTGTCTTCACGGGCGACGATGGCGTTGAGCATAGTCCGGCCGCTGCAGCCGAGCACATTTGAGGGCAAGCTGCCGAGTTTGAGATTGGCGACCTCGCGCATCTTCCGGATACGCAATGTGTGCTGGGAGATCTCGCATTTCTGTCGGCTCGGCGGCGCAACGGCTTTCTTCGTGTTCCTACGTCTGTTTCGCGTTCACCCGGCAAGCTCGGCCAGCTTCTCGCGCCACTTCTAGGGGCTGGTCGTCGGTCGGAAATTCGATGGCCTTTTTCTGCATTGTTGAATCGACGATCATCATCGCAGGGGGATTGACCATTTTCATGTTCGCGACCGACGGGTACTGGTTATCGTCGACTGGCTTCGGCAATAGCGCGCAGCATGCGCAACGAGCGACCGTATTCGACATCGAACGTCGGCTGAGTGGACCACCACGATGTTAGTACGGTCGACTCCGCTGAGGTGCGATCTGGTTGAGAGCCCGCCACCAAATAGACAGGTCGTGAGTGATGTTCGAGCGGCGTCTTCATGCGGACTACGTGGCCGTCATGATGAAGAGCGCTCAGTAATGCACGTGCGCGTCGCACGGACACATTTAGGTGCTCCGCCAACGACGATGCGCAATAACCAATGCCGGGCTTCATGGTCTTGAATACTTCGTATGAGGATGGTTTCGGGGCGCAGTCGGACATTGGAGCAGACGGGAATTCGGTCGTTGAATCGACCGGTGTGGTGCGGGAGAGTCGATAGAAGGTGCGCGTGCGCTTACCATGTTGCTTCTTAACTACCATTAGCTGCCCGGACTCGACGAGCGCAGAGACAATCAATCGGGTCTCGCTGTTCGGAATGCCGACAGCCCGCGCGATCCGATTCATTTCATAGATCTTGTTGGGGTCTAGCGCCGCCATCAGCGTGCGGAAGTCCGTGTTGTCGGTACGGGCGGGCGTTCGCATGTAATGCACACGCACGGAGCCGCGAGCGTTCGCAACCCGCACGGGCTGAAGGTGGTCGTTCTCTAACAACACGCCGACGCTCAGCCGAGCCACATGGAGATCCAGGCCAGAGCGTTGTGCGATCCGGGACAGTGGCGCTCGTGTGCCGGGTGGGAGTGCCTCGAGGATCTGTTGGAGATGGACTGCTGAGGGACCATTTGTTGCCGATGCTGCAAGAACAGCATGCGGCTGGATTGCCTTATGTGACATGGATTGAGCATGGAAGTGGATGTCATCCGATCCTTGTTACGGGGTCGGGCTGCGGAATTGAATAGTAATCCTTATTTTATAGGTGGTAAATAGCCGATGAGCTTGCTTATGGGATTGTCAAGATAACAATGCCAGTATCGGATTGAAAAAGGAATGGGAAATTTGGGGTATATCAACCGAAAGCGTAGTTTTTTGAGATTCCCGAAAGATTGAATAAGAGATTTGTGCTCAAATTTATAATTTACTAGTATTTTCAAGAGAATTCGTCGGGCGTTTGATGGCTATTGCGCAATTGTATGACTTTCAGGAGGGCCGAGGCGGAACTTTGCTATCGCAACGCACTTCAGGCGTACTCAGATAAACAGACAGTCTGAACACTGTTTGAGCCGTTGCTATCACCGCCGAAACCACAACGCGAGAAGAAGCCGGTCCGCTTGTTGTTTCGAATCGCGCCGCGCTGACCGGCATCTTGTTCGTTCTCGAGACCGGAATGTGTTGGCGCGATTTGCCGACTGAGATAGGCCTCGGCTGCGCGATTGCACGCAGCGGGCGCGTGGGGAGGGCTTGTGCGAGCTACTCCTCGGGAAGGCGTTGTTGCATAAGAGTCGCTAACACAAGTCATCCACGAATCTAGAGCAGATGACGGCGGCAGCCAGAGCGAGCAAAGCGGCATGAATCTCGAGGCGGCGCTCGAAGCGAATCCGGAGCTGGCCGAAACTAGCAAACCAGGCATGTGTGCGCTCGACGACCCAACGATGACGCCCGAGTCGCTCACTGCTTTCGATGCCACGGCTGGCAATTCGAGGGCCAGTTCGACAACGGCGGCCTCGACTTGTGGGTCCACGCGGTTCTTGAGCGGCGGCCGGTGGTGGGAAATCTCCTGCAGCGCAGCTTCGCCGCCTCGATCGTACAGTTCCTTAAATCGGTAGAAGCTGTCGCGCGAGTAACCCATCACACGACAGGCCTAGCTGACGTTGCCGAGTTGCCGGACCAACTCGAGTATGCCGACCTTGGCATGAATTACCTTCTGCTCCTGAGTCATGGCGGACTCCTTGCTGTTCGCGGCGCGCATTGCCGCTACGGGCTGCGCCCTTCGCACCAATGCGCGCCAGCATGAAAAAACCAACCACTGTCAGATTTAGTCTAGTCCACCGCACCTTAACCTCCTACCATTTTTTGGGCGTAAACAGTGGTCTTCCGAGATTTCTTAAAGATTTCAAGTCGCTAGGGATGGCATATTTCAAGCGTGCAACATGCATGAACGTCAAATTATGTTCATGCGGCGAAGATAATGCTTTAGGTGAATTGATGCGGGGTTTACTGGTGCATAAAATATCGCAAACCGGAAATGACTCGGAGGCATAATGCCGGCGAATAGTGTAAATACCATCGGAAGTTCATCGAATGCTTCCTTGCCTCAGATTTTACATGAGGAAGGTAATTTTTCTGCGTACAAGATAAGCAAGGATTCTTCATCGAAGCATTCGTCCTTGCGCTTGGATCTGGTCGTGAAGTCTGTCGATGAATCTGCACACCCCAGCCGCGAGAACGACGGCGGTCAGGCAGTCATTAAACCAGCCAGCCGCCTAGAGATTGGTTTTCCAGCGATCGAAAATCCGATGCCTGACGAATCTCTTTCTGCTGTACCGGTGTGGCGCCAATCAATGCTCAGGCTGTTCGGAGTCGGAGTGCGGAACGGCGAAAATGTGACGCAGTCCGTGGATGTGATCGCCGCGCTTCCGGAAATCGCCCACGGGTTCAGGGAGGACTGTGGCAGGGACATACGGCGTGCCGCTGACTTTCTGGAGGCCGCCATCGGGCGGTTAGGTAAGGATTTTTCCGGTGCATCCGGTACGGGGCGGATTCGGTGGGAAAATATGAGGATCGCCCTCTGTACGCGTCATGCAGTGCTCACAAGATGGGCAAAGAAAATGTCAGATCATGTTGTCGCAGGGCCGCAGGCCTTCCTGACAAAAAAAACCTGCGAGGAAATTGCCTCGGAAGTGACTGAGCGTACCGGACACAAGTTGGTGGGCGGGCCGGGTTACATTAAAAATCATGCGTGTTTCCGGAGCAACGTCACTGGTCATATCCTTAAGGCTAGTACAGTGGATACTTGGTGCCAAGAGGCCGTGGATTTTTATAGTGAAGAAGGTGGGGAAGGTCTTGGTGAAAAACCACGCTTGTCCGGATTAAGGGCTGTGGAAGCGCTTCATTGCGGTCGTGTGGAAGATGGTGAGGCATTAAATTCGATAATTGATCTATTGTTGTGTAGAATAGAAAATTCCTGGGTGACTGGTGTCACAGCAGAAAATTCGACAGCCGAAGACCTACCTTTTGTCGAATTCTCGGCATCGCAAAGGCGACTGGCCGGATTCAAATTAAATCCCAATATTTCACTGCTGACCTTTTTTGCGGCTCCATTTGTTACCATGGGGCCATATTTGGAACCATCGGTTCAGGCGCAGCGTAATCAAACAGCCACGCTGCGGGTTGTGAGCAAGGGGAAGTCTGTTACGTTCACCGTTGACACAGACAAAACGGATGGATTGAGTTGTGGGATTGAGGCGGGAGTTGGCGTGAAGGCTTCGCCAATCATCCTTTCGGCCGGTGCTGGGGTATCCATGGCACTCGGTGTTGGAGGCTCTATTTCAAGTGGATTTGAAACATCTTTTACGTATACATTCGAGAGTGTGAAAGGGAAATCCATCGATGAACTGAGAGCTGAGTTATGCAATGGTTTGAAGGACTATATGGAGCGGGCACGCAGCAAACCAAGAAATAACGATGTGGGAGCTGAGTTGATCGGTGGCAAAAATTACCGCGAGCAAGCCGCTGCTATCAGTCGGCGAAACGTGAAGCTCAGCGTGGCGGGGAGCGCTTTGCTTAATGCTGGGGTGATGGGACTTCCGCATATCCGGGCAGCTAGTCCGTCGGGGTTTGCCGGCCTTGCGGCATCTGCTGACGTGGGATTCAAGTTAACAAAAAAAAGCTTAGTTGGAGGTAACGTCTATAAGGGGATGGAGATTGACGCGGCGCTTAGTGGACGGGTGATCGCGGGTGGTAAGCCGGGTGCAGTGCACGCAGGGCCGGTGAGCGAAGCGTCAATGCATCTTATGACGGAAAATGCAGGCTTGACTGCTACCAAGACTTTTGCGTTGTATCGAAGCGATAGCGAACAGGAAGGCGTTGGTGAGGAACGGGTAAGGGCCTCGGGAAAGCTGACCAACGCCAACTCGACTGGCGTCATGCAAGTCAGTAAGTATTCTGATGAAGTCGCGACGAGGAAATTGAATCCCGGGATGGAAATTCCCAGTCAAACGGCGTCTCAGGGGCCCGTGCTGGAGGTCCCAGTTAGTTCGTCTGATCGAGCACCGGCTACTATTCGGCTTCGAAATTGGAATAAATTTGATGAATGGCGAAAAGCGCATGGTGTCGAGGTGCACCAGAGTGATCAAAAACGTCTCGAAAGTCTCCGTCTTAGCCGTCGCGATTGCAAACCAGAGATTACGTATGAGCGTGTCCACGGTACATGGAAGGTGACGCTGAATTTGCCAGCACAACAAAGCGAGCGGAGCCTCGGTTGGTTTTCATCCGCATATCTGCTTCTCTGGGATAACAAAATCGATTTTTCCGGACTCGGAGAATCGTTCGCGCTCGAGTCGACGGAATTTGTGCCGCCACTGAGTACGGGTGCGCGGATCAGGCACTGGCTGGAAGGATTCAAGACGTTCGTTGCAAACATGCTGAACGCTGACCTTATCAACGCCGGTAGGCGTGTGCCATGAGAAAATGCAGAGGCTGTCCATTGGAGCAGCCACCTGAAACACTGAGTTCGGACGGAATTCGTGGGGGCCAACTGGTTAAGCAGCGATCTGATTCAGATAGAAGCGCTGCGTGAACGCGACAGGAGCTAACGTCAATAGTGGTGTACGAATATTTTGATGGCGGTCGATCTCAAGCGGCGAGTTTCTGCTGAACTGTGGCGCCGCCCGGAGTCGGTCCAATCACGGCAAGCGCACGCGAGTTCAAGAATGGCCGCCAGTTCGCGGCATGGCTAGGCCTAACGCCCCGGCAAAAAAGTTCTGGCGGGAAGGCTCAACTTGGGAGCATTACAAAGCGCGGGGATCCTTATCTTCGTATGCTGCTCGTGCTTGGAGCTCGAAGTGCACTCATGACGGCGTCCCGCCGTACTGACCGATTGTCAAGATGGCTCCAAGACATTCAAGTCCGGCTCGGTTGGCAAAAAACGCTCATTGCTCTCGCCAATAAACACGCCCGCATTATCTGGGCTCTATTGACGCGAGACCAGGTGTTTCGGCCCGACCATATGCCGGCGTGCTTTATTCCTATGCAGCCGTAAAAGCTGTACGCAGGAACGGACGCGATTTTTCTGGCAAATTTCAACGGACGAATCGACGACAGGTTGGACCGGCAGCAGGACAGCTCGATGAAACGTTCGGCATGCACATCGCAATGCCGCTGTCCGGATGGAGCCCTGCTGAGCGGTTAGCATGCTGGCCCGAGCCCAATGCGCTCGCAGGCCGATTGTAGGTGCGCAGTCCATCTCGTCGCCATCGTGCCGCAGCGCAGAGTTGTCAGAATGAAATTGACAATGGTCCGAAGGTCCTTGTAGGTGTTTCAGGGGGTTATTCCACCGATTACGCTGTGAGGCAGTTTCGACCGTAAGCACTCGACATGTACCGTCTGTTCATGAGGGCGGCACAGGCAATCTGATTCCCGTCAGATGTGGGGATTACTCTGGCAATTTCCTGTCACATCGTCGAGACGGTGCTGGGGACACGCTTACGGTCCACCAGCAATTGCTGACAGAGGTGCATGCGTGAACCTGCAGCAGTAACGCATCGACGTGCACTGCTAATGCCTGAAGCTCGAGTCGAGGGGATCATGCGACGATACGTCGCTCTGGCGAGCGACGCAGCGGCCAAACAATGGAGCTTCCTCGACTTCCTTGAGGATGCGCTCGCGCATGAGCGAGAGACGAGGCAGGTTCGTTCGCGGCAAACACTGGTGCGAATGGCGGGGTCTCCAGCTCTCAAGGCGCTGGATGACTACGAATACCCCTTCGCCGTCGGCGCCCCGCACGAGGAAATCGACGAGCTTGCCAAGTTACGCTTCATCGAGCGAGACGAGAACGCCGCATTGCTTGGTCCCTCGGGCATGGGCAGGACGCACCTCACGATCGCCATCGGGTATGCCTGCGACGCAGGCCGGTATCAAGACGAAGTTTATCGCGGCAGCGGATCTGATGCCACGGCTTGTGGCCGCGCGCCGACAGGAGCGATATGGCACGATTCTTCGGCACAACATTCTCGGCCCGACGCTGCTCACCGTCGACGAAATCGGCTATCTGCCGCTCTCGGGCGATAAGGCCAACCACTTTTTCCAGATGGTCGCCAAGAGATACGAGCGCGACTCAATGATCCTGATCAAGCAATCTGCCGTTCACGCGGTGGGATGAAACATTCAGCGGCAACACCATGCACGCTGCAGCGATGCTTGACCGCATCCTCACCATACTCGCATCGTCCAGAGCAAAGGAGATGGTTACCGACTGAAACAACAACGCAAGGCGCGTCACGTCCCGGCATCGAAAAAGTAATGAGTGGTCAGTTTTACTTTGCGCGATCAGCCGCGAAGTGGCTCAGATTTAAAATTCGTTTGGTATCGGCAAACACTCTCATTGCGATGCTGTTGTACAACTGATCCCCGTGCCATTCGTCCGACTGACAGTACCCCTCCTGCGGGAAATAGATTCGAAGCATCCGCTCCGGACTCATCGGTGGGCGGCCGAGTCCCCTTCGGCTAGTACGTCAATTGCCGTCAGTAATCACGACCGTGACACGAGCTTCTCCATCGGGTCCAGGGAACGCTGACGCCGCGCCACCCGCTTCTTGCCAGTGTTTTTCGCTTTCGCAAAGCTTACTTGCAGCTTCTTTGTTGTGGGGTCGCTCCGTTAACTATCTTCTGCAATGCTCAAGGCAGTGGCAGCGATGACTACCGAAGCGCCAGAATGCATGGCGCCGGATACGAGGGTGAGGAGGTGATCTGGGGCTCTCGATGAGAAGTGCAAGCATCGGGAAACTGACGCAAAACCTTTGCGAGATCGAATCAGGAAGTGCGCTCGCACTAATCGGTCGCGAATGGGGCGATTCATTATTTTCCGAACTCGTCGCTTGAAATCGACAGTCACGATGTTGTCCGAGCAACCCTTGATGTTGGCTAAAAAGTCTGCATTTCGATCATTTCCGAAAGACTAAATTAACATTTTTCAGATTGAATGACCTCGTAAGACTCAGCGTCGGTTGTCCAAAGTACTAACCGGGAAAGAGTTCTCTAGCACGCCACCGATATAACGACAACTGCTGGATGGGAGAAGGCGGAGGAAGATCATGCGAGATGGAAGGTCCATGAAGAGACATTTTTGGGGGAGCGTACTTCGACAGAGTGGCTGCGCTGGTCTCCTCGGTCCCGGGATCTGGCTTGCGGTGCCGACCCAAGTCATGGCACAAAGTTGCAGTTGGTCCGCTGGCCCCACCTGTACGTTTTCCGCAGGTAGCTATTCGACCTCGCTTTATCAAGCGGGCGGCAATGGCACTGCGTTCACTGTGACAGTCGATCCTGGCGCCGCCGTGACTGTGGATCTGGCGAATTCAGGGGGAATTTCTTCGCAGATTCCACCAGTAACAATCCTTAATAATGCTCCGGTGGGTACGAACTCAGGACCGACTGGTACCGATGCGCTCGGATTGACAATTAACAATTCTGGGTCGCTTATTCTACAAAATTCGACCTCTCTTTGGGCGCCGAATGCTTTTTTGGGGGGGCTTTACTCCTGGATGTCCGGTGGTCAGGGCTATAACGGTAGCACCCCAGGAAATGGAGGAAGCACATCGCAGCCGCTTAGTGTCAACAATTTCGGCTCGATTACGGTGTTCCTGCCGTATACGGAGCTTCAGTTCGGGAGCGCAGTCTATGCCATGTCCCAAGGTGGTAATGGCGGCTGCAATAATTTGGATAGCAACAATAACTGTAGTATCAGCGGCTCAAGTGAAGGCGGGCAGGGTGGCAATTCTGCCGGTACGATCATCAATAATAGCGGCACCATCAATGTTACAGTTGGGACGCAGTATCAATTTGGCGGAGGCCATGCTGGCTTTGGTGGCATCGAGGCGTTATCGTTCGGCGGAAACGCTGGCTACGGAAATAACGGAACCTATGGTGGGAGCAGCGCGGCTTCAAAGGTTATCAATTCGGCACCGGTTACCGTAAACTTTAACTGGACCAGTGACAACTACAATAGTACTGGCCTCTATGGCATCCTGGCGCAGTCACAGGGTGGTAACGGCACGGGCACGAAGGGAGGCGATGGCAGTAATTGGGGAGGTTGGGGGGGCTCGGTCAATGGTGCGTCAGTTACCCTGAATAGTGGCGGGGATGTCACGGTGATCCAGACTGGCACGCCACCGGGGCAAGGTATTGCATGGAATTTTTTTGCTTCCGCGCCGAATAACGAAATTAGTTCGACTAATGAAACCGTGCCGGCCTTTTTGGCGAAGGTGACAGGTGCGGGCGTTGCGGCGGTGGCGATCGGCGGTAACGGCGGCAACAGTGAGGAAGAGAATTATTCTGCCGGCGGTGGTGGCTATGTTCTCGGTAGCCCAACAATCGGAGTTACGGACGCGACTGTCAAGACGACGGGCAATAACCTGCCAGCGCTACTCGCGTGGAGCCAGGGCGGTAATGGGGGGCTTGGTGCGACAGAGAACGATGGCAACCAGTCGGGTTCTGCATACAGCAACGGCGGCCCGGGCGGTATCGTGGCCGGGTCGACTGTCAATGTTACTGCCGGAGCGCGGAATGTGTTGATTTCGACGAGCGGAGATAGTTCGCCGGCGATTTCGGCCTTTGCGCTCGGTGGCAACGGCGGTGATACTAATCCTGTCGCTCACGATGATGGTCACAATACCGATGCAAGCGCTGGCGCCGGCGGAAGCGTCTGTGCGGATGCTGGCTTCACCGGAAGCTGTCACGGGGCCGCACCGACCTCAATCACTCTGACGGGGACGAACGGCCACACGGTTCAGTTGAAAACGAATGGTGTCACTGCTCCAGGAATTTATGCAGTGAGCGAGGGTGGTAAAGGTGGTTACGGTGGTGATTTCGCGCCTAGTGGTAGTCACGGGCAAGGCTACAATGGCGGCGCAGGAGGATCAGGCAGCGACGTCACCGTTGCGCTCTATTCGGCCACTATCAACACGGGTGGCCCAACCTCGCCGGGCATAATCGCCTTGTCGCAGGGGGGCGTAGGCGGTTATGGCGGCTTCGGTGATGGAGGCTGTTGTCAGAACGATGGCGGCAAGGGCGGGGCGGGTGGTGCCACCGGCAATGTCACGGTTTCGCTCGACGCCCCCTCAAGTATCACGACACTGGGTATCGATTCCTCAGGCATCATCGCACAGACGGTCAGCGGGGCTGGTGGTGCAGGTGGAGACCAGCAGGGGCATCATGGCACTGGCGGTCTTGGTGGCCCAGGCGGCGCGGCAGGGGCTGTCGCGATCACAAATTGGGGGGGAATTACGACGAACGGCGATGCTTCGCGAGGCATCCTTGCGCAATCGATGTCGGGGGCTGGTGGGACAGGGGGAAACGCAGACGCTTTCTTCAGTGGTGTCGGTGGCGATGGTGCTTCAAGCGGTTCCGCAGGCATTGTTACCGTAACGAATAATGGCTCTGTTACCACGAGAGGAACCGATGCGCAGGGCATTCTTGCACAATCAATCGGCGGCGGTGGTGGCGCGGGCGGTTCGGCCAGTGGCCTTGCAGCGATGGGTGGAAGCGGCGCTCTCCCCGGCAAGGGCAATTCAGTCATCATTTATTCCCAAAACGGCAGCATAACTACGTCCGGTCTCTCGTCGGCTGGGGTTCTTGGCCAGTCGATCGGTGGTGGAGGCGGCGACGGCGGGCTAGCCAGCGGTGCGGAGGTCACGATAGGAGGCGTCGGCGGCGGCGGTGGAGATGGTGGTGCGGTTACATTTTCTTCGGGTAATGGTAGTGGCTCGACGATTACAACGAACGGTGACTACTCGCCTGCCGTCCTTATGCAATCAATTGGCGGAGGTGGTGGAAATGGCGGTAATTCAAGCAACGAGGGGTTGTTCGCTTCCGTGGCTATCGGTGGACACGCCGGCAATGGTGGTAACGCTGGACCGGTTGTTGTCCACACCAATCAAACGAATATCACCACTTTCGGGACGAAGTCTCCTGGCATCGTGGCACAGTCGATCGGCGGCGGCGGCGGCATGGGTGGTAACGCTTTCGCAGGCTCGGTGGGGGTGGGCTTCTCGGCCGCAGTAGCGGTGGGTGGCTCGGGCGGCCCAGGTGGCGATGGCAACGACGTTTGGGTCAATGTAACGCGAGAAACTATCGCGACGGGCCAGAATCCATTGTTGATCAACGACACACGGGACACGTATGGTAAAGGCCAGTATCTCCCGAATTCATGCACGGCATTGCCTTGCAACGTCTTGCCGGTCGATTCTTATGGGGTTGTGGTCCAGAGCATCGGCGGTGGCGGTGGCCTTGGCGGTTCGGCGGTTGCTAAAGCGATTGCTCTGGCCACGCCGAATATCCCAGACGACCCCGTGTCAATTGCCGTCGCGCTTTCGGCCAGCGTTGGCGGTACAGGGGGCGTAGGTGGTAAGGGCGGGCCCGCCCAATTTCAGCTCTCCGATGGGGGGGTGATCACGACTAGCGGGCAGGGCGCAACGGCTGTGCTTCTCCAAAGTATTGGCGGTGGCGGTGGCGCAGGTGGTGATTCGTCAGCGCTCTCGGCGGCTGTCGGCTATGGGCCGGCTCAACCATCGTCTTCGGTCGATCTCACGTACTCCATCTCGCTTGGCGGCAACGGTGGCAATGGTAATAGTGGCGGCCCGGTCGTCGCTGCGATCGGTGGAACGATAGAGAATGCTACTTCGTCAAACGCCATTCCAAAACAGGATGCGAGCGGCCTTGCTCCGACCTCCATCATAACTTATGGAGATTTCGCTGATGGTGTTAAGGCGCAATCTATCGGTGGTGGTGGTGGCGATGCCGGCACCGGTAGCAGCAATACGCAGTTTTTCGGCAGTGCGTATACCCCTTCCTTATCGATGACGTTGGGCTCGACAGGTGGGTCCGGCGGGGCCGGTGGCAGTGTGAATGTGGCGCTCTATCCGAACAGCAGCATTACGACTTATGGCTCAAACGCGATCGGCATATTGGCGCAATCGATTGGCGGCGGAGGCGGTGCTTCGCAGGGTGGTTCCTTTAACATAGGATTTGGCGCAAAAATTCCGGGCGATCCCAATTCCGTTCGGCTGTCCGCTGGTGTTAACGTCGGGACGACAGGTGGGGACGGCAATACCGGAGGAGCTGTGACAGTCGTTGCAGAGGCGCCAATCACGACAAATGGTGGCGATGCCGTTGGCATATTGGCGCAATCGGTCGGCGGCGGCGGTGGGGTTGCCGGCTCGACCGGCTCCGACGCCTCTGCGGACAATCCGGTCATTCGCGCCCTCGCGGTCAACGAAGGGCTAAGCAACGTCGCAAGCCTAATCCAGAATGGCTTCGCCGGGACCGGAACTTCCTTTGACGGAACCGCAACCGTTTCCGTCGGCGGCAAAGGTGGCAGCGGTGGTACCGGCGGGAATGTGGATATCGAACTCTCCGCGCCCATTTCGACGAAGGGCGATTGGGCGAGCGGTATCGTAGCGCAGTCGATCGGTGGCGGGGGCGGTATGGGGGGCGCCGCTTACGCGAGTGGCACCGGGGGCTTGCCCGAGGTGACGTTGAATGCCGACGTGGCAGTGGGCGGGGCGGGTGGAACGGGAAATGACGCTGGTAGTGTTACGATCAATCTGAACCAGGGTAATACAAAGATTACGACGTCCGGGTATGGTGCGGCTGGCATTGCTGCCCAATCGATCGGCGGTGGCGGCGGCATCGGCGCTGATGGCTCTGACAGCTCAACCGGACTTCGTTCGGTGGGAGGGGCGTCGGGTGGCAACGGCGGCGTGGGTGGCAACGGCGGCACGGTGACGGTCAATAACCAGAACCCTAATGGCACGACGATCTTGACGACGGGTGATGTTGCCGACGGCGTCGCTCTGCAATCGATTGGTGGCGGCGGTGGGGTTGCCGGTGCTGGCAGCAGCCTTTTTGCAGGGACGACGAGGTGGGGACAATCTGGAACGCTGACCCTATCGGCCGGCGGTGGTTCGGCCGCCAGTGGTCAGGGTGGCTCGGTCACATTCAATTCTGGAAGCAATCCCATCATGATTTCGACGATGGGGAATGACGCTTTCGGCATTGTTGCACAATCCATCGGCGGCGGCGGCGGCAGTGTGATCAGTCAGCCGACCAGCAATTCCACTATTAGCACACAAATCGGCGGTGGCAGCGCAAACGGCGATTCCGTCAAGGTTGCGCTGAGTAACGGTAGCACGATCACGACGACAGGTATTGCAGCGCATGGCATTGTCGCGCAATCGATTGGCGGCGGCGGCGGTGTCATCCGCGTTGTGAACGCAGTCGGAGACACACCGGGGCTAACCACATGGATGGGTAATCTCGCCTCGGGATCCACCTACAAGACTTCTGGCAACGGGGGAAATGTAACTGTCGAAGCAAACGGCAACATCACGGTTTCCGGTGCAGGCGCAATCGGCATTTTCGCGCAAAGTGTTGGCGGTGGCGGCGGCCTAGTTATGAATGGCAACTCAATTCAGGCGGGCACTCCTGGCCTATTCGTAGGCGGTGGTTCTTCCGGCTCAGGGGGGGCTGTCAGCGTGACGACGAGCGGTCCGATTTCGGCTACAGGGCAAAACGGCATCGGTATTTTCGCGCAAAGCACGGGTCCTAGCGGATCTCCAAACGGGTCGATCACCGTCACCGTTTCGAGTAGTGTGACCGGTGGCAGCGGCTCGGGTGCGACCGACAAAACGCCAGGCAGTGCCGCAGTTGTGGTCGATAGTGGCGGAGCTGGCTCAGTGGCCGGTCAAGTGACCGTGAACGAAGGCGGATCGCTCACGACGGAGGCTGGGACGGCCGGTACGTCGATCTTGGGATATGCGAACGTCACTAACAACGGTATCGTCACGGGGGCGGCCTATCTTAGTGGTGGCGAAATGAATAATAGTGGCACTTACAATGCCGGAGCCACTATGGATGGCAATCTCGTGAATAGTGGCACGACAAACGTTGGGGTACCCGGTTCACGTTCATTGCAGACCACCACAGTTACCGGGAATTTTACTCAGACTGACACTGGCAAGCTCGGAGTAACCGTTGACTTCCTCAACAAAGCCACGAGCCAGCTTCATGTGAACGGTAGTGCTTCCGTGAATGGCCTCATTACGCCGACAGCACTTACGCTGCTTCCTGGCGCGCTGCCAGTTGTGACTGCCACGAACCTCAATTCGTCTGTCCGTGGATTGTCTTCTTTACTGTTTGACTGGCACGTCGACCGGTCAGATGATCATACGCTCGTGCTTTCTCCGTCACCACACTTCAAGCCTGGTGGGGTGCCACTCACTGCCAGCGAAGCCTCTCTGGTCGACTATCTGATTAGGGCTTGGAATAATTCTGACGCTCTGTTCGCTACGCATTTTGCTGCGCTATCGCGGCTTAACGACGTAGGTCAATACAGGGCGGTACTGGATGCGTTTTCTGGTAAGACAATGCATGGGCAAACTGTGGCGTACCTTGAGACAGCAGGGCAGGTGCTCGGATCGGCGATGAGTTGCCCTGTTTTTGCCGACCGCGGCGTGCTCCTAGGAGAAGATAATTGCGTCTGGACAAAGGCAACTGCTCAAAGAAGCCAGCTCTGGGGGAGCACTGACACGCAAGATAGTCATGTCAATAGTGCGGTCTATCGGATTGGAGGGCAACATCAAATTGCACCTGATTGGTACCTTGGTGGTGCGTTTGGGTTCGGGCAGACATGGCTGAGAGCGGATGATGGAGCGTCCGGTAGTGGTAAGACGTATGACGGTAGCATTGGACTCAAACATACCGTAGGGCCATGGCTGTTCGCGGGTTCGATTGCCGTGGGCAGAGGCCTATTTCACAATGAGAGACAGATCAGCCTGCCCTTCATTGACACGAATATGTCACTTGAGGGTGATCCAAGCATATTCTTTATCGGTGCGAGATTTCGCGTTGGCTACGAGTTTGTATTCGATAATTGGTATGTGCGGCCTTACGGTGATTTGGATCTGATCTATACACATTTGCCTGAGTTCAGGGAGTCAGGGCCAATACCTCTAGCGCTCAATATCCGCGGCAGGGACAAGACGAATATTGTGTTGTCGCCAATGATCGAGTTTGGCGGCCGATGGACTTGGGACGAGAAGACGACGTTGCGGCCTTTTGCTACATTGGGAATGAGTTATTGGCCGAACAACGCGCGCGCGATCGATGCCAGTTTTGTCGGTTCGTCCCCAGCAAACGGTTCGTTTCGTAGCTATCTCGCGTCGCCGGGCGTGCAAGGTATTTTTAATCTAGGGATGCAGCTATATCGTGGCAATGGCTTCGACGTAAAATTGGAATACGGTCTTGCGATAAGCAGCGCTGCCCTAACACAGAGCGGCAGCGTGCGCTTTGCCTATCATTTTTGATGTTTAATTAAATCGACGACGCGGTTCTGGTTCATCAGGATTTGGAGGATAGGCAGATGCACGATCGGTGCGAAATTTTTAAGCATCCGGTAAATTGAGGTCGGACGGAATTCGTGGAGGCCAACGGGTTAGGTGGCGATCTGATTCAGATAGAAGCGCTGCGTGAACGCGGCAGGCGATCGGTAGTTCAGATGCAATGAACTAGACTAAATCTGACAGTGGTTGGTTTTTCATGCTGGCGCGCATTGCCGTTACGGGCTAAGAGGTGGCCTCGCTCGTTCGGACAGTTTTAGTGGGTAGCCGCGCTCCCTTCCGAAAGCACGGCCCCCGAAGAACGGAGCAAGCGACTTTCACCGCACTCCGCTCGCGCACAGCATTAAGCGCCGCACTGACGCCGGTCTTGCCTGACCGCACAAGCCCTTCGCAGGCGTCACATTGTTGATTCGTCCCAACGCGGGGACGAAGGGCGCTGAACCGTAGCGATACTGGTCTCTCACAAGCTTCCCTTCGATGAATCTCTAATGCGGACCCGCGACAACTGCACCACACGGAAGTCAGCACCCTTTCAGGTTGGGGCAAAGTTTGAACCCCTATGCGAACGATTACAGTCCGCCATTCGCTTCCTCCGCGTTCTCTTACCCGCTCCCCCAACAGCTTGCCTCGCGGCTCGCCTGCCACGGAATCAATGCTCCAAGTCCGTGGCGGAGAATCGGGCTTACCACGTTCCCGTTTCTGCCGAACCCGCGACGATCCAAACTGCACAGATCGTCGCGGGACTCTCCGTTTAGCGCCCGTCTATTCCCCGGCAGCGTTGCGACGACGCACTCCCATCTCAGAAAGGAGTAACCTGCTGCGTACCATTTTGGTTCGGGCCTAACAGCCGCTTTGGCCCGCTTTAAATCACGAGGTTCATCGACGATTCACATCCGTTGCGCATGCGGAACTTGCCTGGCCCCCACGCCGCATCGCGGCTCGCAGCGTCGTCATCCCGTCACCGGCAGTAACGTCTTCCGAGGGGTACTTTGTCCCGGGAGCTTCGTACCCGACCGTTGCCAGTCACGCACGTCCCGGTAGGCAACTGCTGGTCGTACAGCAGGTCACGGCACGTAGGATCCGTGCGTGACAAGGCATAAACGAGCTTTGCCATCCACTTCTTTGCCGGTGCACGTCCGGCAGACGGCGACACGTGTCGCACAGTGGGTAGCCGCGCTCCCTTCCGAAAGCACGGCCCCCGAAGAACGGAGCAAGCGACTTTCACCGCACTCCGCTCGCGCACAGCATTAAGCGCCGCACTGACGCCGGTCTTGCCTGACCGCACAAGTCCTTCGCAGGCGTCACATTGTTGATTCGTCCCAACGCGGGGACGAAGGGCGCTGAACCGTAGCGATACCGGTCTCTCACAAGCTTCCCTTCGATGAATCTCTAATGCGGACCCGCGACAACTGCACCACACGGAAGTCAGCACCCTTTCAGGTTGGGGCAAAGTTTGAACCCCTATGCGAACGATTACAGTCCGCCATTCGCTTCCTCCGCGTTCTCTTACCCGCTCCCCCAACAGCTTGCCTCGCGGCTCGCCTGCCACGGAATCAATGCTCCAAGTCCGTGGCGGAGAATCGGGCTTACCACGTTCCCGTTTCTGCCGAACCCGCGACGATCCAAACTGCACAGATCGTCGCGGGACTCTCCGTTTAGCGCCCGTCTATTCCCCGGCAGCGTTGCGACGACGCACTCCCATCTCAGAAAGGAGTAACCTGCTGCGTACCATTTTGGTTCGGGCCTAACAGCCGCTTTGGCCCGCTTTAAATCACGAGGTTCATCGACGATTCACATCCGTTGCGCATGCGGAACTTGCCTGGCCCCCACGCCGCATCGCGGCTCGCAGCGTCGTCATCCCGTCACCGGCAGTAACGTCTTCCGAGGGGTACTTTGTCCCGGGAGCTTCGTACCCGACCGTTGCCAGTCACGCACGTCCCGGTAGGCAACTGCTGGTCGTACAGCAGGTCACGGCACGTAGGATCCGTGCGTGACAAGGCATAAACGAGCTTTGCCATCCACTTCTTTGCCGGTGCACGTCCGGCAGACGGCGACACGTGTCGCAC
>NZ_QTQM01000067.1:0-18872 GCF_003854225.1 Burkholderia sp. Bp8986 | reverse complement strand
ACGGTCGACGGCGTGTTCACGACGGTGCAGGACGTCGCGCAGACGGTGCTGTTCCTGTCGGCGTTCCCGAGCGCCGCCCTCACGGGCCAGTCGTTCGTCGTCAGCCACGGCTGGTTCATGCAGTAACGGACTCCGGCACGGGCGGCCGCGCTGCGCGCCGCTTGTGCTGCAGCGAGCATTCGCCGACAGTCGAACGGCATGAAAAAACGCGCTCCGGGGAGCGCGTTTTTTGTTTCGGCAGAGCGGGTTGCCACCCGCTGGCACCGGCTTACTTCAGGACCGCAGCGACTGCGGTGGCGACCGCGTCGAGATTGCGCGTGTTCAGTGCAGCAACGCAGATCCGGCCGGTGCCGACTGCGTAGATGCCGAACTCTTCGCGCAGGCGATCGACTTGCGCCGAGGTCAGGCCCGAATACGAGAACATCCCGCGCTGCGCGTTGATGAAGCTGAAGTCGCGATCGACGCCGCTCGCCTTCAGGCGCTCGACGAGACCGTTGCGCATCGCGCGGATGCGGTCGCGCATTTCGCCGAGTTCCTGCACCCACGCAGCATGCAGTTCCGGCGACGCGAGCACGGCCGCGACGACGGCGCCGCCATGGGTCGGCGGGTTCGAGTAGTTCGTGCGGATCACGCGCTTCAGTTGCGACAGCACGCGCGTCGCTTCTTCCTTGCTCGACGTGATGATCGACAGCGCGCCGACGCGCTCGCCGTACAGCGAGAACGACTTCGAGAACGACGACGACACGAACGCGTTCAGGTCGGCCGCGGCAAACAGACGCACCGCGGCGGCATCGGCCTCGATGTTCTCGCCGAAGCCCTGGTAAGCCATGTCGAGGAACGGCACGAGGTTGCGTGCCTTGACGACGTCGACCACCTGCTGCCATTGCGCTTCGGTCAGATCCACGCCGGTCGGGTTGTGGCAGCACGCGTGCAGCACGACGATCGTGCCGGCTGCATAGCTGTTCAGCGCCGACAGCATGCCTTCGAAGTTCACGCCGTTGGTTGCGGCGTCGTAGTACGGGTACGCGACGACTTCGAAGCCGGCCGCTTCGAACAGCGCGCGGTGGTTCTCCCAGCTCGGGTCGCTGATCGCCACCTTCACGTTCGGGTTCACGGTGCGCAGGAAATCGGCGCCGATCTTCAGTGCGCCCGTGCCGCCCAGTGCCTGCGCCGTGACCACACGGCCTGCGGCGATCAGCGGCGAATCGTTGCCGAGCAGCAGCTTCTGCACCGCTGCGTCGTACGCGGCGATCCCGTCGATCGGCAGGTAGCCGCGCGGCAGGCCGGCGTCGACACGCGCCTTTTCCGCTTCGCGAACGGCGCGCAGCAGCGGAATCTTGCCTTCTTCGTTCGTGTACACACCGACGCCGAGGTTGACCTTGGTCGGACGCGTATCGGCGTTGAAGGCTTCGTTCAGGCCCAGGATCGGGTCGCGGGGAGCAAGCTGGACAGCGGAGAAGAGCGACATGATGATTCGGCAGTAGTGAAAAGAGGGTCAGGCTTTCAGCCGGCGGGGCGGGCGCAGCGGACCGCGCGCCAACGGGCATGGCGCCGGAAAGCGCAGCAGCCTGACATTGTAGCGAATTCACGCTGCCGGAGGCGGCGATTGCGCGCCGAATTGCGATTTCGGACCGCTGCCGCGCGTCAGGAGCCGTCAGCGGTCCGCAACGCCGCGAAGCGCTAGAATAGTTTTTTTGCCCTCGCTCCGGCCGCACTCCATGTCCGAACATCACGCCGAAGTCGGCGACGCGCTCGACGAATCGAAATTCGTGACCTTCGAAGGGTCGCCGTTCCAGTTGTACCAGCCATACCCGCCCGCAGGCGACCAGCCGACCGCGATCGAAACGCTCGTCGAAGGTGTCGGCGACGGCCTCGCATTCCAGACGCTGCTCGGCGTGACGGGTTCGGGCAAGACCTTCACGATGGCCAACACGATCGCGCGGCTCGGCCGCCCGGCCATCGTGTTCGCGCCGAACAAGACGCTTGCGGCGCAGCTCTACGCGGAGTTCCGCGAGTTCTTCCCGCGCAACGCGGTCGAGTACTTCGTGTCGTACTACGACTATTACCAGCCGGAAGCGTACGTGCCGCAGCGCGACCTGTTCATCGAGAAGGATTCGTCGATCAACGAGCATATCGAGCAGATGCGGCTGTCGGCGACGAAGAGCCTGATGGAGCGCCGCGACGTGGTGATCGTCGCGACGGTGTCGGCGATCTACGGTATCGGCAACCCGTCCGAATACCACCAGATGATCCTGACGCTGCGCACCGGCGACAAGCTCGGCCAGCGCGACGTGATCGCGCGGCTGATCGCGATGCAGTATTCGCGCAACGAACAGGACTTCCAGCGCGGCACGTTCCGCGTGCGCGGCGACACGATCGACATCTTCCCGGCCGAGCATGCGGAGCTGGCCGTGCGCGTCGAGCTGTTCGACGACGAGGTCGAGACGCTGCAGCTGTTCGACCCGCTGACCGGGCGCGTGCGGCAGAAGATCCCGCGCTTCACCGTGTATCCGTCGTCGCACTACGTGACGCCGCGCGACACCGTGATGCGGGCGGTCGAGACGATCAAGGACGAATTGCGCGAGCGCCTCGAGTTCTTCCACCGCGACGGCAAGCTCGTCGAGGCGCAGCGCCTCGAGCAGCGCACGCGTTTCGACCTCGAGATGCTGCAGGAACTCGGCTTCTGCAAGGGCATCGAGAACTACTCGCGGCACTTCTCGGGCGCCGCGCCCGGCGAGCCGCCGCCGACGCTCGTCGACTACCTGCCGCCCGATGCACTGATGCTGCTCGACGAATCGCACGTGCTGATCGGCCAGCTGAACGGCATGTACAACGGCGACCGCGCGCGCAAGGAAAACCTCGTGAACTACGGTTTCCGGTTGCCGTCGGCGCTGGACAACCGGCCGCTGAAGTTCCCCGAGTTCGAGCGCAAGATGCGCCAGGTGGTGTTCGTGTCGGCGACGCCGGCCGACTACGAGCAGCGCGTGACGGGGCAGGTGGCCGAGCAGGTGGTGCGGCCGACCGGGCTCGTCGATCCGGAAATCGAAGTGCGCCCGGCAAGCTCGCAGGTCGACGACGTGCTGACCGAGATCAACGCGCGCGTGAACGCCGGCGAGCGCGTGCTGATCACCGTGCTCACGAAGCGGATGGCCGAACAGCTCACCGAGTTCCTGGCCGACCACGGCGTCAAGGTGCGCTACCTGCACAGCGACATCGACACGGTGGAGCGGGTCGAGATCATCCGCGACCTGCGGCTCGGCACGTTCGACGTGCTGGTCGGGATCAACCTGCTGCGCGAGGGCCTCGACATCCCGGAAGTGTCGCTGGTCGCGATTCTCGATGCGGACAAGGAAGGCTTCCTGCGCGCCGAACGCTCGCTGATCCAGACGATCGGCCGCGCGGCGCGCAACGTGAACGGCAAGGCGATCCTCTATGCCGATAACATGACCGAGTCGATGAAACGCGCGATCGGCGAGACCGAGCGGCGCCGCGCGAAGCAGATCGCGCACAACGAGAAGATGGGCATCACGCCGCGCGGCGTGGTGAAGCGCATCAAGGACATCATCGACGGCGTCTACAACGCCGACGAAGCGCGCGCCGAGCTGAAGGAAGCGCAGCAACGCGCGAAGTTCGAGGACATGTCGGAAAAGCAGATCTCGAAAGAGATCAAGCGTCTCGAAAAGCAGATGGCCGACTACGCGAAGAACCTCGAGTTCGAAAAGGCTGCGGCGACGCGCGACCAGCTTGCGTTGCTGCGTGAACGCGTGTTCGGCGCGAACGTGGGCGACCACGTCAACGGCGGCCGGTAAATCTTTCCAAACGTCACTGAAACCTTCTGGTAACACCGTTGTAAGCCTTGTCGGATCAGGGGTTTACGCGGTGTCTCGTTTGTTCCGGAGCCGGTTCGGTGCTAAACTTCGCAAGTATTGAGAATAGTTCGCATTAACGTTATTCGTTGCGTTAGTGTTTCCAGCGCGCGGACCTGACCGGCGGCGCGCAAGTCACCAGACAAATAACAAGGAGTGTCCATGTTGGGTTCTTCGTTCATCCGCACGTCGGTTGCGGTAGCGGCGGCGCTTGCCGCGATGTCGGCAACGGCAGCCGAATATCCGATCGGCAAGCAGCAGATCCAGGGCGGCATGGAAATCGGCGCGGTGTACCTGCAGCCGATCTCGATGGATCCGGAAGGGATGATGCGCAAGGCGTCGGATTCGGACATCCACCTCGAGGCCGACATCCACGCGGTCAAGAACAACCCGACGGGTTTCGCGGAAGGCGACTGGATGCCGTACCTGCAGGTCACGTACAAGCTGACGAAGCAGGGCGACACGAAGTGGAAGGCCGAAGGCGACCTGATGGGCATGGTCGCGAGCGACGGCCCGCACTACGGCGACAACGTGAAGCTGGCCGGCCCGGGCAAGTACCACCTGACGATGACCGTCAAGCCGCCGATGCAGTCGGGCCACATGGCGTTCGGCCGTCACGTCGACAAGGAAACGGGCGTGGGCGCATGGTTCAAGCCCATCACCCTCGAATACGACTTCCCGTTCGCCGGCATCGGCAAGAAGGGCGGGTACTGATCGGTGGCATCACGGACGGCGCGCTTCGGCGCGCCGTCGGCGTAGAGAACCCAGAATGAAATTTCCCCAGAAAATCGTCGCCGCAGCCGCCGCGCTGTGGCTCGCCGGCGCGGCGCATGCCGCCGATCTGCCGACGTTCAAGCTCGAGATGACGGACGGCAAGCTGAATCCCGCCCGTATCGAAGTGCCGGCCGGGCAGCGCTTCAAGATCGAGATCCGGAATACCGGCAAGGGCGCCGCCGAATTCGAGAGCGTGCAGTTGCGCAAGGAAAAGGTGCTTGCGCCGGGCGCCGATTCGTTCGTGGTCGTCGCCCCGCTGTCGCCGGGCGAATACAAGTTTTTCGACGATTTCCACCAGCAGGCACAGGGCGTGATCGTCGCGAAGTAATGCGTTTTATCTGCGTGCGGGCGTACGCGTGCCTTGCCCCGCACGTCAGGAGGATTCAATGGGTCAGATCTTGTTCATCGTCTGGCGGGAGAGCGTCGAAGCGCTGCTCGTCGTCGGCATCCTCTATGCATGGCTGAAGAACGGCGACGACGACGCGCGCCGCGGCCTGCCCTTTCTCTGGACGGGCGTGGCAGTCGGCCTGCTGATGGCCGTCGGTCTCGGCGCCGCGCTCGTCGGCTTCACCGAAGTGCTGTCCGGTGACGCGCAGGACTATTTCCAGACCGCGATGGTGCTGATCGCGTGCGTGCTGATCGTGCAGATGGTGCTGTGGATGCGCCGGCACGGCCGCACGCTGAAGCGCGACATGGAGCAGTCGCTGCAGCAGAGCACGCGCGATTCGAACTGGTGGGGCGTCGCCGTGCTGGTCGCACTCGCGATCGCACGCGAAGGCAGCGAGACGGTGATCTTCCTGTACGGCCTCGGTTTCGGCCAGTCGGGGCGCGTGGACGGCGGCCAGATGCTCGCGGTCGTGATCGGCCTCGGCCTCGCGCTCCTCACGTTCTATCTGCTGCAGCTCGGCGGCAAGTACTTCTCGTGGCGGCATTTCTTCCGTGTCACCGAAGTGATGCTGCTGTTCCTCGGCGCGGGCCTGTTCCAGACCGGCGTCGACAAGCTGATCGACAAGGAAATCCTGCCGCTCGGCATTTCGCAGGTGTGGGACACGTCGGGGATCCTCGATGATTCCGGCACGTTCGGTTCGCTCGTCGCGACGCTGACCGGCTATCGCGCGCATCCGGCTCTGACCAACCTGATCGCCTATGCGGTGTACTGGGCGGTGGTCTGGCTGCTGATGAAGCGCGCGAGCCGTCGTCCGGCCGTTCCCGCAGGCCGCGCGGCATGAGTGTCGTCGCCGCAGCCAAGCCGGGCTGGCTCGCGCAGGCCGGCCAGTGGATGCAGCGCCACGGCGCGGTGATCCGCGGCATCCAGTGGATCGTCGTTGGCGTCTACGCATTCCTGATCATCGTGCCGGCGGTGTTGCCGCTGCCGGACGATTCCGCGCACCTCTGGAACAATCTCACGCTGATTGCGCAGTTCGTGTTCTGGGGCATCTGGTGGCCGTTCGTGCTGCTGTCGATGGTGATGCTCGGCCGCGTCTGGTGCGGCGTGCTGTGTCCGGAAGGCGCGCTGACCGAATATGCGAGCAAGTTCGGCCGCGGCGGCGCGATTCCGCGCTGGATGCGGTGGGGCGGCTGGCCGTTCGTCGCGTTCGGGCTCACGACGATCTACGGGCAGATGGTGAGCGTGTACCAGTACCCGCTCGCGGTGCTGTTCGTACTCGGCGGCTCGACCGTCGGCGCGATCGTGATCGGCGTGCTGTACGGCCGCGAGAAGCGCGTGTGGTGCAAGTATCTGTGCCCGGTCAATGGCGTGTTCGGGCTGCTCGCGCGGCTCGCGCCGATGCGCTACAAGGTCGACGAGGATGCGTGGCGCCGCTCGTACAAGAACGGCGAGCATGGGCATCGCGTGATTCCGATCAATTGCGCGCCGCTCGTGCCGTTGCGCAACATGAAGGGCGCCGCCGCCTGCCACATGTGCGGCCGCTGCAGCGGGCACCGTGACGCAATTGAGCTGTCGTGGCGCTCGCCGTCCGACGAGGTCGTGAACCTCGGCGCGCAGCAGGCGAGCCCGTGGGACACGGCGCTGATCCTGTACGGCCTGCTCGGCGTCGCGATCGGTGCGTTCCACTGGACCGTGAGCCCGTGGTTCGTGCAGATCAAGCAATGGCTCGCGGGCTGGCTGATCGATCACGACATCACGTGGCCGCTCGAGACCAATGCACCGTGGTTCCTGCTCACGCACTATCCGGATCGCAACGACGTGTTTTCGTGGCTCGACGGCGGGCTGATCGTCAGTTACATCGTCGGCACGGGGCTCGTGTACGGCACCGCGCTGCTCGTGCTGCTGGCTGGCGCGACGCTGATGCTCGGACGCTTCGATCGCACGCGTCTCCATCACCTCGCGCAGGCGCTGATCCCGATCGCAGGAGCCGGCGTGTTCCTCGGGCTGTCGGCGACGACGCTGTCGCTGCTGCGGGCCGAGCACGTGCCGCTCGGCTGGGCAGCCGACGTGCGCATCGCGATTCTGGTCGGCGCGAATGCGTGGAGCGCCTGGCTCGCATGGAAAGTGACGGGGCGCTATGCGGCATGGCCGCGCCGGCTGGCTGCATTCGCGTGGTTCGCCGCAGGCCTGGCCGTGGTCGACAGCGCATGGTGGCTGATGTTCTGGGGTTTCTGATGCGGGATTGAAGGCCTTGCGGCCGGGTTCCGGCGGAACCAGAGGGTGGTCCCGCTGCGTGGCTCCGGAACGCGTCGAAGCCGCAGCGCAGACAACCGCGATGCTTTTTCCGTTGCATCCGGACGCCCAAACGAAAAAGCGACACGTCCTTCGACGTGTCGCTTTTTTCTGCCTTGTGCGAGAACCAAAAAAGTGGCTTGGCTTGCTGCAACGGCTGCTTGAGTGTGTTTGCACGAAGGGGTCTAGATCTCGCGTGCAAGCCGTTACGCTGGCTACTGCCCAACACCTCTCAGGGAGGTGGTCCCCACAATACTCTGTCGTTACTTCGTCAGGATCAGTTTGCCGAGCCGCGTGGCACGCAACTGATACGTCTCTCCGTTATGCGCGATGCTGATGTGGCTGTGGCCTTGCAGCAGCGCATCGCTGCTGAGGGTCCGGGTGCCGGCATCGTGGCTACTAGCGGCGGGTTTCGCCGGCGTCGTGACCGCCGCCGTCTTCTGACGGTTGGCGCTTGCGGTGCCGGTCGGGCGGCGCAAGCTCAGCGTGGTCGGGCGCGTGGTGTCGGTCATTCGGTTGATCGGTGACTGTCGATACGATGGAATGAATTCTAAATGATAACTATTCCCATTTACAAAAACTCTTTATCGATCGATATGACGAATTCGATAGCCTGAGTCGAATGGGCGGCCCGCAGGCCGCCGCCGACGTCAGTGGAGCGGGTCGGGGTCCTTGCGCCCCTGGGCGTATTCGCGAATCAGGCGCACCGTGTCGATGTCCGACGTGCGATACGCTTCCTTGACGATGCCGTGCGTCTGGCGCGCTTCCTCGCTGTCGTCCGTGACGGTCAGCGTCGTGCGGTATTCGAAGCGCAGGAACAGCTCGTGGTCGTCGCGCTCCTCGATCGTCATCGTCAGCGAGCCGCCGATTTCGCCGCCGGCCGCATGGATGTCGTAGCGCACTTGCTGGTTCGGGGTGAACGTCACGCGGTCGCGCACGGTCGCATGCCCGTAGTGCAGTTCGCGTTCGAGCGTCGTGTCCGTCCGTTCGTGGACGACACAGCTGTCGAGGCCGATCACGAACAGCTGCGGCTGTTCGGCGCGCAGTACGAGGCCTTCCCAGAGCTGGTCGCGGGTCAGGGAAGGCACGGCCGGATCGTCGGAGTTGATCTGGATCAGATGTTCGAAATTCACGGGGGCGGGTTCCTTCTGGTGGCGGGCAGCCACATGGTTCAAGAAGTCATTGTGACGCAAAACGAGCGGTTTCGCGGCACCTGCGCCCCCCCGATCGGACGTCACGCTTCGAT
This sequence comes from Burkholderia sp. Bp8986, assembly GCF_003854225.1. Taxonomy (NCBI): domain Bacteria; kingdom Pseudomonadati; phylum Pseudomonadota; class Betaproteobacteria; order Burkholderiales; family Burkholderiaceae; genus Burkholderia; species Burkholderia sp. Bp8986. Next base: position 10,306 of record NZ_QTQM01000067.1, on the reverse strand, counting down.
GCGACCCATGCGGCCGGTCTGGTAGTCGACGACGGCCTGCCGGATCTCTTCCTCGGTATTCATCACGAACGGGCCATAGCGGACGATCGGCTCGTTGAGCGGCACGCCGCCGATCAGCAGCAGGTCGAGCGGCGTATCGCCGGCCTCGAACGTCACCGCATCGCCATCGTCACCGTAGACGACCATGTGCCGTGCGTCGACCGGCTGCCTGTCGGGCCCGTAGCGGCCGGCTCCGTCGAGCGGGTAGGCGAACACGCGATACCCTGCCGGCACCGGCTGCGTGACCGTTGCGCCCGGTTGCAGCGTGAAATGCTGGTAGAGGATCGGCGTGCGCGTCTCGATTGCCGCACGCACGCCGAACGCTTCGCCGGCGATCACGCGTACCTGCGCGCGGCCGTCCGGCGACGTCGCGCTCGGGATGCGGCCGGCCGGGATCTCCTGGTAGCGCGGTGCGATCAGCTTGTCGCGGCGCGGCAGATTGACCCACAGCTGGAAGCCGTGCGAACGTCCGCCGGCCCGAGCGAACTCGGGATCCGGCATTTCGCTGTGCACGACGCCCGCGCCGGCCGTCATCCACTGCACGTCGCCGGGCCCGAGCGTGCCGGCATGGCCGGCCGAATCGCGATGACGAAAACGCCCGTCGAGCACGTAGGTGACGGTCTCGAAGCCGCGATGCGGATGGTCGGGCGCGCCCTTGGCTTCGCCAGGGGCATAGTCGACGGGGCCCATTTCATCGAGCAGCAGGAACGGATCGAAATCCATCAGCAGCCGGGTCGGGAACGGACGGTGAACCACGAAGCCGCCGCCTTCGGTCGTGCGAAGCGCGGGGTACGTGCGGTCAAGCGAGCGAGCGGTCGTCATGCAAAAGCCCTCGATAACATCGGAATAGCGTCATTTTTGAAACATAGCGCTATTATATTGGGCGTTTTACCGGCCGATTTGCGGCGGTTCGCAATGGATTGTTCTGAAATTGGAACGATGACATGAACATCGATGCACACAACCTGAACGACCTCATGTACTTTTCGCAGGTCGTCGAACACGGCGGTTTCTCGGCGGCGGAACGCGTACTGGGCATCTCGAAATCGCGCCTGTCGCGGCGCCTGACCGAACTCGAGGCGGCGCTCGGCGTGCGCCTGCTGCAGCGCTCGACGCGCAAGCTCGCGCTGACCGAGGCGGGAGAACTGTTCTACCAGCATTGCCAGGCGATGCTCGCCGAGGCGCAGGCCGCGATGAACGCCGTGCAGCAGCTGCGTGCGTCGCCGCGCGGCTCGGTGCGCGTGAGCGTCCCCGTTACCCTGTCGCAGACGATGCTGTCGCGCATCCTTCCCGAATTCCTGCACCGCTATCCCGAGGTCAAGGTGCACATCCGTGTGACCAACCGCGTGATCGACCTGTTCGAGGATTCGATCGACGTCGCGTTGCGCGTGCGCTCGGAGCCGCCGCAGAACGCGAACATCGTCGTGCGGCCGCTGTGGCGGACCGAGCAAATGCTGGTCGGCGCGCCGAGCCTGCTGAACCAGAATGCGCCGCCGCTCGTGCCGGACGATCTGGCCCATTTCGAGACGCTCGATACGCCGAGCGTCGACGGGCGGCACGTGTTCAGCCTGATCGCACCGGATGGCACGCGTCATTTGCACGAGCACGATCCGCGGCTCGTGACGGCCGACCTGATGACGATCCGCGAGGCCGTGCTCGACGGCCTCGGCATCGCGGCGCTGCCCGAGATGATGTACGGCAATGCATTGCGCGCGGGGCAGCTGTCGCCGGTGATGCCGGGCTGGACGCTGCCGGTGCCGCAGCTCTACGCGGTGTTCGTGTCGCGGCAGGGGATGCCGCCCGCGGTGCGCGCGTTCGTCGACTATCTGGTCGAGAAGCTCGACCACGGCGAATACAAGCAGCCGGGCTGCCCCGAGCGCGCGAAGAAGGATGCGGCGGCGGCCGATGCTTCGGCCACCTGAATGCAAGATGCGCGTCGTGGCAAATTTGTTTTGTCATTGAAGCGCCGCCTGCAATCGCAAGTTTCAATCGCCGGGACCTTGAATGCATCCGCGGGCAGGCCTATATTGAAATCCCATTTCGCGAAGGAAGTTCTGAGCGGAATCAGGTGGCCGCATATATTGCGAGCCAGATAGGGCAGAACGCGCAGTCCGTGCAGACCACGGTAGCCGCATTTGCGTTGCTCGAGGCGCAACCGATACCGCCGAAGAGCCCGCCGCCCGAAGGCGCCCGCGTGCGCATGAAAAAAGGCCTTCATCTGGCGATGAAGGCCTTTTACTTTGTGCGCGGCCGGCTAGGTGCGGCCGGCCAGGTGTGGCCGGCTAGGTGTGGCCGGCGAGGCGCGGCCGGCCAAGCGACCGACCGTCGCGTAGCGAAATGCGCGTGCGTTACTTCGCCTTCGCAGTCGGCTCCGTCACGAAGCCGAGCTTCGTCAGGCCGCCGGCCTGCGCATCGGACATCACTTCGGCCACACGTTCATAGGCAACCTTGCGATCGGCACGCAGGTGCAACTCCGGTTGCGGCTGATGCTGGGCCGCTTCCGCGATGTGCGCCTGCAGTTGCTCGCGCGTGACCGTCTGTTCGTTCCACAGGATCGTACCGTTGCCCTGGATCGCGACGTCGACTGTCTGCGGCTTTTCGTCGACGGGCTGGCTGCTCGCGTGCGGCAGGTCGATCTTCACCGCATGCTGCATCGCCGGGATCGTCACGAGGAAAATGATCAGGAGTACGAGCATGACGTCGACGAGCGGCGTCATGTTGATCTCGCTCATCACGCCATCGTCGTCGTCATCGCTGAAGCCGGTGTTCATTGCCATGGTTCACCCCGTCTCAGCTGGCGCGTGAAGCAAGGCGCAGGCCGTCGCGGGGCGACGACGATGCGAGGCGCGCACCCGTCACGAAGTACGCGTGCAGACCGTGCGCGAAGCGGCGCAGCTTGCTGACGACACCCTTGTTCGCGCGGGTCAGTGCGTTGTAGCCGAGCACCGCGGGAATCGCGACGAACAGGCCGAAGGCCGTCATGATCAGCGATTCGCCGACCGGACCCGCGACCTGGTCGATCGACGTCTGGCCGGTTGCGCCGATCGCCAGCAGCGCGTGGTAGATGCCCCAGACCGTGCCGAACAGGCCGACGAACGGCGCCGTGCTGCCGATCGACGCGAGAATCGCGAGACCGGCCTGCATGCGCGAGATGCCTTCGTCCATCGTGTCCTTCAGGCAGCGCGTGACCCAGTCCGACACGTCCATGCGGTCGTGCAGGTGCGGTTGCGTCTGATGGTGGTGATCGGCGGCTTCCTTGCCCGACAGCGCGAGCGCGAGGAACGGGTTGTCGCTCGGCGTCGATGCGGCGAGGCCGAGCTTCTTGATGCCGTCGTCGAAATCGTCGGAATGCCAGAACGCCTGCTCGGCATTCTTCGTGAGACGGTTCAGGCGAACCACGTTCCAGCCCTTGACGATGATCACGATCCACGACAGGACCGACATCACGAGCAGCGTGATCGCAATGGTGCGCGTGACGAAATCACCTTGCGCCCAGACGTGCGCGATACCGTAGCTTTGCATTTTTGTTTCCTTTGAATCTTCCGAATGAGGCGGGTTAATCGTCGAGCGTGAAGTTGAAGGGCAGCGTATGGGCGGCGCGAATCGCTTGCCCGTTCTCGATGTACGGCGGACAGGTGCTGGCGCGCGTCGCATCGAGCGCGGCTTCGTCGAGACGCGGGTAGCCGCTGCTCTTTTGCAACTGGACGCTTTCGATCTTGCCCGTCACGCCGATGATGAAGTGAACATAAGCCGTGCCCGTTTCGCCGCGGCGGCGCGACATCGACGGATAGGTGGGCTTCACGAAATTGCAGCTGAGTGCCGATACGTTCTTCGGCGCGCTGACCTGCATCGTCTCGCGAGCCGGGCCGGGTGCGGCGGCCGGCGCGGCAGGGGCGGGCGCGGCGGGAGCGGGTGTCGGATCGGCAGCCGCCGGCGCGGGCGTCGGCGACGGGGATTGCGCGACCGGCTGAGGCGTCGGCTTGACCGCCTTCTGCACGGGCTTCGGCTCGACCTTGGGCTTCTCGCGCGGCACGGGCTTCGGCGGTGCGGGCTGCGCGGCCGATTGGACCGCGACCGGTTGAGCGGCAGGCGCAGGCGGGATGAGTTGCGCGGTGATCGACTGGACCTCGATCTCTTTCGGCGGCGGCGCGTTGCGATGGAGCCAGGCGGCCGCCAGCATGATCGCGTGTGCGGCAAGCACACCGACCGCGACGGTGATGACCCGGGGATTCATACGTGGGGCAGCCGGCAGGACGCCGGCAGGAGCGGATTGCGAAGCCTGCATGTTAGCTTGAAAGGACGACGTCGCACCCGGGGCGCGGCGGGTGAATCGGTGTTACTTGCGGAAGATCAGCAGCGAGATGCACACGGTGGTCACAAATCCGATCAGCAATTCCATGACAGGCTCCTTGGCAGGTAAGCCGCTGGCTCGCGCGGAAGATGGCTTGCTGACGGTCGGACATCAAATGCGGCCGCAGCCGCGTGCGTACGCTCGGCGCCGCTCAGGCGGCCTTGCGGTCGTAGAACGTGACCGGGATCGGGTGAGCGTGGTGCTCGACGCCACACCGGCTCGCGCAGACGCCTTGCTCGGCCATGAGGTCGCGTACGGACTCCTCGCACTTGCCGCAGCACGTGGCCACGCCGAGCTCGAACTGGAGTTCATCGAAGGAACTCACGCCCTCGGCGAGGGACGCGCGAATCTTGCGATCGGAAACAGACTTGCACACGCAGACGATCATGATGAGTTGCGATAGCTAACGTTAATGCGAATTATTATCATTAAATTTGCGAGCGTTGACAAGCCTGGGTTCGGCTTTTTTAAGGTCATCGGACCCTTGAAATGGAGGGGCGGCGCAGCGGCCGGCGGAGAGGGTGAACCGGCGGCGTGCCGGCCCGCTTCAGGCGGTCGCGCAGGCGCGCGCGTTCGGCGAGGAAATGGTGACGGATTCGACCGGCACGTCGAGGCCGAGCAGCGACGACGCGAGTGCGCGCAGTTGCAGGCCGTCGCTCGTCGAGCAGAAGCGCGGCGGCGCGGCACGCGTGCCGGCCGGCGCGCGCAGGCCGCGTTCGTCGAGCACACGCGTGAGCTGGCGGGCGATGGCATCGCTCGTGTCGACGATCGTCAGGCGGTCGCCGACAAGGTCACGAATCGTTTCCGTGAAGAACGGGTAGTGCGTGCAGCCGAGCACCAGCGTATCGGCGCCGTCGTCGAGCATCGGCTGCAGGTAACGCTCGAGCAACGCACGCAACGCGGGCGAGTTCGTGTCGCCGCGTTCGATCGCTTCGACGAGCCCGTGGCCCGGCTGGCAGATGAAGCGGCGGCCCGCGCCGTAACGGTCGAGCAGCGCCTGGAAGCGCGGGCTGTTCAGCGTCGATTGCGTGGCGAGCACGCCCGCGATACCGGTCGCGGACACGGCGGCGGCCGGTTTGATGCCCGGCTCGACACCGACGAGCGGTATCGCCAGGCGTTCGCGGATGGCCGCGATCGCCCGCGCCGTTGCCGTGTTGCAGGCGATCACGAGCGCTTTCGCCCCTTCGCGGGCGAGCCACTCGCCGATGGCCAGCGTACGCTCCGTAATGAACGCCTCGTCGCGTGGACCGTACGGTGCATGGTGCGAATCGGCGACGTAGACGAACGACTCGCCGGGCAGGTGCGCGCGCACGGCGCGCAGCACCGATAGGCCGCCGAGCCCGGAATCGAAGATGCCGACGGGGGCGGCGGGGTGGTTCGTCATCGTCATGCTGAAGGCAAGGTGGCGATCGAGGGGGGAGGATTACTCGGGCGAACCCATCATCGTCTGCTGGTAGTTCTGCAGGCCGACCTTGCCGATCAGGTCGATCTGCGTTTCCAGCCAGTCGATGTGCTCTTCGGTGTCGTCGAGGATCTTTTCGAAGATCTCGCGCGACACGTAGTCACGCACCGATTCGCAGTAAGCGATCGCTTCCTTGCACGTCGACTGCGAGATCTGCTCGAGCTTCAGGTCGCACTTCAGGATCTCTTCGGTTTCCTCGCCGACCAGCAGCTTGTGCAGATCCTGCAGGTTCGGCAGGCCGTCGAGCATGAACACGCGCTCGATCAGCCAGTCGGCGTGCTTCATTTCGCCGATCGATTCGTCGTATTCGTGCTTGCCGAGCTTGTCGAGGCCCCAGTGCTTGTACATGCGCGCATGCAGGAAGTACTGGTTGATCGCCGTGAGTTCGTTCTTCAGTTGGGCGCTCAGGTATTCGATGACTTTCTTGTCGCCTTGCATGGCTGTTCCTTGTTCAATGGGGCTTCAGAAACCGAACGATAATCGCTCGAACGGGAAATGCCAAGCCTCGGAGCCTTGCCGGGCCTGCCTTTTGCCGGGAATGAGAATCAGCGTCGAAGCACCGGCCGCGCGCAATCATGAGAATGAGAAGTAAAAAGGCCGGATCGTCGTCCGGCCTTTCGTGCGAGTGCGCTTAAGCGGTTGCGACCGGGATCTTGCCGATCTTCGCCTGCCACTCCTTCGGACCGGTCTGGTGCACCGACGTGCCCGACGAGTCGACGGCCACCGTCACCGGCATGTCCTGCACGTCGAATTCGTAGATCGCTTCCATGCCGAGGTCTTCGAACGCGAGCACCTTCGCGCCGCGGATCGCCTTCGACACGAGGTAAGCGGCACCGCCGACCGCCATCAGGTAGGCCGCTTTGTGCTTCTTGATCGCGTCGATCGCGACCGGGCCGCGTTCGGCCTTGCCGACCATCGAGATCAGGCCCGTCTGGGCGAGCATCGTCTCGGTGAACTTGTCCATCCGCGTGGCCGTCGTCGGACCTGCCGGGCCGACTACTTCGTCACGCACCGGATCGACCGGACCGACGTAGTAGATCACGCGGTTCGTGAAGTCGACCGGCAGCTTCTCGCCCTTCGCCAGCATGTCGGCGATGCGCTTGTGCGCGGCGTCGCGGCCCGTGAGCATCTTGCCCGACAGCAGCAGCGTCTGGCCCGGCGTCCAGCTGGCGACTTCTTCCGGCGTCAGCGTGTTCAGGTCGACGCGCTTGCTGGTTTCCGTGTTCGGTTCCCACTGGACCTTCGGCCAGGCGTCGAGCGACGGCGCCTCGAGCTTCGCGGGGCCCGAGCCGTCGAGCACGAAGTGCGCGTGACGCGTGGCCGCGCAGTTCGGGATCAGCGCGACCGGCTTCGATGCCGCGTGCGTCGGAGCAGCCATGATCTTCACGTCGAGCACGGTCGCGAGGCCGCCGAGGCCCTGCGCGCCGATGCCGAGCGCGTTGACCTTCTCGTGCAGTTCGACGCGCAGCTCCTCGACCCAGTCCTTCGGGCCGCGCGCGATGATTTCCTGGATGTCGATCGGCTCCATCAGCGATTCCTTCGCCATCAGCATCGCCTTCTCGGCGGTGCCGCCGATGCCGATCCCGAGCATGCCCGGCGGACACCAGCCCGCGCCCATCGTCGGGACTGTCTTCAGCACCCAGTCGACGATCGAATCGGACGGGTTCAGCATCACGAACTTCGACTTGTTCTCCGAGCCGCCGCCCTTCGCCGCGACCTGCACGTCGACCTTGTCGCCCGGCACGATCTCGTAGTGGATCACGGCCGGCGTGTTGTCCTTCGTGTTCTTGCGGGCACCTTCCGGCGGATTGACGATCGACGCGCGCAGCACGTTGTCCGGGTGCGTGTAACCGCGGCGCACGCCTTCGTTGATCATGTCGGTGAGGCCCATCGTCGCGCCGTCCCAGCGCACGTCCATGCCGACCTTCACGAAGATCGTGACGATGCCGGTGTCCTGGCAGATCGGGCGCTTGCCCTCCGCGCACATGCGGCTGTTCGTGAGGATCTGCGCGATCGCGTCCTTCGCGGCCGGGCTCTCTTCCAGCTCGTACGCGCGGCCGAGGGCCTGGATGTAGTCGAGCGGGTGGTAGTAGCTGATGTACTGCAGCGAATCCGCGATGCTCTGGATCAGGTCTTCCTGTTTGATGACGGTCATGGCTGAGACTCTGTGGGGACTGTGGGGAATACGTTTATGCGTGGACGGCAGGTTCGACCGATTTGCGGGACACGGCCGGCGTCGGCGCATGCGTCTCGTGGAAATGGGCCGGGTGCGTGTGGGTCGTCAGGCGGTCGACCCACGCCATCACGAGCGCCGACACGAGGAACGACACGTGGATGAGCACCTGCCACATGATCGCGTGCGTCGTGTGCTGATCCGGGTTGATGAAGGTCTTCAGCAGGTGGATCGACGAAATGCTGATCAGCGCCATCGACAGCTTGACCTTCAGCACGCCCGCGTTCACGTGGTCGAGCCACTCGGGCTCGTCGGGATGGCCCTCGATGCCGAGGCGCGACACGAACGTCTCGTAGCCGCCGACGATCACCATGATCAGCAGGTTCGAAATCATCACGACGTCGATCAGGCCGAGCACCGCGAGCATCACGCTGATCTCGTCGAGGGAGCTCGCGTGCGACAGCAGGTGCCAGACTTCCTTCAGGAACAGGAATACATAGACGGCCTGCGCGACGATCAGGCCCAGATAAAGCGGAACCTGGAGCCAGCGGCTCATGAAGATCAGCGCGGGCAGCGGGCGCAGGGGACGACGGGTGGAGCCGGGCGAATGCGGGGCAGACATGATGGTGGTACGGGCGCTGTGCGCAGGTATCGGGGGTAATCTTGAAAAGGCGCGCTATTGTAACGCGTCGGCCGGCGCGACTGCAGCGACGCGCCGGCGCTGCCGGGGACGGATCAGGACGCGGCAGCCGGCACGCGCTTCACGCGCAGGCTCGCGAGCACGATGCCGGTCACGACGCAGGCGAGCGCGATGCCGTGCGCGAGCGTCGGGCGTTCGCCGAGGAAAGCGATGCCGTACGCGGCGGCGGCGACCGGCAGCACCGCGCTGAACACGCCGGCGAGACTGCCCGGCACGTGCCGGATGCCCTTCATCCACAGCCAGAACGAGAAGATGCTGGCCGACAGCCCGTACCAGACGACGAGTGCCCACGTACCGGCCGGCACGCTCGCGTAATCGAAATGCCACAGCGCCGTCGCGCCGAGCGGCAGCATCAGGCACAGGCCGAACAGGTGCGTGTACGCGCAGATGTCGATCGGCGCGAGCGTCTGCGTGAGCCGGCGCGACAGGATCACGTAGATCGATTCGCAGCACACGGCACCGAGGATCAGCAGGTTGCCGGTCAGCGAGCCGGACGACGTGCCGCCGGCGCCGTGCGCGGACGTGCTGCCTGCGCTGCCGTTGGCGAGGTTGATCGTCACGACGCCGGCGATTGCGAGCGCGATCGACACGAGCGCACGGCCGTTCGGTTTTTCCCGCAGGATCAGCCACGCGAACAGCGCGACGATGGCCGGGATCGTGCTCGTGATCACGCCGGCCGCGACCGCGCTCGTGCGCTGCACGCCGTTGAGCATCAGCAGCGTAAACATGAAGGTGCCGAAGAATGCCTGCAGGAACAGGTTCAGCCATTCCGCACGCCGGACCGCGCGCATCTTCACCGGGCTGAACAGCGGCCACAGCACGGCGATCGCGATCACGAAGCGCAGCGTGGCGAGGATGGCGACAGGGACGAAGACGACGATGGATTTACCGATACCGACGTTGCTGCCGACGAACAGCATCGACAGGATCAGGAAGAGGGCGTAGCGATTCAAGCTGGAGTCCGGGGGGCGAGTTCAGTTAGGATTGTAGGGTCGCGTTTGTAACAGCGTAAAGCCGGCGGTCATGCAGCCGACCGCAAGGCGGCGCTGGCGTGCGAAACGGTCATGCCGCGTAAGTGACGGGTAAGTTCGAGCGCTTATCGTGGATATCGCCGGGCCGTACGTCCATCGTCGCATGACGTGGTGCGGTGCAGCATCGTGCGCAGCCTCCGGGCCGCGCGCGGGTGGGTGGGAGACAGCGGCGCACATGCGCCGGCCAAAGAAGCGCGGCGCGCATGATCGCGCCGCCATGCAGAGGATTCATATTCACCAAGGGGTTGTCGATGTCTGCGATTGAATCGGTTCTTCACGAAACCCGTCAGTTTGCGCCGCCCGCGGCGCTCGAGAAGGCGGCCAACATCTCCGGCATGCCGGCCTACCGCGCACTGGCCGCCGAGGCCGAGCAGGATTACGAAGGCTTTTGGGCGCGTCTCGCGCGCGAGGGCCTCAGCTGGCACAAGCCGTTCACGAAGGTGCTCGACGAGAGCGACGCGCCGTTCTACAAATGGTTCGACGACGGCGAACTCAACGCGTCGTACAACTGCCTCGACCGCCACGTCGAAGCCGGCAACGGCGAGCGCGT
>NZ_QTQM01000066.1:0-19682 GCF_003854225.1 Burkholderia sp. Bp8986 | reverse complement strand
CTCTCCTGACGTCCTTAAAGTCAGGCGTCAGGTTACGCAATCGCTCCCAAACCCTCCACGGTTTCCTGCGATGAACCATTTTTTAAGCTTGCCGGTGGAGGACATCCGCGTTCCTCGCGCAGGATCTTGGCTGAACCCGATGAGAATTCGTCGGAACTCGGTGGTGCTGCTCAATCATTGGCGGCTATACGATGGACGCGATACTTCCTCGTCCCATGCAATTTGCATGGTTCGTTAGCCCCGGCAAGTTTCACGGCCATTGTCGGGGCCTTTTTTGATTTCAGTTCCTGTCCCATTCGCTCGCCGACGCGGCCATGCCGACCTCTGATCGGCTGTCGCGGAGCGCGACGGCGAGATGGCTGGCGCACGACTGGATCGGCCCGCATCCAGCGTACGCTCCGCCGCGCCGCCGCCCTTGCTCCGGCCCGCCACACCAATCGACACGCAATGGAGGCACGAACAATGGCGAGCTATTCAATCGGAGGGGATATTCCCTTCCCGACATAGCAGGCAATCGCCTCCAGCATGCCGAGGTCGAGGTCTTGCACGTGGTCGGCACCGAAATAGGTCAGCCACTTGTGCGCAAGCTCCGTCTGCGTTGTCGTGTGCCCGGTGGCGGCAAGGGCATACAGGTTTTCCAGTGCTGAACGCTGATCCATGTCTTCTCCGTGGATGCCGATGGTCGGAACGTTGCCGGCCGCTCTCGGTATCAGGACGCCGTCAGACGGCTTCCAGGGCGAGGGCGATGCCCTGACCGCCGCCAATGCACAAAGTCACGATGCCGCGCTTCACGCCATCACGACGCATCGAATGCGCAAGACGGGCCGTCAAGACGGCACCGGTCGCACCAATGGCATGACCGTGCGCGATCGCTCCGCCTTCGACATTCACCCGCTGCTCGTCGATGCCGAGCTCCCGAATGACCGCGATCGGCACGGCGGCAAAAGCCTCGTTGATCTCGAAACGCTCCACGTCGTTCAACGACCATCCGGCGCGCGCGAGCGCCATCTTGACTGCCGGCACGGGCCCGAGTCCGAACATGCCCGGCTCGACAGCACCCACGCCGTAGGAAACGAGCGTTGCGATCGGCTCGATTCCACGTGCCTCGGCATACTGTCGCTCCGCCACGACCATCGCCGCCGCGCCGCTGTTCAATCCCGGCGCATTGCCGGCCGTGATGGTGCCGTCGGACCGGAACGCGGGTTTCAATTTGGCAAGCGACTCGATCGTCGTGTCCGGTCGCACCTGCTCGTCACGCTCGAATCTGACGGGTTGTTTCCGCCCCTCGATATCGACCGCGACAAGCTCGGCGTCGAACGCCCCGCGCCCTTGAGCCTGCGCGAAGCGCTTCTGCGAACGTTCCGCCCAACGGTCCTGCTGCTCGCGCGTCATTCCCATCCTCGCAACGAGATCTTCCGTATGCCATCCGGAATGGCGGTTGGAAAACGCGTCGACGAGGCCGTCCGCGAGCATGCTGTCGACGATCTCGGCATTCCCCATGCGATGACCCCATCGACCACTTTCCAGCAGATACGGGGCACGGTCCATGTTTTCCATGCCACCCGCCACCGCGACCTCACCGAATCCAAGCCAGATTTCCTGGGCCGCACTCACGATGGCCTGAGCACCCGAGCCGCACACGCGATTCACCGTCAGCGCAGGCACGTCCACCGGAATGCCGCCCTTGACGGCTGCCTGACGCGCGGGATTCATCTTGTTGCCGGCCTGAATGACGTTGCCCATCACGACCGAAGCCAACGCTGCCGGATCGACCTTGCTGCGGCGGACCGCTTCGCGCACTGCGACTGCGCCCAGCGCCGTCGCGGCAACGTCCTTCAACGCACCGCCAAACGCCCCGATGGGCGTTCTTACAGGACTGCAGATCACTACTTGTCGAGCAACCATTTTCAACACTCCATTCAAAGTTCAGTTCCGCGTGAACGGACGCCACCGTACCGGCGCGACCTGCCTGCCGAAAGGCATGCGACTACGCACTACGTGCCGGCGACCACCTCGCGACCCACGGGCTGCCTGCGTGCGGGGCAGGCACCGCAGGGATCGCGTCAGATCGACACCATTTCGAAATCTTCCTTGCCGACGCCGCACTCCGGACACTTCCATTTCGCGGGAATGTCTTCCCAGCGCGTACCCGGCGCAATGCCGTCGTCCGGCGCACCGTTTTCTTCCGAGTAAATCCAGCCGCACACCAGACACATCAATGTGCGCATCTCCGTTGCTGTCGTGCTCATCTCGCCAACTCTCCAAAATTCGACATCTGTCGCGTCACAAATTCGCGCACCTGCTCGCGTACCCTCGCATCCGACAGGATCCGCCCATGCCCCGTGCCCGGCGCCGGCCACAGGGTCGCGTCGGGCAGCCCCGCCACGACCCGCTGTGCCTCGCAGTACGGCACCACGGGATCGGCCGGATCGTGCACGACCAGCACCGGGACATCGAGCGACGCGCCGCGCGCGAGAATGTCCCAGTGGCTGACCGGCACGCCGTTGCGGAGCTGCAGCTCCGCATAGATGCGCTCGACCACCGGACGCGGGAACGCCATGTCGCGGCTCGCCCAGCGCTCCAGCACCTCGGTCAGCGCGCCCGTCGGCGCGATCAGCACGATGCAGCGCAACGACGCACGGCGCGAGCGCTCCGCGAGCGCCGAGATCGCCGCGATCGACCCGAGCGAATGCGCGATCACCACTTGCGCGCCTTCGATCGCATCCAGCACCGCGCCCGTCGCCCGGGTGAACTGCGTCATCGTCGTATGCTTGCCCGGCGAACGGCCGTGCGCCGGTGCGTCGAACGTCGCCACCGAGAAGCCCAGCGCCTGCATCGGCTTCACGAAGCCCAGCATGCTGCTGCTGTCGGTGCCCCAGCCGTGCACGAGCAGCGCCCGCGCCGCGCCGCCCTCCCAGTAATACGCCCGGTCGAGGTCCGCATTGCCCTCGATCGGCGTCACCTTCGCGCCGAGCGGTACACGATCGCTGACAGGCAGCCCGTAGCCGCGCGTGAAGCCGAACGCGTCTGCCGCGCGCCGCCCCGCGGCGCGCGGCGCGAAGGTGTTCAGCAACCGGAACGCGCGACGGCCGAGCCGCACGCGCAACGATGGCGCCTTCGCCGTCCGCCGTGTGATCGGCGAGACTTCGGTGTCCTTCACGGTCGCCATCACCGGCCCTCCGTCGCCGCGCGCGCGCCGACGGGCACTGCCTCCCGGGACAGGCTCCGGTAATAGCCTGACTCGGTGTCGTAGAAGTGGCAGTGACGGATCACGTGCCACAGATCGCCGAACGTGAAGTCCTTTTCGCGGATCATCCCCGGAAACGCTTCCTTGAGCGCCGCCTGCGCCTTCGGCAGGTTGTAGAACGGCACGATCGGCGCGACGTGGTGCGCCGTGTGCACCGAAATGTTGTGAGTCATGAAGTGCAGCCACTTCGGATACCGGTAGTCGGTCGTCACCAGCAGGCGACTCGCGTTCGGCGTCCAGTGCTGCGAGGGCAGGAACGGGATGTCGTCCGACGTGTGGTGCATCAGCGTCGTGGCGCTGAACCACGCATGAATCATGAGCCATGGCGCGACGAAGTACAGGAACAGGCCCGTGATGCCGGTGAAGTAGATCAGCGCCGGAAAATAGAGCGCCGACACGATCGCCACGAAGCCGATCGAGCGCTTCACGTCGCGTCGCATCTCGCGCTTCGGATAGAAGCCGGGACGGAAACCCGATTCCTTCCAGTAGCTCACCGTGCCCACCCAGAACAGCCACTTGCGGGTACCGGCGTACTCGAGGCGCTTGAGCAGCGACATGCGGTCGTAAAGCGGCGCGGGAATCGGCCGCCAGTCGGTGTCGAGCTCGAGGTTGTTGGTGTTCGCGTGGTGCAGGTTGTGCGTGTGGCGCCAGGCGTGGAACGGATACAGCAGCGGCAGAAGCGACAGGTGCCCGATCACCAGGTTGAACCGACGCGAGCGGGAGAACGAGTTGTGCCCGCAATCGTGCGCGATACAATGCAATCCCCAGCCGCCCAGACCTGCGACGAGCCACAACGGAATGTAGAGCAGCCAGTGCGGCGCATACGCAATGCCGACGATCGCCCCGATGTACGCCGCATAGCTCACCACGAAGCCGAGAACGCCGCGCCACGCACGCGGCTCGTACAGCGACTTCGGGATCGCGTCGGTCAGCCGCACGCCCTCGAGCGCCTTGGACTTCTGCAGGAATTCGTCGAAACGCGCGGGCGGCGCGCTCGGAACGGTGTAAGTTTTCGCCATGTCGATCTCCCGCTTATGCAGCCTGCAGACCGAGCTCGGTCGAGAGGTGGTGCGCCAACTCGTTGATGCTGTTGTATTCGAACAGCAGCGCCGGGGACAGCCGCTGCTCGACGACCTTCTCCAGATCGCCCGACACCTGCACCGCGACGATCGAATCGAGCCCGTACTCGTCGAAGCGCTTGGCGGGATCGATGGCCGCCCGGTCCACCTTCAACTGCTTGGCGAGCCGGTCGACCAGCCAGCTGCGGATCGACGCTTCCGTCAGCGGGCCGACGTCGGCGGCCACCGCTTTCTTGCGGCCGAACAGGCCGCCCAGGAATCCAGCTTCAGACATGATGAATGATCCTTCTATACAAGGGTGTTGAACGAAATCACGACGGCAACTTTCAATACGGTTTCTTCGCGAGCTTGCGGATCGCCTCCGGCCCCGGCAAGCGCAGGTCCCAGACGACGCCCACCTTGCCGAGCGTCCAGAGCACCCACGCGCTGAGATCCGGCTCGTACCACTTCACCGAGTGGCGATACGACGCGGGGAACGCGTGGTGGTTGTTCTGCAGGCCTTCGCCGAACGTGAGCACGGCGACCGTCCAGTTGTTCGCGCTGTTGTCGTCGGTCTTGAACGGCCGTCCGCCGAACATGTGGCAAATCGAACCCACGCACCACGCGGCCTGATTGGCCAGGAATATTCGCGCGAAGCCGCCGAACAGCAGGCCGTTCCACGCGCCGTGCCAGGAGCCGCTGACGGCGCCGCCGATCGCGGCGGGCAGCACGAGGCCGAGCACGATCCACCAGGCGTAGGTGCGGTGATAGAAAAACAGGCGGCGATCGCGCAACACGTCCGGGGCAAAGAACGTCCAGCCCGATACGTCCGGGGCCAGCATCCACGGCATGTGCGCGTACCAGAGGCCGCGCAGCTTCGCGAACAGGCCCGCGCCGGCCTGGTTCGGCGAATGCGGATCGCCCTTCTGGTCGCTGTACAGGTGATGACGGCGATGCGTCGTCACCCAGAACATGATCGGTCCTTGCGCAGCCATCGAACCGCAGATCAGCAGCAGCCCCTCGAACCACTTCGATGTCCGGAACGTCTTGTGCGCAAGATACCGATGGAAACCCATCGTGATCCCGCCCATGTGCAGAAAATAGAACACCGCGAACAGCACGAGATCGGTGACGGCGAAGTCACCCAGCGCGAGTTGACGCACCGCCAGCGCGAACCCGGCAAGCGGCACCAGCATCACGGCCAAGGCGGTATAGCGTTTGACGCGCGCACCACTGCCCTTTAGCGGCGAAACGCCGGGGATCTGCCCGTCGGCGGCCGACAGCCCGCCCGCGGCAGTCACGCCGGGTGCAACCTGAATCGATGAGTTCATAGGATTCTCCAAACGCTAATGAGGATTACGGCGAGATTGACGGAGCCGCGGCGCCGCGCTTCGGGGCATAGCGCACCTCCGTGACAAGACCCAGCGCGTCGAGCAGGCGGATGATCCACGCGGAGGGATCGAGCTGCCAGAACGCGTGATCGTTGTTGGCGAAGGCCGGCTGCGCGTGATGGTTGTTGTGCCATGCGCCGCCCACCGAAACGATCGCGAGCAGGCCCAGGTTGCGGCTGTGGTCGCGCGTCGCGTGCGGACGGGTGCCGATGGTGTGGCACAGCGAATTGACGGCCCAGGTCGACTGATCGAGCAGGAAGATCCGCGCGAGTCCGCCCCACAGGAAGCCGCCGGCGGCCCCGAGCCAGGCCTGCCCCGCGGGTGCGAGCAACGCGCCCGCGAGCGCGGGAATCGCGAGGCCGAGCAGCACCCACCACCCGTAGCGCAGATTGAGATTGACGATCAGGCGGTCGCGCAGCAGATCCGCGGCATACGCGCTCCAGTTCTCGCGGCGCACCGTGAACAGCCAGCCCACGTGGCCGTGCCAAAGTCCCGCGAACCGGCTCAGCTTGCCGTGCCGGTTCGCCCGCGGGCGCGGCGAATGAGGATCGCCGTCCTGATCGGTGAACGCGTGATGCATCCGATGCGTGGCCGCCCAGAACAGGATCGGCCCCTGGGCGGCCATGCTGCCGAGCACGCCGAGCATCACGGTAACGGCCGGTCGCCCCTTGAACGAGCGGTGCGAGAAATACCGGTGCATGCCGGTTTCGACGCCGATCGCGGTCGAGAAATACATGACCGCCAGCAGCACGAAGTCGGTTGCGCGCACCCCGTATATCCACGTGTAGGCAATCGCCAGTGCGAAACCGAGCGCGGGTATGCCCACGGTCAGATAAGCGAGCCGGCGTGCGCGCACGTCGGTGTCGGCTTCCGCCGCAAAGGCGGCCGCCGGTGTTCGCGAAGACAAAGAATCCGCTTCAGCCATGACTGACTCCGAAGAAAGACAGCGACAATGAAAATCGAGGATGCAGTTCGTGCGAACCGCTTACGCGCGCGCCTCGAGCATGCTCAAGCTGCCTTGCTGGAACGCTTGCTTGCACGCTTGCCGGCGCACCTTGCCGCTCGTGGTGAGCGGAATCGCGCCGGTCGGCCCAAGGTGCACCACCGTCGGCGCAACCCCGTGGTCGCGCGTGACCGCCAGCGTGATTGCTGCTCGCACCTCGCGCATTTGGTCCGGACTCAGACGGCGCGAGCGCTTGAGTTCCGCGACGATGACGAGCGACTCCCTGGCGCCGCCGTCGATCGAAAACGCCACCACGCCGTTCGTGCGAATCGCCTCGTGCGCCGATTGCACCGACTCCTCGATGTCGGTCGGATAGAGATTGCGTCCGGCGACGATTACGACGTCCTTGATCCGGCCCGTCACGAACAGCTCGCCGCGTTCCAGAAAGCCGAGGTCCCCGGTGCGCAGGTAACGGTTCGAATCGTCGTCGCCGTCTCCGTCGCCGATCGCCGCCGCGAAGATGTCGTCGCTGTCCGCGCGGTTCAGATAGCCGGCTGCGACGTTCGGGCCGCTGAACCAGATTTCGCCGATCGCCCGCTCCGGCAGCACGCGCTTCGTCTCGGGATCGACGATCAGCAGCCGATGGCCGACCGCCACCGGCCCGCAGCCGACCAGCGTGGTGCGTGCGCGCACGTCGGATTCCGGGTTGTGCGGCATGCACAGGCCGCGAGCAAGCGCATCCTTGTCGACCTCGATCAGCGTGACCGGCGAACGGCCCACTTTGCCGGATACGTAGAGCGTCGCCTCCGCCATTCCGTAGCAGGGCACCACGGCACGGCGCTCGAAGCCGTGCCGGCCGAAGCGCGCGAAGAAGCGTTCGAGCGTCGCGTGGTTCACCGGCTCGGCGCCGCAAAATACGTGCTGCAGCGAGCTGAGATCGAGCGTGGCCGCTTCTTCTTCGCTGATGTTGTCGACGCACAGGTCGAACGCGAAATTCGGTGCGACGCTCGTGGTCACGCGGTAGTCGGTGATCGCCTTGAGCCAGCGATACGGACGCTGGACGAAATGCTGCGGCGACAGGATCACGAGCGGAAAGCCGCTGAACACTGCGAGCAGCAGCGCGCCCATCAACCCCATGTCGTGATACGGCGGCAGCCACGTACAGCCGACGCGGTCCTGGTCGATGCCGAGCCGTTCGGCGATCACCGCGCAGTTGCTGACGAGATTCTCGTGCGTGACGACCACGCCCTTGGGCTCGCCCGTCGATCCCGACGTGTACTGGAGCAGCGCTGGCCGATCCAGGCCGACACCCTGCTCCGGCAAGTTCCGGACGTCATCCGCCGATGCTTCGATATCGTCGAAGGTGCTTTCGTCGATCGTCAGCAACGCAGGCGCGGCACGCTGGCCGCCGTACAGCGCGTCGAGCTGTGGCTGCAGCGAGCGGTGAAGCTTGCCGGCAATGACCACGTCGGGATCGGCGTCGCGGCAGATCGATGCGAAGCGTGCAACCGCGCGAGAGCCGACAGGGGGAAACGAAGGCACCGCGGTGGCGCCCGCCAGCAGGATCCCGAACAGCGCGGCGACGTAGCTCAGACCGGGTTCAAGCAGCAGCAATACGCGTCGTTCGTGCAGCGCGTGCTGCAGCACCCTGTCGCGCATCTGGATGGCAGCGGCAGCGAGCTGGCCATATGACCAGCTCACGACATCGTCCTCGCCGTCGCGAAGAAAATGGAATGCGATCCGCTCCGGCGTTTGCTCGGCACGCTCTCGAAGAATATCGAGCAGGGACAAGGTCCTGCGCTCCGCCGGCAGGGCGGAAGGGGGAAGGCTACCGGCCATCATGAGACCCTCGGATTGTCAGTTTTGTTTTGATGAAAATTTCATGCGCGAACAGGCGCTGAACGCCACGCGGCCATGAATGCGCCGCCGCGGGGGCAAGCGCTCTCGGTCGCGTATCCACCGGCGCGCCCGAGATGCGGTGGCCAGGTCGAGCGCAATCCGCAGGTAGCAAACGGCATGGAATCCGGCCAGGCGCACTATCGCGTTACCTGTTATCGCGACCGTCAGCGCCACGCCGAACACCGCCCCCATCTGGCGTATCGCCTGGTTCACGGCAGAGCCCAAGTCGAATCGCGCCGGCGGCAGATGCGCAACGTCGGCCGCCGACAGCGAAGGCGTGACCATGCCCACGACCAGCCCGGTGAGCAGCGCCCCCGGAAGCCATGCGTGCACATAGTCAGGATCGACCCCGGTACCAGCGCCAACCAGATGCCCGCCGCCGTGGATATCAGGCTCCGGTCACCAGCAGACGAGGAACACCGCCACACTTGCGATACGGGAAACCGGCCACGGCGAGATCGAACTCGACTGCGCGTACAAAGCGGGCGCGCGGCGTCCGTTCATGTACTTTCGCCAAGCTGAGGCGGCGTCACGCCGTCGCCCGATTCGGATTCGAAATACGACGCATCGAGAAACGGGAGCGTTCGCTCCCGCATCCGCGCTTGAAACAGCGCAACGACGGGCCAAGGACGCATCGCCATTGCCATGACCTTGGCATTCCGGGCATCTTCCCAGTGGATGACGTTCGCCACTTCCAGCGGCAACCCGCCGACCTCCCCTGTCCAGAGGCTCAGCGTCGTGGCACCGGCCGACAGACGCGGCCCGCTCGCGCGGCCCCCGTAGACCGCGATCGAGTGGCCGCAAACGCGTTCGACGTCGGCGCGGCCACGAATCGGCTTGCAGGCCACCGGACTGGTCATAAACATCTCGTCGGCGAGGCCGAACGGCAACTTGGCGTCCAGTACTTCGTCGTCGGGTATCGGCGGCAACGCGGTATCGATCTCCGGCGGCAGCGTCCACGCGTCGGCGTCGACGAGATCGCGACTCGCGTCGTACAGCGCCCGGCGAACCGGCGCGGGAAACGAGCCGAGGAAGATGTCGACCTGTACGCGTTTGCCTGACCGGCGCGCCACCGTCACGCCGCGAATCTGGCGGTCCTTGAAGCGGCCGTGCCATTCGCGCGCGCCGATATCGGCGCCGCTCCACGCATGTTTCGGCTCGACCTCGGAGAAGATGCTCCCGGCCGCAGCCGCGAGGCGCTCGACCCGGCCGCGACCGACGATTTCTCCGAACGTCATCGGATGCCGCAAACCCACCTCGTCCTGCTCCGACGTCTCGAGTTCGCGCAGCAACTCGTCGACATAGAGACCGGCGTGTCCTTGGTGATTCATCGTCGTTTCCTTCCCCGTCATCGTCGTTTGTGCGTCTGCATGCGGCAGGCTTGCCGTCTCGCCCTGCGTCATACGGCCGCCCGAATGGATGCGTTCGCGCCCATTCGCTCCAATATCCGCCGCGCGGCAAACGCCGGTCGATCGAGCTGGATGTCGATCATCGGCGCCGTCGGGCTCCAGTTCGCCTGAAGGCTTTCCGCGACGTCCTTGTCCTCCATGACCGTCGCGAACACTTCCTTCGCGGTGAATTCGGTAAACCGATGGTTGTCGACGTCGAAATCGCGGTGCATGCCCACGAAGACATGAGTCGTGGCGTCCGTGGCGGGCGTGAAGATCGTCGTCGTGTAGACGTGGAAGACCTGGCCGCTGGCATCGTCACAGGCGTGGGCCCTCGTTTCGACCCGCGTGTTGCCGATGGGCCAGTAAACGACCTCCTGGAAGCGGTCGATGTAGTCGAGCTTCAGGATATGGGTGTAGAGCGGCGGCGTCTTCTCGCGGCGCAGGTAGCGGCGCACGCGCACTTCGTCGTCGTTGATCACGATTTCGGGCGGCGTCTCGACGATGTCGAGCGAACCCAGCGTCTTCGCATGCACGAAGGCGGCGTGCGAGATGTCGAGAATGTTGTCGATGCCGAACAGGTAGCTACAGGCGATGGTGCAGTAGCTCATCGTCCCCGCAAGCTCGGGTGCCGAACACACCCAATGGTTCGGGATCGTCGCCTCGTCGGCCTGGTTCGGCTCGCCGGCCCACAGCCAGATCAAGCCGTATTTCTCGACAGCAGGGAACGTCCGCACGCGTGCGCCCTTCGGGATCGTGCTCTGGCTCGGAATACTGACGCACACGCCCGAGCAGTCGTACCTGAGCCCGTGGTACCAGCACTGGATCTCGTCGCCGACAACGCGTCCCCGCGACAGCGGAACCTGTCGATGCGGGCATCGATCCTCGAGCGCGACGATCTGGTTCGCCGACGTACGGTACATGACGATCTTCTGGTTCAGGATCGTCCGGGCAAAGGGCTCCCTCTGGACTTCCGCGGAAAGTGCTGCTGCGTACCACGCATTCTCGATGAACATTGTTCCTCACTTTGCTACATGGGCGGCGTTGTGACACACCCGACGCGAACGCGAGCGGGCGTATGCCTTCTGGATCGTTTCTACTTGCGCACGACGGCGACCAACGCGTCTTCGTCCCGGGTCTCCGCCGCGGACGCTTCGCGATCGAGACGACCCTCTGCCATCTGCTCGAGGAAGTCGTCGGTCGCGGACTGCAGATTGACGCAGGGATACTGGAAGCGCCCCGTCGTATAACGCAGCGCGCCAAGGAACGACGGCTCGACCGGCGCGCCTGCCGCCTCGAGCAGCCCATGCGACGCCAGGTACGCGTGGAGCGCGGGCAACCGGTAACACGGCACCGCCGGATACTGGTGGTGTTCAAGATGGAAGTTGCTGCCGAAGAACAGCGCGGTATAGATCGGCGACGTATAGCTGCGACTATCGCGATATCGCCCCGGCACGGTATCCGTGTGCTCGATGTACGCGCGGATGGTGCTGAACACGTACACCCCGATATACGGAATCAGCATGACCGTGAAACCGAGCCACAACGAGCGATGCCAGATGAACCCGTAGGCCGTCACCGCGCACAGGTTCAGCGCGATGTTGATCCGGGAGATCCAGCGCATTTCGCGCTGGCTGAAGGGCAAACGCGTGTTCTCCGGCCAGGGCAGACCGGCCGCCATGCGCACGGCGTTCTTCGTGTAGATCCGCACGCCCCTGGAGCGCGCGAGAAAGAAGCGCGACCAGAAGGTGCGGTACTGCGAATAGATCTGGACATCCGGGTCGATGTCCTGACCGGTGAAGCGATGGTGCTTCCAGTGGGTCATGCTGAATCCCACGATCAGGAAGCCGGGCACCAGCGACGAGCAGATGAGCGACAGCGCGGCGCTCACGTACTTGTTACGATGCAGGTTCGTGTGCATCCCCTCATGCCCGACGAAGGTCAGCAGGTGCATGCCGTGCCCGCCGATCAAGCCCAGGACGATCGCCATCGCGATACGGGCTGGCGTCGACGCCGGTATATCGACGATGGCGAACGCCACCGCGGCCGGGATCAGGAAGAATGCGAGCGCGTGCGCCAGATAGAGGATCGTGGCGACGGAACTGATCCGATGAAAGTGTCGCGGCAGCTTGAGCCGCGAGAATGCGACGTCGCTGTCCAACGGGGCTTCGATGGTCATAGCCTCTCTCCTCGGCTTACGCGGCGCAGGGCCGGTGATTGGCGGACGTGCGCCGCCACGGCTTGAAAGCCAGAACGCGCGTACCTGCGCGCCAGATGAATCGCGAGCGCGGCGCTCGCGCAGCTGGCACCTGCGATGACGGTGTCTAACACTGAAAGATTCCCTTTGGATAACGACTGGAACTCGGATTGCACATGACGCGACTCGCCATCGAACCGATGGAGCGCCGTCGGCGCCATGGTATGGCGCCGAAGGCCAACGATTCGTGATATTTACGAAATCAGGAGCGTGTTCGAACCAGGTGGGTGTGCAGTCAATGCGACCCTGCTGATCTATCCGGCGGGTAGCGTTTAAACAGCACAGATGCATTGACGCCGCCAAACCCGAACCCGTTGGACAGTGCAATTTCGACGGGAACGCGCCGCGCGGAAGGCCCGATCAGGTCAAGTCCGGCCGCGGCTTCGTCGGGGTGCTCGAGATTCAGCGTTCCGGGCAACACGCCATCCCGGAGCGCGAGAATGGAAAACGCCGCTTCGATGGCGCCCGCCGCCCCGAGCAAATGCCCGGTTGCCGACTTGGTCGAGGAAATCGCCGGGCCTGCGCCCACGCCGAAGACAGTCTTCAGCGCCTCGATTTCGCCGGCGTCGCCGACCGGCGTCGATGTCGCATGCGCATTGACGTAGTCGACCTGCTCCGGGGCGATTTCGCCCATCGCCAGGGCCAGCTTCATCGCCCGCATCGCGCCGGATCCGTCGTCGGGACCGGCGGTCATGTGATAGGCGTCCGCCGTGGTTCCGTA
This sequence comes from Burkholderia sp. Bp8986, assembly GCF_003854225.1. Classification (NCBI taxonomy): domain Bacteria; kingdom Pseudomonadati; phylum Pseudomonadota; class Betaproteobacteria; order Burkholderiales; family Burkholderiaceae; genus Burkholderia; species Burkholderia sp. Bp8986. Next base: position 6,778 of record NZ_QTQM01000066.1, on the reverse strand, counting down.
CCCGATGATTTCCGCGATCGGTCGGGCGCCACGTGCGAGGGCATGGTCCAGGGACTCGACCACGAGCATGGCCGCCCCCTCGCCCATGACAAATCCGTCACGATCGCGGTCGAACGGGCGCGAAGCGCGAATCGGCTGATCGCCGAAGCCGGTCGACAACGCTCGCGCCGCCGCGAATCCGCCCAGGCTGACCTTGTCGAATGCGGCTTCGGCACCGCCCGCCAGCACGACATCGGCCTCACCGGTCCGGATCATGCGCATCGCATCGCCGATCGCCTGCACGCTCGCCGCACAGGCCGTCACCGGACAGCCGAGGGGCCCACGGAACTGATGCTTGATCGAAATCTGGCCGGCCGCCAGATTCGAGAGAAAGAACGGAATGGTAAACGGCGACAACCGCCGCACGCCACGCGTCTCGCCGATCCTGACCGCCTCCGCCAGCCCGGGAAACCCACCGATGCCCGACGCTACGACCGTCGCTGTCCGCTCGCGCTGATGCTCGGCTTGCGGAGCCCATCCGGCTTCCGTGAGCGCCTCGTCTGCAGCGACCATCGCCATCTGGATGAAGCGGTCCATCTTCCTCAGTTCCTTGTTCGGCACCGAGAGTTCCGGATCGAAACCGCCGTCGGGATCGTCGGCCTTCCCCTGGACGGTCCCGCCGACCTTGGCGGACAGTTCACCGACGATGTCGTCACCGAGCCGGCGAAGCCCGGAGCCGCCTCCGATCAGGCGCTGCCACACCAATTCCTTACCGCAACCCAGCGGGGACACAATGCCAATACCGGTTACCACCACTCGAAGCGTCATTTCACCTTCCCCTCACGGACCAGGACCAGCTGACCCACATCGTTAAAGCCGTTCATCTTCAGGCACACCTTTAGTAATGCTGTATTGCGCCGAGCCACTTCAGGAGAGAGCCGGAGCCGCCCGACTCGCGGCGGACCCTGGACCTTCCCGATGCGCGTCGCGAATTCGCTGCGCTCGTCAGAACGCGTGCGACACGTGCGCACTGCGCGACATGTTGAGCGGCACACCGTACTCCAACGCGTCGAGGTTCAGCGCTGCGCGCGTTTGTCGATCTATCTCGATCCAGAACGGCAAGGTCGGCTTGCCTTCGATCATTTGCGGCGGCGCAGCGCGATGCACATTGACCCCCATGCGCTTCAGAAGCCGTTCGTTGCCGAGCACGGAGAATGCAATGAGACGGTCGGCGCCATGCGCGTGCGCGACACGGACGATTTCGGACATCAGGGAGCGCGTGTTTTGCCACGATTCTTCCGCCGTCAACGACTCGCCGCTCGGCATGCTCATCGCGAAGCGCGACAGTTCCCACACATTGCGCGTACTGGGAAGGGAGGCACCGCCCATCAAATCCGGAAAAACCTCACCCAGCAGATAAGGCTCGTCGGTCGGCAACAACCGGCCGCAACCGACGATTTCGTCGCTGCGGTCGAAAGCGACGACATAAAGGGTGTCCGCGTGATCGAAGTCGTCAAATTCGATGCCATCGTCGGTAGGCAACGACCAGCCGAGTTCCTGTATGAAGACCTTATGCCGAAACTTCGCAAGTCGATACATCGTCTCGCGACTCAAATCAGCGCTTTTTCCCGACAATAAAGTCAGCATCGCGAATGCCCTCTCTCTTATCTTCAGAATTGTTAGGCGCGATTGGACCCGAAATTGAAAAGACAAAAAAGCTGCCCGAATGGGCAGGGGGGCAGGCGTCTGGACGAGACTCGTCGCGCCGAGTGCGACGGGACACTGCGACGGACAAACGGGGGTTCGGAATTCAACCGGCGATCGCAACGCGAGTCGGTCGGAGGGACCGGCCGGCGCGCGCTTGATCAATGGCGGCTCGAAGCAACCATCCCGAGCCGCGGCGTCATGGCGTAAATGATGGTAGCGGTCATAGCGCCATTGCCAGGCCGATCCGGTAAGTCAACGGAAATTGGCGGCAGCGCGGCACACGGAATTTGGCACGACGCGCAGGCATTTTTAATCTGGTTATATTCACTGAACACGAAATCAGTGACCGGCGAAGATGGCCGATTCAAGTTCGCGTTGACGCGTTCCCGAGCACAGCCAGTTCTGGATCAACTCTTGGCTGTATTGCGCGCCGTAATCGTCACCGTTCATGTTGAGAAGCATGACGTTGCTGCTGACGTCGTCCTTCCCGACCTTCACCTCAGACTGGCCCACGGCCACATGCCATACGCAGCCTACGCTCACGGCCGGCCGCGTTTCGGTACAGACCAGTTCATAGTAGCCGGCATTGACGGCGCTAATGCCCTCGCCCCATAAATCATGCAACAAGTTCAGGGCTTGCTGGCACATATGTTGATGGAAGCGCAGCGCGTAGAACGCGGGCAAAGTCAATCGTACGTATCCGTCGTTCAGTTTTTTAGGCATGTCCGTTCTCTAGATGTGGCACCTGTTAAAATTGATACCGCATAGTTTGGCAAGATTCGCGGCGACCGGCTAGGCGCGCGCCCTTCCAACGCTCGCGGCGTGCCTGCTTGTGATTTGCGATAGCCGGTAGATCACGCGCCTGTTTTTTACGAATATCACAGATCACCCGGAGAACACCATCGCATTATCAAGATAACGTACGACCCCGTGAGCGGTGATTGCCCGACGGTGCTCGGTCATTGTGCAATTCCAGGATTTTCGGACTCGTCGCAATTTTCGGTATCGAAACCTGGCTGATGTACGAATACGCATGCCGACATGCAAATTCCCCAACTCAATCGGTCAATGGCGAGCGCGGACGTCACCTCGAAATCCGCCGCCGGATAACAATTCAGCACCCGACACCATGCTTGCCGCTCGATATCTAAAATATTGACGACGATCCTTGAATAATTTATAAAAAATCGATCAGCGCACCAACCACGAAATACAGCCCCTTTAGGGACAAGATTGACCAAAAAGGTAATGATATGCAGGCCTGGAGAGAGAAGTATCTGAATGGATACGCCGAGGCAAAATCCGTGGCTGACGTGTTTCTGGAGTTCACGGCAGACGTGCGAGCACTTGGATTCGAGTACTGTTCGTTCGGTCTGCGCGTTCCGTTGCCGGTGAGTCATCCGCGGTTCATGCTGCAGTCCAACTATCCGGAGACGTGGGTCGAGCGCTATGTGAGCCAAAACTATTTTGCCGTCGATCCGACGGTCCGGCATGGGCTCAGTCAACTGACACCCCTGATCTGGCGTGCCGACAGCCAGACACAAAACGTCGAATTCTGGGACGAAGCGGAGCACTTCGGTTTGCGCCACGGCTGGTGCATGCCATCCATCAGCCGCACCGGGGCGATCGGACTCGTGACCATGGTGCGATCGGGCGAGCCGATCGAGGAGAGTGAACTCGCGGAAAAGGGATACCAGATGTCATGGCTCGCGAACACCGCCAACTGCGCGATGAGCATGCATCTGCTCGCGCAGCTTGCGCCCGAATATGCCGTCGAGTTGACGGCACGCGAGCGCGAGGCGTTGCAATGGTGCGCCGCGGGGAAAACCTACTCCGAGATTGGCAAGATCATGTCTGTCGACGAGCGGACCGTGAAATTTCACCTCGTCAATGCGATGCGCAAATTGAATTCGGCCAACAAGACCGAGGCCGCGGTCAAGGCGGCAATGCTGGGGCTCTTGTTCTGACGTCATTTGCTTCGTCGCTCAGGAATCTCGCGTACCACTGCCAGCAAACCTTCGTCCCATTGAATGAGCGTGCCGTAGCAGTCGAACGTCAGCCATCGCGGCCGTGACCCGCCTGCGCACCCATACAGTCGGTAGATCGGCTTGGGCGAGCGCCACCTGCATGGCATTGCCAAAATCAAGGTCGTCTTCAATCAGGAGTAGTCCCTCTCGGGGGCTGCGACTCGCGTTTCTCTGCGTTCTGCAAAGAAAAGCAAGAGGTCTGTTCAAAATCGCTTGAGACGGTTTTTTGCGTTCCTGGCGAGCAGTTAGCCACAGAAAATTCCGCCCGAATTCAATAGCAAGAAGCGGAGTGCTCGTGCGTCGAGATGTGACCAAACTAACAACTGACCAATCCGAACATGAGAAAAGACAATGAACGTGCTTGCAAACAAGGTCGCCATCATCACCGGCGCCAGTTCCGGAATTGGACGCGCGACCGCGTTGCTTTTCGCTCGCGAGGGCGCAGCAGTGGTAGTTGGCGCCCGTCGTAAGGCCGAGTTGGAAAGTCTTGTGACGGAAATCACCGCACAAAGAGGAACGGCGATATACGTCGCGGGCGACGTCACGGATGAGACATATGCGCGAACTCTCGTTCAGGCGGCCGTTGACCGCTTCGGGGGCCTGGACATTGCGTTCAACAACGCGGGGACGCTTGGCGAAATGGGTCCCACGCCACAAATATCCGAGACGGGTTGGCGCGAAACGATTGACACCAATCTCACAAGTGCGTTCCTCGGTGCGAAGCATCAGATCCCCGCGATGATGCTTCGTGGCTCCGGAAGCATCATCTTTACTTCGACTTTTGTTGGATACACTGTCGGCTTCCCCGGCGTCGCAGCCTACGCCGCCAGCAAGGCAGGATTGATCGGGCTGACCCAGTCACTCGCCGCGGAGTTTGGACCGAAGGCCATTCGCGTCAACGCAATTCTTCCTGGCGGAGTCGACACCCCCATGGGGCGCACAATGAGTGCGTCGCCCGAAGCAATGGTTCACGTGGCGGGACTACACGCTCTCAAACGTATTGCTACGCCGGAGGAACTTGCGCAGTCGGTGCTCTACATGGCTTCCAGCGCCTCTTCATTCATGACCGGCGGGGCACTGCTGGTTGATGGAGGGGTATCGATCAATCGCACCTGATGTCCGAGCATGGGCCGCTTCGAACAACCCGGGAACGAATTCAGCAACTTCGACGTGAACGCATCGGCCCGGCGGATCGCCGTCGCGGTGATCGGCGCGGGCACGTCGGCTGGATCGACGTGGAGAGGCCCGGTCGGCGTCTACGAGGTGTGGTGCTTGGAATCGGGTCGCGCACGATCTGTGGGGCTCGGGCCAGTTTTTCGCCCGCACCGACGACGAATCGACGGTGGCGTGCGAGAGGTCGATCTGGCCAGTCGCGCACAACTTGTCGAGCCGCAATTCGTGCGGTTGGTCCCATACGCCGGCCTTTTGCCTGTCGCTCAATCGCCGCCAGCAAGTGGCGCCCGAGCCGAAACCCAGCCGAGTCGGAAAATGATTTTGGCGGATGCCTGTCTCGAACACGAACAGGATGCCGTTGAGCGCCGCAAGATCTGGCACGCGCGGACGGCCGGGATCGCTCTTCGCACGAGGCTTCGCGACTGGCAGCAATGGTTCGATCAGTTTCCACAAGTCATCGTCAATGATCCGCGCTTCCATCCCTGGGCTTCCGTTGTTTCGCCAAATCCGCAGCGCGATACGCTGGATAGCCCCGCTACTTGCCACTGCTGCCGCCTCGCAATGCCTACCACCACGCCCAGCCCGCTTTGCGGATTCGCCGGGTCGTTTGCGTCCTCGGTGCGAGTACTGAAATTTCCGTCGATAGACTCACCGGGCCGACAGCGTGACCGCAATCTCCGCGGTCAGCGTTTCGGCGCCCGAGTTCCGGATGCAGGTGACCGGCGCGGCGCCGCAAGCGTCGAAGCCAGTCGCCAGTTTCACGTAGTGTTCGTCGGGACAGAGATTGTTCGCCGGATCGAAGCCGATCCAACCGAGATGGTCGACGTAGACTTCAGCCCACGCATGACCAATTGCCTGGATTCTGTCGTCGTCGCCTATCAGATAGCCCGAAGCGAAGCGCGCGGGAATGCCGAGCCGACGCGCCACGGCGATGAATACATGAGCATGGTCGCGACAGGTCCCGTGGGAACTGATCCACGCAGCTTCTGCATCGGTGGCGTCATCGCAATTCTCCGGCCCGGGCGCGAGACGATCGTGCACGATGTCCATCAACTCGTGTAGTTGCTGAAGACGGTTTTGCGTGCTCTTCAGGGCGGAGGCAAGCTCCATCAGCGAGTCTCCGGGGCGCGTGAGAGGCGACTCGCGCAGGAACAGCCACGGATTCGTACGATCGTCTGCAGTGCCGAGCACCCCATCCTTGTTGTGCGTCGTCACTTCTCCGCGTGAAACGATGACAATTTCCTTGTGGTCGTTCGGGCGACACACAAGGTCGACATGGTTGCCGAATCCGTCGATGTACGACAATGCCGGCTGCATGTCGTTTGCAAGCAATTCCCAGTGCCCGACCGTCTGACCGGGATTCGACGACGGTCGCAGTCGAAGGCGCTGCAATGCCAGCTGCAACCGGTCGTCGACGGTATAACGCAGGGTATGGGTGATCCCGATATGCATTGCAGTGCTCAATCGAAGTTGTAGGCCTGGGCGATTTCGAGCCCAAGTCGCTGGTTGCGTCGAATGAATCCGGTCAGAAACTCGTGCAGGCCGCTCTTGAAGACTCGTTCGATCGTACTGTCGGAAAGCATCGTGAGCGTCTGTGCGGCGGTGCCGTGGCACGCGTGAGCGATGCCATGCTCTTTCATGAGCAAGTTGAGACTCGACATGACGCGTCCGTAGCAATAGCGCAGCGAGCGCGGCATGCGGCCGTTCAGGACCAGGTAGTCCGCAATGTTCAGCGGCTTGTACTGCACACCGTACACCCAGCGGTACGAGTTGTTTGCCTCGACCGACCGCAGGATCGATTCCCAGTGGTTGGTATCGAGGATCGTGCCCACGTGCGACACCGACGGCAGCAGCAGGTGGTATTTCACGTCGAGGATCCGCGCGGTGTTGTC
>NZ_QTQM01000065.1:0-19798 GCF_003854225.1 Burkholderia sp. Bp8986 | reverse complement strand
GTATGCGGGGAAACTCGCACGTACGGTTCTTCGGGGGCCGCGTTTCCGACAGGGAGCGCGGCTACCCTATAAAGGCCACGAGGGTTTTTAACTTTCGCGGCTAGCTGTTAACCCCAGGCATCGGAACCACTGAGACCGATGAGATGGGCAAGCCGATCATCAACGACGTACTGTGGACATTGATCGAACCTTTACTGCCACCACCCAAGCCGCTTCGCGAGAAGAACCCAGGCCGCCTGCCGGTTTCGAATCGAGCCGCGCTGACCGGCATCCTATTCGTTCTCAAGACGGGACTGCGCTGGCGCGACCTGCCCGTCGAGATGGGCTGCGGTTCGGGTGTGACTTGCTGGCGACGGCTCCGCGATTGGCAGGCTACGGGCATCTGGGATCGCTTGCACGGGTTGCTGCTCTCGAAGTTGCGAGCAGCAGACCAAATCGACTTCTCGCGAGCCGCGGTCGATTCATCATCGATTCGCGCCGTTGGGGCGGGCCAAAAACTGGGCCAAACGCTACCTGTCAAGCCCAGTGTGGTGGTCGGCGATCTGTGGTGTGATACTGAAATTGCACGATACCCGTTGATGCCTCTCAGCATCCTTGCGACAATCGGCGTAGATCACTCGCGAACGTCGCATAGGATCGCCGTGCAGTACAGGAATATTCGGAATTTTGTCGGCAGCTGTCAGCGTTGAGTGATTTTGGTAGCCTCGATAACGATGCGGTACATGGAGCCGGATCACGTGGGATCGTTGGAGTTTGGCCTAGTTTTTTCTCGCCTCGGGGCGATGATCGAGGATGAATCGAGCCCATCTTGAGGAAAGTCAATCGATTCCGGCCCTCGCAGCTTCGCGAGAATACGTCCGTACAAGTGATCCGTTACGTCGAAATTTTGCCAGTCGCGAATCCATCACCAACACGACACACGTGAGCCGCAACCATTCCACGGCCGTACTGCCAGCGTCGGCGGCCTTGAGGATAAACAGGAATGACCAACGCAGCTCGATTGGAGACCGGCAGCCGCATTGGGCTCTTGTCGCTTGCCTGCTTGGGTCGCGGCATCAGCAAATTGATAACCGTTCAATACCGGACGTCGATAATCGTCGTCGCCATATCAGCGGTCTCGGTTGTCGCGAGATCTGAATTCAGCAGCTAGCTGCGAAAATCAACGCCATCAGGAAGTTGTTTTTAAGTGTTCTCTTAATAATTGGATCGAACAGACATGTCCATCCTTGATCAACTTCATTTGCTTCATCTATTTTCCAGAATCATTCGCCTGCCCGAGAAGCGAAGCCAAATGCGAAGATGGTTATGCAAACCTTCAGTTTCCCCTGCATCCTCTCTCTTCATGCTGTTTGCATTGTTCGGATGCGCGACCCAGCAAACCGAACGCTACACATCCGCGGGGCCAGTAGCCGCGGTGCATTGTTCCGGTGACTCGTCAAGCTGGGCTGCGTGCGAGCAACAGGTCCCACCGGTTTGTGGCCCAGCAGGGTATGTCGAGTTGGAGCGATTAGGATCCACCATAGTAAGATCACATTTCGATACTACTGGCGACCAAGGAGAAAAACTTCCTGAACGAACACTGGTTGTTCAATGCAAAGGCCCACCCTGACGACCGTCGCAGTGCTCTTGGAGAAATGGCGGAATCGTCCTTGGGCAGCAAAATCTCTAACAAAATGAGTAATCGAAGCTGTTAACCCGCCGCGTGCTTTGCTAACCTCTTCGTGCTTTCGCGGACGAGGAGGCCATGACCGCCCATAATCAAATCAGACCCTTCAGGCCGGCATGATACAGCCAGCCCTCGTCGGTCGCGATATAGGTGATGTCACCGCACCAAGCCTGATTGGGCGCCGTCGCCGAGAAATCCTGGTTCAGCAGATTCGGCGCGACAGGCAGGTCGTGCTTCGAATTCGTCGTGGCCTTGAACTGGCGTTTCTGCTTGCAGTGCAGTCCCAGTTTTTTGAGCAGCCGCTTGATCCGGTGCACGCCGATTCGCACGCCACGCGCCTCGAGATGTTGCTGCAGGCGCTCGAGCCCGAAGCTTTCCCGGGTGCGCCGGTGGGCCGCAAGGGGGGTGTCAGAATTTCCGTGTTCAAGGCGGGTTGAGTAATTACACGGAAGGCCGAACGAATCGATCTGTGTAAAGGCGTAAAGGATAGCGGACTGGTTCATGGCCGTCTTCCAATCATGAGCGGCACTGCCCCAATTCGCCGTGATGTTGCGCAGGGCCAGCCGGATGTGACCCTGCCTCGTTTTCACATACAGCAATTCATGCGGCGATCAAGCTGGCCTCGTAGTCGACAGGGGTGAGGAAATTGATCGAGGTATGCAGGCGTTGCCGATTGTAATAGCCCTCGATCCAGTCGACGATATCAAGGCGGGCTTGGGCGCGCGTTTCGTAGTGGTTCTGATAGATTCTCTCGACCTTCAATGTCTTGAAGAAGCTCTCCATCGGCGCGTTGTCCCAGGCGTTGGCCCGACGGCTCATCGAGACTTTGATCTTGAACGCGTCGGTCAGTTGCCGGTACACGCGACTGGCATATTGACTACCGCTATCGGAGTGCAGCAGCAATCCAGGTGGCGGCTTGCGTTGCCAGCACGCGCTGCGCAAGGCCTGGCAGACCAGATCCGCGTTGATTCGCTCGGACTTCCCGCGTCGAGAAATAACCTTTTAACGTTTCACAACTAGTCAATAAGCACCCCTAAACGCCCCCCTAAATTCACCAGCTGTCCAGTAGCGACTTGCTGCCCGTTAATACAAAGTCTAACGCCATTCGAAACTGGGACAGCCGTCTCAAGCAACATTCCTGGATGAAGACATTTTAGCTTTTCCAGATCCAAGGGAATTCTGGCCACTTCAGCGGTCATGACGACCGTAACATCGATCCCCATTTTACCATCCTCTGTTTGCACAAAACCATCACCTCGGCGCTCACCCACTCCAGAAACACCGCAGTCAAGTGGCCAACCACCGACCTGCTCAGAAGTGCCAATATGTGATCCTCGTGCGCATACATCTGAAATCGAATCAATGGTCCAGAAGGCCCTTGATTCATCCAAACTCGCGGTAGCCAGCAGACCTTGTTCACACAATAAAAATTCGCCTTTCTCGAAATCAGTATGGCGATCAAGAACAACGCAGCAATTCTGGTCGAGTGAATCTAGCTCTTTCATATCGATGCGCACCCATCCAATGCACACGGCGACGTCGACTACAGATATGAGCGACTCATATTCGAGGTGATCCATACGAACGCTAAGATGTCTAAGCCAGCCGTGCGGCGCGGCCACTACGCGAGCATCTAGCCGAGAAGTCCGTGAGTTAAAGTGGACGACTGGCGCCGATACGCTCTCCACACGCTCATAGCCTATTTCCACCGCACACGCATTGCCAAGTCCGTAGCGCTCCGAAAAAACTGCCAAAGGCTCCAAGGTCCACGCAGCGAGCACTCCGGCCAGATCCTTCGGGACTTCCCGCCAAGACGGTGCCGGCAGCAACGGCGCAACCCATTGACACCACTGTTGTTCGTCAAACCATAAAGCACACCGCTCACCAGCGACTAGCGCTTCAAGAATCAGACCACTGCCGCCGAGCAAACCTGGCCCAATCCCCAAAGTTACCGGCCCAGCCGCCGCCAGATCATATGTCTCTGTGCTGGCGACGCCGCCACCAATAACAGAGAACAAGTCAGCAGTATCCGGATCGATGTTATTAACTATCATTGCGAACACTAACGGTTGTGGTCACCCCCAGTCGACATCCCAATTTCCGAGCCAGAGCGGGCGATTGCCGATGAAGGACTGCACGACGCTCCAGGTCTTTATCGGAAAGCGTCAATTCAAGTATGCCATTTGCAAAACGACATTCTATGTATACTCCCTTCCAGTGACCTGACATCACCGTCACGCCCACTCGCTCGCTGCGACACGACTCCTTGGCTGCCCAGCCCCCCCCCCTTAGTCCAGTCAGCCCAGCCGATTCAGTATGGAGTGATGCCAAACCGCTGTCAGTAACAGAATTTTCCCCTTCCTCAAGTAGCGCCTTTAGCTGATCAATGACCTGTTGAAGCGTCGTGCGCATGGCAACGACTTCTTTGTCCTTTCTACAAGCATCCGTGCCCTCAATACTATTGTCTGGCATCTCTCTCAACCAGTCGCGTTTGCGATGGCCGCCCGACTCCAAATCATCCTCAATTTCTGAAACCACAGAGTCCAGCCCGCTGACAACAATACCGGAAAAGCCAAGGGTTCGAGTCAGATTTACCATGATTTTTATCTCCGTTTCAGCTCGTGGCCTTCCTCGATCAGCACGCTCAATTTTTCTTGACCAACTCGATTCTTTCGCAAAGCCTCGATTTCGCTTTCGATCTCCCGCTTCAAACGTTCGATCTTCGCTAAGTTGCGCTCTATCTCGCCTCGCATCTTCGCATCATATGCATTGAATGCCGCCAAATCCTCGCCCACACAATCCAATCGACCCTTACCTAACACGATGCGCCGCATACTCACCTCACGCCATCGCTGCATGTTCGCGCTTCGACTGTTCTGATCATGAGCAAGTTGCTCATTTAAATACCGCAACTGATCGCGCAACGCCTCAACGCGCGCGCGAATCGCTGTCTCGCGCATGCGCCTGATTGTAAGGATACGCGCTAAGTCACTCATTGCCCCACCACCACTTCACGGAGTTTTTTTAACACGATATCCGGCTCAACTCGTTCATCTTTGTCCTGCGAAAGAAATTCATTAATTCCTTCGTGCCGATTTAACGCATCGTCCGCATCTTCATCAAATCCTTCTTTATACTCCCCCACTCTCACAAGCAGCGAAATTTCATCGTATTTCGACAACAGTGCACGCAATCGCGCGGCAAGCGCCAACTGTTCCCGATCGACAACAAGTGGCATCACACGGCTCACACTGGCGCAAACATCAATTGCGGGAAACCTGTTCGCCTCCGCCATCTTTCTCGAGAGTATTATGTGCCCATCGAGGATGGACCGCACCTCGTCTGCGAGCGGCTCATTCGGATTATCGCCCTCCACCAAAATCGTATAAATAGCCGTAATGCTCCCCTTAGCATCGCAACCGGATCGCTCCAGCAGTGGTGCCAATCGAGCAATAACACTGGGAGGAAACGGGCTTGTAGATGTTGGCTCGCCTGCGGCCATCGCAATTTCTCGCCCGGCCCGAGCAAAACGCGTAAGCGAATCAACCAACAGCAGAACGTCTTTCCCCTGATCCCTAAAGAACTCCGCAATCGTAGTCGCGGTATAGCTTGCCTTCAGCCGTTCTGCAGCCGGACGATCTGAGGTCGCAACCACCACAACGCTGCGCTTGCGAGCAGATTTCGTAAGGGTATGCTCAAGGAATTCGCGAACCTCACGTCCACGCTCACCCACGAGAGCAAGCACGACCACATCGGCTCCACATCCATCACACATCATGCCAAGTAGAGTACTCTTGCCGACACCCGCAGCAGCAAAAATTCCTACACGCTGCCCCCTGCCAATTGTCATCGCAGCATCAATCGCTTTGACGCCAAGAAACATTGGCTGCGCGATTATCTGTCGACACAGTGGATCGGGTGCCGGCCCGTCCAACGCCCTCGTCTGCGCATCTTCAGAAACCTGCACATCCGAGGTGCCTCCAAGAATATTGCCAAATCCATCAACTACATGCCCGATTAGGTGCGACCCCACACAAATCGTGTATGAATGGCCCAGAGCCCGAATCAATTGCCCCGATCGCATACCACTAGTAGCGCCAAGAGGTGAAAGCAGCGCAGTTTCCTGCCGTAGTCCCACTATTTCGGCCTTCGGACCTTTAGGCTCAACAAGACATAGCTCGCCCATCCTCGCACCTGGCAGTGTTGCGCTCAGTAATACCGGCGTCACTTCTGTTACACGCCCGAGTCGCAGAACCGACGCAATCTCGCAAAGCGGCTGCAGTAGCCCTGATACTCGCGCTGCGACGGTCGCTGGATCAGATGTTTTCATCGAACGCGCTCACTAGCTCAACCGATCCAAGTACTTCGGTACGTTCGTCACCTACTTCCGGCATCGATAACACGGCCAACCAGTACATGTCTCGCTCAATTAGTTTTCGCAGAAAGCGCCGAGTGTCAATTGCGGTGACGAGTACGCCATCCCCCTCGCTACTGAGAACAACTCTCCGAACCGATTCGATGATTTCTTCATTCTCTCTCGGAGTGAGAGCAGAATACGCCCCCGCCGCAGTCTGACGCACCGAATCGCGCAGGAGATTCTCTATCGATTTACCAACGACCCACACTCCAAGCGTGCCGCGGCCCCCTCTCCATCGGTTCACGATCATTCGGCGCAGTGCGAGCCGCACATACTCCGTGAGCATGATGCCATCCTTCTCTCGTGGCGCCCATTCAACGAGCGCCTCGAAAACCGTACGTAAATTACGAATCGACACTCCCTCTGCTACGAGACGTTGCAACACCTCAGAAACCTTAGCGATCGGTAACTGTCGCTGTACTTCTCGTACTAGCTCCGGAAAGGTCTTTTCCAAACTGCTCATAAGGAAGTGAGTTTCTTGAATTCCTATAAACTCGCGGGCATGATGATCAATAACACCTGATAAGAGATACGTTATTCGCTGCTCGTCTTCAGCAACCGGAACATCGAGCGCCGAAACCTCCGCAGCCACTTCAGGTGTGATCCAAAACAAGTTCCGACCATTATCTATCGCCTCCTCACGAATGATCGACACCGCCCCTCGGCGTCCGCGCGCGAGCAAACACTCCCCCACCGGCAATGCCATCGTACACGTCACCTCGCCGTACAGCGTAATCTGCACCGTATGTGCAGGAAGTTTCGCATCGACTTCATAGGAGAATGGCTTCAGCGTCAGCCCCAATTCGACAAACTTCTGCCATCTCAACGTATCGAGAAGAACAGACAGTTTATCAATGCGCGCGGCTTTGGCACCAAGTCGCAAAGCTAGCGGTTCCACGCCGGAATGCATTCGTGACTCTTCGTCTCCGTCGTCACCGCTTTTCGTCGAACGACCTGCGTCGTTCCGGTGCTTGAGACGCCACGCGATCCCCGCGATCGCTACCGAGATCATGGCAAAAACAAAAAAAGGGAACCCCGGCAAAAAACCAACCAGGATCAGCGCGCCAGCCGCAATATAAAGTGCAATCGGATGCGCACTCAGTTGCTTCGCAAGGTCATCCGCAAGATTTGATCGCGCATCCCCCGGAATACGTGTCACTACCAATCCAGCAGCTACCGAAATAACTATAGCTGGAATTTGGGCCACGAGACCATCGCCCACTGACAAAATCGAATACGTGTGCAAGGCATCTACCAAAGGAAGGTTTTCCTGAAGAACACCAATAATTACACCACCAATCAAATTTATCAGAATTACAACAATACTTGCAATCGCGTCGCCTTTAACGAACTTCATGGCCCCATCCATCGCGCCGAATAGCTGACTCTCCTTTTGCACGATCTGCCTTAGCCTTTTCGACTCTGCAGCGTCGATCTGCCCAGTTCTCAAATCATTGTCAATACTCATCTGCTTTCCAGGCATACCATCAAGAGTAAAGCGCGCACTCACCTCCGCAACACGCTCAGCCCCTTTTGTAATGACAATGAATTGCACTATGGTAACGATCGCATAGACGATTATCCCAACTGCAAGGTTACCCCCGACGACAAAGTTCCCAAACGCATAAACTATGTGACCTGCGTCGTGCTGCAATAGAATCAACCGACTAGTGCTAACTGTCAGCGCAAGCCGATATAGTGTCGTAATTAGAAGAATGGACGGGAACGCTGCAAGCTCAAGTGGATCTCTAATATAAATGATCGTGGCGATCAGTACGACAGAAAATGTCAGATTTATGGCAATAAAAAAATCAATTGCCAGCGTTGGCATTGGGAGAATCAACATCCCGATTGCCACCATCAGCATTACTGCCAAAACAATGTCGTGCCGTGAAGTGGCATGCCTTAAGAGCGTTGAAAGGCGGTTCATTGCGCCTCCCCACCCATGGAGTAGCATCTCAACCGCTTGACGAGAACCGAATAAACAACAAACCACTCGCGCGCACCCGATTCTCTCGGCATAACGACGGAACAGGCGAGTTTATCCCCGATCGCAACAAAGCGAACCGGTAATCCACAAAACTTACTAGGGATATAATCTGAAAGCGCCGTTTTTAGCAGAACCGGCAACCGACGTCGAGGCACTTTGACCGCACACACCATCAACAAGGACTCTTTCTGACTTTCTTCACTTAAAACGTCCAATTGCAACGCAATACCTTCATACGATGTTGGCAACCATTCACCTCGCGACCATGAGCCACGACCCGAAAGCAATATGAATTCCTCAATATTTCGCGCAAGATGCAAATCCATATACGTAACCCCCTGCGCTTTTTATAAAAATTGCATCTTCCACATCAAAGAAGACGAGCACACCACGAGATTTATGCAGCCAACATCCTCAAAACCACCATCCAACCAAGTAACAACAAGCAATCATTTATTTAACTCGGCCACAACGAGGCGATCTTCGCACGAATTTATTACATCCATGATATTCGCTCGTTGATCATTATCTCGAAAGCAAATATCTGGGAGAAGCGACATCACACTGCGCAGGGACCGAACGTAACGCAGGCGCTCCAAAGAGGTCATCCCGACATCTTCGTAACGCCCTAAAACCAATTCCTCGTAAAACCATTCCTCTTCAAGTATTTCCAGAACAACCTCGAGCAGAGCATCTCCGTTCATGTTAGAGATTTTCGCGCGTCGAGAGACATTTTCGCAATACTCCTCGATACCAAGGAAAGCCAGCAAGCGCTTCAATGAGCAAACCAGGTCCAACAAGCGCTCACGTTCGTCAGACCCACGGAGTTCAGTCAATTCCGCCGCCATCGCATGAATCATGACCTTGAGTTTGCGCGATCGATCTTTTATCCCCTTAAGCTTGCGAAACCATTCGATCAAACTCGGGCAACCACTGGCGGCATGATCATATAGCGCGGCAACATCGGCCGCCGCTATCCCGGCGAGCGAGCCGAATTCCATTGCAGAAAAGAAACTAATTGCCCAACTCGGCTGCTGCAAACATCGTTCGAAAGCCTGCTCAAGAAGCGCGTCCGTTTGATCCGATTGGGCACCCTTGTCAAGTGCAAGGCTAAGCGCCTGCAACTGGCCCGCCATATCCATACCGCTGAGGAGAAGCTCAAGATCGAGTTCAGAAGCGCATCGCGACAACCTCACTGCGAGTTCCACAACTTCAGTCTCGCCGCTCGTTCCAGCCAATGCCGCACGGACGAGCGCCTTTCGACCTTGAGCTTGCTTTTCTTTCAATGCCGATTTTCGTACGACACTTAGCTCGCCCAACAATGAAGCGACTTCATCGACAGCAGCAGTAGCCGCCCAGAGCTGTTGAGCTGCGATTTCCTCATCGGCAAGTTGCACCAAGAATTCCGGAACGTCCGTATCCGACCCTAATGACGGCGACTTCTGCAATAAATCCGACAATCCCGGCTGCTGGCCCGAAGATGAAATATTGTTGATAGTCATGAAAAGTCACCGTATGGATCTTCGAATCGTTTCACACCGCGCAAACGCTCTAGCACACGCACCAGATGATCGGCCACGTCCACCCGAAGTTGAACATAAGGCGTATCAATCAGCGCTTGGCCGCGCGTTAGTGCATCATCGAACTCCCACTGCACAGTCGGCCATTCCTGCAAAATTTCCTGAATCGCGTCATTATCGTGCTTATTCAATCTGAGGCGGATGACACCCTGTTTTAGTGCGGCTGGAATCTCAGAAATTACTCGTTCCGCCAAGATCGAGCACATTTCGGATGGGGAATAGAACTGTTGAATGATGCTAGCGATAAGCCCTCTTATTGCCGTTTCGACCCTACCAACCGCCACGTTCTCCGCAGTCATCTGATCGACAAGCCAAGTTACCGCATCGTCCACCGCGCCTTTCCGCAAAATCTCGGTATCGGCATCAAACTGTTCGCGAACTAGCGCAAGCTCGTCGACAAGTCTCTCGCATGCCAACCTACGCATCTCTCGACTCCGCATGCGCGTCTGCCAAAGAGTTTTCGCAACCCTACTGCGCGCGCGTCGTTCAAATTCGGCGAAATCAACGAGCGCACGATACTGCATTGCCGTCAAAATCTTGTTTGCTGGCATTGCGCAATCGACAACCACAACCTGAAGACCCATTGGGTTCACAGCAACCGTCCCAAACGCAGAAGACTTCCGATAACGTTTTCACGAGGAAGCATTGATACCGGCGGCGCTTCCAGCTCGACAGAAGTGTGGCCTGGAGCTTGCAACTGCAGTCGCACCCCGCCCCAAGCCGCGTCGCTTTTCATGTCTCGATCGATCCAGCACATGCCCAGTTGTTCGCACACGGCGACGATCGAGGCCTCGGGCACGTGCCCGATCGGATCGACATCTGCCCACGATACTGCAAGCAACTCCTCGCAATTCCTATCGCTTAGGTAATTTTCAAGCTCGCGGCGATAACTTCTGAGCAAAAGATATTCTCGACGCCCGGTCGCCATTATGCCGACGGCAACGACTATAGACGGGATTCGTGTGGTACGAGACATTAGCATCAACGCTATGTCTCCCAGAACGGATGGTACTGAATATTCTCTTAGCAACGCTCGCGTTCTGATAAGGGAATCGATCTGTGATCTACAAAATTTCGAGCGAGAATACACATCTTGCCACACTCCCATATCCAAGAGCTGCCACCAACTTGAATGCATGGTCCGACCAGGATACCAAAGCAGCTCATAGAGTTGACGGACTTCCTTCGCGATCATCGCCAGATTTCCTACCAAATTTATGGCGTAGCAGATAACCTATAGAACCCAGCATTAGCATCAGCGCCACGACTCCGAACAGCACTATGCTCACTAGCAAGAAATTAGCTCGAAGCCATTCCAACCACCACGGAAGCGCGTTAGACGGCCTATCATGAGGAACGAAACGATATGAAGCCGGCTGCAAAACAACAGTAATATCTTCTGCACGCAAATTCGGAACCGCCGTCATAACGAGCCGTCTAATATCTGCCTCGTTGTTTCTAAAATTATCAGAAGGAGAGTATTTGATGAAAATTGATGCTGAACTGTTGTTGACCGGCCCACCGACATTCGGCTTAGATAGAACAACGCCAGCGCGCACAATGATGGAACCGTCCAGCGCCTCCAGCATTCGCTCTATATCCTGCTCTTTCAGAAACGCAAGCTTCGCTTCCTCTTGAGTCGGCGAGCTAACTAGCTGCCCAGATGGAAAAACGTCCGCGACAGATAATGAGTGCTCCTTTGGAAATCCATTTTGCCGAAGCACCTCGATAGCCTCGGCAAACTGCGACTCCTCAACGTCCACCTGTACCGCCCCATTTTTGTCTGCCGACTTCGACGACGAAATATTCCTCCCCTTGAGAAGAGCAAGCATTTGATTAGCCTCTTGCTCCCGCAATCCCTGATATAACTCAACCTTACAACCCGTTAGCGAGAAAATCACCATCAATAACGTGATTGCTCGATAGTATGGTTTCATTGCATTGACAGCGTCTTGTTTACCGCCTGAGAAACGCCACCCGCCACCTTTGCCGCAATATCGACGGCAGTAGACGCTTCCATAATTTTTTCCTGAATAGATAGCATCGTCTGTGGATTGTTAAACTCTGATCCAGCATCTGGAATTGAGCCCATCATATCGGAGAACTGACGCGCTGCGCTCTGCAAAGGCTGGAGCACCGAATCTTCCGGACGTGCAGCGCCATCCATCGCACGTTGAAATTGCATCTCATCCGAAAAAGAAACCGAGTCGCTACCTGGGACATTATTGGCTGCACCACCCGTACCACTGACAGTCATCGACGCACTAACTGGATTGATCTCCATCTCCCCCTCCTCTCACCACCATTCCACAAATTGTACTGAGTCCCCCCAAGCAGGCGGACCACACGGCGCTCGCACAAGAAGCGGCACAGTTAAATCATTGCAAACCTCACGAAAGACTCCAATTCACCTTTGCCCTATATTAAGCAGACCAGTGTCGATCGCAAGAATTCGCGAACAACTGATCATATATATGTCGAGCAGATGCCCCTCGAGCATATTGGATCACGCCGATACGTATCACCGCAAATTCCGTCGATCAACTCAGCCTGCTACTCGTTCGGCTCTAGCTAGCTCATCGGTCTTATAGCACTCCGATCCGGTAAACGGTCAATCCTCACCTCCGGATAGCACCAGAGCAACCCGTCAAGAATCGTTACGCGACGCGGTGGGCAGCAAATCACTTTATAGCGGCATATCGCCACGCGAGACGCAGCCCCGCCGAAGGCAATCACCATTTGCCGCCCACAACCTCCACACGCTCCCTTATATTTTCTGATTTATGCTCTGAATTAGTTGGTTGAATTTACTAATCAACGCGCTCTCCATTCCGATTTCATTAGCGTACTGTGCCGCGTATTTTTGCACATGCACCCAGGTCGACGGATCAGTCATGTCGCCAGACATTGCCTCCTGGAACTCATTTCCAGACTCCGAAATTGAGGAAGACAGCGTCTGACTGATTGAATTAAAGTTCACAATTCACTCCTATAATACCAGCAAAATCCTGCCTCACCTTACGTGGACAGTATTTATATCGCCGGCGAAATGTATCGCTAAAATGGGCGTGGCTATTGAAACCGCACTCATGTGCAATCTCCGTCACCTTTTTGGACGTACCGAGCAATAGTTCGCGCGCGCGTTGCAGACGACGCTCAAGCAACCAACGCTTTGCCGAAACACCGTACTTCTCCTGAAACATTTCGTTCAACATTCGCGTAGACAGGCCCAATTCACGCGCGTAAGTCTCGACGGGCCACGGATTCAAGCTATTTCGTTCGATATAGTCAAAAAACTCTAAGCTCCCGTCAACAAAATGATGCATCAGGCTTGAAAAATATGATGCATCGATACTCAAACAGTAGATGAAGACAAACCGCAACATCAAGCGAGGATCTACACTCCCAAGTCGACGCGAGACATCGAACAGATCAGACGGAATTGGCAGGACTGTTATTGATTTCCGGCAGAACGGCACCGGAGGCACTGTTTCGACCTGATCGGAAATCTCGCGATAGAGCTCCTGAAAATCACCCACACGAAATTCGTGGATGTCGTAATCGCCTACAGTTCCAGTTATCACGGCCTCCGTATCAGTCAAAAGAATACTGTTCGATTCGGCACTATGCACCGCACCGCGACAGACCACTCTAGCGGGACTTTTAAATAGAATGAACTGAACCACAACCATGATGCCCCCGCATGCAGTATTCGTACTGCGTACACTACCAGCCCCCCCCTCCGGGCCACATCAGGTGATTACCTGAAAATTGACGAACGCCTACAGAGGCTACTAAAAAGGGGCGTGGTTGAAATTTTCGAGTGGCCACGAAGGCAAATCGCGAACCACCGGTGCGATACAAAGACGCCATCGCGCTCAACAGCGCCGGGAGCGATTGACACTATCTTTTGAGGGAGTTTCATGGAGGCCGCTCGGCACGCTGGAGAAAATTTCATCAGGTCATCCAGCGGCCGAATTAGAAGCGCGTGGCGTGAATGGTCGCGCGACGCCCGAAAAATATGGTGCCGATGGAAGTAACAAAGCCTGGGATACGCGCGCTCAACGAACGAGGTATATTTGCCACGCCTGCTTCCCTATTCGGTACAGCGCTTACTGCTCATCGAATCGATATCGCGATTACGTAGTGCTCGTCGTTATTGCTGGAACTGTACAGCGATCACTAGAATCCTTTCGCTGCCTTCCCCACCGGCCGCGCAATCTTAGTACCGGCGGAGCCGAATCGGCGAGGGGTCACCATTTACATGACGTATTGACGTTTTCGCCGGCCAAGATAGCGATGACCGGGGCGCCGTTCGCCTCGGCAACTATGGGACTTGGAACTCGGGGAGAGACGTGGGCAGTAGACAGCAGCGACAGAGCCACGTTCCACGGCAGCAGTTCGTCGATGCGGTTGATCAGATGGTCAGCAATGCGCTCGAGCACGTAGGCGAGATACGCCTCGGGATCGAGGCCATTCAGGCGTGCCGTGCCGATCAGGCTATACATCGCGGCGGCACGTTCGCCACCAGAGTCGGCGCCGGCGAACAAGTAATTCCGTCTGCCGAGGGCGACGCCGCGCAGTGCTCGCTCGGCGATCAGGTTGTCGATTTCCGCACGCCCGTTGCTGCAGTAGTAGATGAGCGCCGGCCAGCGATTCAGCGCGTACTGAATCGCCTTGGTCGGGTCGGATTTTGCAGAGAGCGTGGCGAGCGTTGCTTCGAACCAGCGTTTCATGTCGTTGAGCAGCAGTATCGCTCGCGCCTGGCGCACACTGTGCCGCTCATCAGGTGGTTTGCCACGGATCTGCTCCTCGATCTTGTAGAGCGCGCCGATCCGGTGCAGCGCTTCCTCCGTTACCGCATTGGGACGGACGGCATGTAGATCATGGATCTTTCGGCGAGCGTGGGCCATGCAGGCAGCTTCCTGGATGGTGCCGCCGCGATACAGCTCGGCATAGCCGGCAAACGCATCGGCCTGCAGCACGCCCGCGAAGTCTGCAAGATGCTGCTGGGGATGCTCGCCCCCGTCGATCGGGCGTGTAGGCGAACCAGACTGCTGCCGGCTCTTCGGAAGCGCTCGGCCGATCATCGCGCACGTAGACCCACAGGCGTCCTGTCTTTGTGCGACCGTTGCCGGGCGCCAGCACTGGCAGCGGCGTGTCGTCCCCGTGAACCTTGCCGCCGGCTAACGTGTATAGGCGGACGGTGTCGACCAGCGGTGCAAGCAGCGCCGTGATGCTCCCCATCCAATACCCCATCGCACCCGGATCGATCTCGACGCCGTCGCGCGCGTACATGACTGCCTGGCGATGCAGCGGGATGTGGTACGCGAACTTCGACACGGCGATGTGCGCGAGCAGCGCCGGACCCGGGATGCCACGATCGATCGGTCGACTCGGTGCCGCGGCCTGCACGATGCGATCGCAGCATGCGCAGGCCAGCTTCGAACGGCGGTGGCGAATCACGCGGAAGTGCGCCCGGACGTATTCGAGCTGTTCCGCGACGTCTTCGCCCAGCGGTTTGAGTTGCCCGCCGCAATCGGGGCAGTCATCATCGGCGGGCAGATGGATGCGCTCTTCGCGCTCAAGGTGATCGGACAACGGCTTGCGGCCCACACCTTCGCGACTCGGCCGTTTCACTGCAGCAGCCGTGGCCATATCGGCCGAGCCTTCATCGGCCTGCAGGTCTTCCAGCCGCAATTCAAGCTGTTCGATCTGGCGATCCAGCTTCTCCGATTTCCGGCCAAACTGCATCCGGCGCAGCTTGGCGATCATCAGCTTCAGATGTTCGATCTCGATCGCGCGCGACGAGAGCTGCTCGCGCAAATTGGCGACCATCGCCTTCAGCGCGTCAATGTCGTCGGGGAGATCGGCGGGAGCAGCAGACATGCAGTGAGCTTACACGACGCCACCATCAAGCTCTCCACGCGTAATGAACGTTTACAATGCGCTTCTCGGGCGAGCTGCATCGATCGGCTGCCGCCAATCGAAACCTTCGAGCAAGAGCGCGAGCTGAGCGGTCGTGAGCGCAACAACACCGGCATCGGCGCGCGGCCACGCGAAACTTCCTTTCTCGAGGCGCTTCGAGAGCAGGCACAGGCCACCGTCGCACCACCACAAGCACTTCAGCAAGTCGCCGCGCTTACCCCGGAGCACGAACACATGCCCGCTGTAGGGATCCTTCTCCAGCACGGTTTGTACCTTCGCGGCCAACGAGTTGAAGCCGGAACGCATGTCCGTGACGCCCGCTGCGATCCAGATTCGCGTGTTCGGAGGGATCACTTTAGACAGTCTCGTAAATACTGCTCGGCGAACTCCTGCGACACACCGCGGATACGAATGCGTCGTTTTCCGACCTCGATCTCGATTTCACAGCCCGGCGGCATCGCCGGGCTCGCCGACATATCCAGCGTTTGCGCCAGAGCGTGGTTTGGGACGTCTTTCGCTGGCAGATCGACCACCTCAACAGGCAGCAACGCGACGTTTGGTATCGACGCTGCACGTTGCGCATCTAGCAAGCTTCTTCGCCACTGCGCGACCATATTGGCGTTCAAGCCGTGTGCACGCGCTACCTCGGCAATCGAGCGATTCGGATCGTTCGCTTCGGCAGCAACCGCTTCCCGAAACTCCTTCGTGTAGTTCCTCGATCCCGGTCGTCTTCCATGCACCACTGGCTTCATCAATCTGATTCCCATTACATCTGATGGGAATCAGATTGCCGGTGCCGTGCCCTCATGAACAGACGGTACGTGTCGAGCGCTTACGCTCATAGTGAAGCGCCCCGGTTTTTCGGAGGCTCCAAATCTTGAGAAAATGGAGCTATGGGAAACACGAAAAAGAAGTCGCCAAGGTTCTCGCCGGAAGCTCGCGAGCGAACGGTGCAAATGGGAGCGGGAGGTGCGTGAGCTCCGGC
This sequence comes from Burkholderia sp. Bp8986, assembly GCF_003854225.1. Taxonomy (NCBI): domain Bacteria; kingdom Pseudomonadati; phylum Pseudomonadota; class Betaproteobacteria; order Burkholderiales; family Burkholderiaceae; genus Burkholderia; species Burkholderia sp. Bp8986. The sequence continues at coordinate 3,232 of NZ_QTQM01000065.1, read as the reverse complement.
AGGTCAATGAAATCCTGCGCAAGGCGTCAGCGTATTTCGCACAGGCGGAGTTCGACCGGAGCGCGTGGCGATCGCCGACGGCTATCGGGAATCGACGGCATCGTGGCGGGATCTGCTGCTTGATCTGAAGGCGCGTGCCTTGCAGGCCGGCCCGCTGCTGGCAGCGCTCAGCGCCTTGCCGAAGGCACAGCATGGCCGCGCGAAAACAGACCTGGCACAAATCTGGAACGCCTCCACTCGTGCCGAGGCACTCGTTGCCTTCGAGCGCTTCGTCGCGACGTATGGAGCCAAGTATCCGAAGGCCGTCGAGAAGCTCAAAGGACCGCAATGAACCGCTCGCGTTCTACGACTTCCCGGCGGAGCACTGGCAGCACCCGAGAACGACCAATCCGATCGAGTCGACGTTTGCCACCGTGCGCCATCGCACGAGCCGCGCCCGTAATTGCCTGTCGCGCGGAACGTTCCTGGGCATGGCGTTCGAGCTTGTTGAATCGGCCGAGCAATTGTGGCGTCGCATTCGCGACGCCGAAAGAATCGAACAGCTTCAGAAGGACATCCCCTTCGAAGATGGCATCCCGGTGATTGACAGCGCACCGACTCAGCAACCGCTTGCCGCTTGATCATGCTCTGCCCGCCCATACACCAAACTTGACATTAACTCCATGGCGCTTGCGCGTTGATCGCGGCCCACACTTCCGTGAAGGCCGCCTTGCCCCGGGTCTCCGGGGTGCTGGAGAGCGTCGGCGAGTTTGGCCAGCGGATCGTCCCGTTGTGCTTCTGGTAACGCTGTGATCGCGGCCAACCGAGCCGTGAAGGTCGCCTCGCGCAGGGTTTCCGGAAGGTGCTGGAACGCGCCGGCGAGATTGAACAGCGAATCGTCCCGTTGTGCTCCTGGTCGCGCCTCGATCGCGGCCAACGGAATCACGAAGGCCGACATGTCTCTGGAGCCCGCCAAAGCCGAAAATTCGTGGTCTTTAAACGATTATCCGCCCGCGAGTTGCTGCAATACTGTAGGTGGCAGACTCGTCGGGATAGATCCCCGAAGCGAAGCCGGAACGGGACCGGTCTGCGGCCTCGCAAATGTAGTAAGAACCGGCGGACGGGACTTCGTCCGGCGCAAACGAGCAACTCGATCAGGAATCGAGAAATTTAAAGATATTTCGGATGGCAGCCCGAAAGGATGCCAGGAGCCCCTGGCCGGAATCGCTCCGGACCCCAAAACTGTTCAATGTTGGGTTGTTGCCGATGGGAGTGGATTGAAGAGTCGAAACTCCCGCGGTGGGTAAGTTGGAAATACGAGGCATGATGGCCATTCAAGGAAGACAGCGCAGTCTACCGGGGGAGCATAGTCTTTTAGATAGAGACACGGTTTTAAGATTCGAATAGGGTCAAAGCCGGATCGCCGTCCTGCATTGGTGCATGAGCAAGGATTTGAAAGAGGATATCCTGCGCGGCATCGCAGCTGTACGCTAGGGGAAGACTGAGGTTGGCGGAAAACGGAATGTGTCGTAGTAAGCACGATGGAGTAATGTCTACCCCAATTTGATATGGATAATGTACACGTGATCGACGTTCGCGACGATGTGCCACCGCACGACACGTAAGCGTAACTGCGTATCGCGACCGACCTTCCTCGGACTGGCATTCAAGCTGATCGAGGAAGCCGAGAAAACCTGGCGCCGTATCACGGCCCGAAAAAGATCAAGCTGTTGCTCAAGGGCGTCGCCTTCGAGGACGGCGCACCGGTGCAAGACGATCGACCGGTTCAGCTGCGGGAGGCACGGTCATCCTGTTTTGCATGCCTCTCGATCTGCCTATCAACTTCCTGCATTCGTTCATCGGGAACTTTCAGATGCTCCCAGACTGCATACAGAGCGGTGCGTGCAATGCCGGGTAACTCATTGTCGGCGTCTTCGAGTATTTCTGGAATACGGCGCAGCGCCTCGATTCGCTGAGGTATTGTGATCCCAAATTCCGCTAGCAGCCCGCGCAGACGATTGATGAGAGCTGTGCGCTCCTCTATCCAACCTTGGCGCATGCGATGAAGTGTGGCATGCCCTGTTGCTCGATCGTCTTGACCTGAGCAAAGCGCATCGTGGGCCGTGCGGCGGCCTCACAAATTGCTTCAGCATCCGCAGCATTATTCTTGCAACTCGCACCGCCCTTGCGGTAGCGGGCAACAAACTGCGGTGCGATCAGCTTCATCCTGGGCCTATTGCAGTAAGTTTGCGAGCCCAGTGATGGGCGGATTGCACAAGCCTCCGTCGCGACATCGCACGGTTGGAGGCGTGTCATGAACTCGGCAAATCGTTCCACGGGGATGGAGCGACGCAGGATAACACGCTCCTGCCGATCGACGCAGTGCAATTGAATCACCCGCTTCGCGAGATCCACACCCATTCTGGATACGGCTTCCATATCTGCTCTCCTCATCGGATGGTCAATGCCCACGACATTGGGCTCCTGCCGCTGCGAAGGTACTTGGCATTCGGACATAGTCTCCCGCTTAAAATAGGTTCATCGCGGATTACTGGGGAACGCGGCGCGGATTTTGAGGAAGAAGTATTCCTCGTCGCGGTACCCGTAAGCTCGGCGCTTGATGACCTTGATGGTGTTGTTGATGCCTTCGACGACGCTGGTATTGAGCGGGTGGCGGCAGCGAGCAAGGATTCCGTGCCAGTACGCTTGTAGACGCTGAGCAAACAACTGCAGCGCCGCAATCCCGCTTTGCCGGGCTTGCTCGATCCATTGCTCCCAGGCTTTCTGCGCCCAGGCCGGCTTCTGGTAGAACCAGAGCCGCTTGAGTCCGTCGCGTAGCACGTAGACGCACAACAAGAGCTGATTGGCTGCCAGCAGTTCCTTCAGATGTACGGCCTGTTCCTGCTTCAAGTTGTGGCCGTTGCGCAGCAGCAGCCATCGACTGGACTTCAGAACCTTCCGAGCCGGACGGTCGTGGCGCAACTGATTGGCCTGATCGACCCGCACTCTATCGATTACTTCGCGCCCGTACTTGGCGACGACATGGAACAGGTCGTAGACGACTTCGGCCTGCGGGCATTGCGCCTTGATTTCCAGTTCGTAGGCCGTAGTCATATCGATCGCGACCGCTTCGATACGCTTGGCCGCGCCTTTGGGAAGCTTGCGTATTTCGGCGCACGTGATCAGTGGTTCCGATTGATGGTGATCGGTCGTTTCGGTCGAAGGTGATCGCTGATCACCGGTTTCCGAAACG
>NZ_QTQM01000064.1:0-22816 GCF_003854225.1 Burkholderia sp. Bp8986 | reverse complement strand
CTCCGGGCGGCTCACTCTCCGCGCCCCGGGGGGGGGGCGGCGGGGCGCCACCCCCTCCCCCCCCCCCACCCCCCCCTCCCCCCCCCCCACCCCCCCCCCCCCCCCCCCCCCCGCCCGCGCCCGCCCGCGCCCCCGCCCCCCCCCCCCCCACGCCCGGCGCGACGATGCAGGCCAGGCACCAGAAAGCCATCCAACGAACCATGCGCACCATGCGTGTTCCCGTCAAATGCCGGCCGCCGGGCGGCCGGCCCGAATCGTCACTGCTCACTGCGGCGCCGCGATCCGTGGCACCTGCGCCGTCGCATCCGCGGCGACATTGCCGCCCGGGGGTGCCGCGGGCGCCGCCGGCGCAACCAGCGTGCCCATCCAACCGGACGGCAGCGGCGGCAAGCCCGGCGTGCCGGTGCCGGTGCCGCGCGACCCGTCGTCGACCGACGAGCCGCGATAGATCACGACCGTATTGCCCTGCGGCGCCGGCCGCGTGTCGGCGTCCGTTCTCGCGGGCTGCGCCGGCTGCGCACGGCGCGCCGCGCGCGACACGTCGCCGGCCCACACCGGCGGCGTATCGGGCTCCGCTTCGTCGCCGCCCGCCGCCTGCCGGCGATCGCTCGTCGCGAAGCTGCGCAGCGACAGCGACAGCGAGCCGAGGCGCGTCGCGACCAGCACGACCTGCGCGGTGCGCGGCGCGACCTCGAGCGTGACCGTGCGCGCGCGGGCCGGCACGTCCGGCGCACTCGCAGGCGTCTTCGCACGCTGGAATTCCGAGCCGACCGCGAGCACGCGCGCGCGCCGCACGACCGTCTCCGCTTCGAACGTGCCGGGCGACGTCGCGGAACCGCCGATCTCCTGCGTGAGCACCACGTCGACGAAGTCGCCCGGCTGGATCAGCCCCGCGTTGCCCGACACGTCGTCGACCGGCACCGAGATCGCGCGCATGCCGGGCTGCAGCGCGGCCGCGAGAAAATCCGGCGCGGCGCCCGGAATCACGTTGTCCGCACGGATCGGCGCGCCGGCGTCGACACGATTGCGCAGCAGCGCGCCTTTCAGGTCCGCGCCCGGTTGCGACTCGACGAACGCACCGGCCGGCACCTGCGTGCGCGGCATGCGCTTCCACGCGAGATCGTTGTCGCGCAGCAGCAGCCCTTCGGGCAGGTCCGCCGCCGCGACGCGCACGCGCACCTCGGCCGCTTCGCCGGGCACCGGCGGCGTCGACGCGGCGACATACAGCTGGCGCAGGATGAACGCGCCGATCGCGGCAGCAATGATCAGCACGGTCATTCTCAGGGGTTTGGGCATGGCGGCGTGCGTCCCCGGTCTAGGCAAGCGAAACCGCGTGAGGGAACGGCGCCCAGACGGCCAGCGCCCCGCCGAGCGCGAGCGCGATCCCGTACGGCACGCCGCGCGTCGCGATCGTACGCGCCGGCGCGGCGCGACGCTGCCATGCGACGGCCGCGAGCGCGGCGACGCCGCACGCGGCGCCGCTCGCACCGACGATCGTCAACACCGGGAACGCGAGCGCCGGGCCGGCCCACAGGAATACCGCCGCCGCGAGCTTCACGTCGCCGCCGGCGATCCAGCCCGCGTGACGCAGGCCGGCGAACAGCAGCAGCATCGCCGCGGCGGTCGCCACGTGACCGGCGAGGTGCGCGAGCCCTTCGCGCGCGAGTGCCGCCGCAACGAAATACAGCATCGCGAACGCCAGCACCGCGCGATTGGAGAGGTGCCGCGCGCGCACATCCTGCGTCGCGAGCGACACCAGCACGAGCGTCGCCGCCGACTGTACGAGAAAGAGCATCGGAGAGCCGTCCGTCGGCGCGCCCCGGCTGGATACGTCGTACCGCTGCGGATCCGTGTGTTCGTCGGCGGCGCGCGGGTTCAGGAGATCAGATCAGCGCAGTGACCTTGTTGATCAGCGCGGTGAACACGGCCGGCAAGCCGCCGGATGTACTGCTGAGGATCACCCCGACCGCCGCCAGTGCGACCACGACGATGCCGGCCAGAACCGCGTACTCGAGCGAGCTGACGCCGCGTTCATCGCGCAGCAAGGTCTTGACGTATTGCAGCATGACAACCTCCGTGTGACGGGGTCGGTGATCGACCGTTGAGTGAAAAGAAGCGGCGCTGCTTCGGTGGCACGCACGGCGTTTTCGCCCATTCACGACTCATGCGGCAGCCCTGTCGTCGGGCCATGCGCATCCCCCGGAATCCATTCGATCGCTGCAACGCGCGGTGGTCGGCAATGGAATCCGCCGCTACTCCGCGCGCTTGTTGCATAGCTGCATTGGCACAATGCAATTCACACTGATTCGTCTAGGGTATAGACAATTTTTTTGGCGATTTCAAATTATTTAGCGTCAGAGTGTATTTATGGGCGGTGCACTTCAGCGATGAAATTCGCGCATGCCATTTGCCGCTTTTCAGCATGATGCAACAAGCCCGGCGTGGCGTGCAGTAAGAATGTTAATACCGGGATGCATCGTTGCCGACGCCGTTGCAATTCGATGATTTTTATTCAGTTTTCCGATATGCCGCGTGATTTTCCTGTTCGAACCTGAAACGGACTCGCGCGTGCGTTTCCCGGCATCTTTTTCGTGCGCGCCGACATGATCCGGAAAATTTTGCGCACCCGATCGCATTGCCCGATCCGGATTGGCGCCGCTGTCACCGACGCTCGATTCGCCGCCGATCGGCGTGCGCGATCCGCACGCCGCGCTCGCCCGCCTCGCCATTTCCAATCGGCGCCATGCATGATTTGCCAACCCGAAACGCGGCGATAAGCATAGTTCAAATCGTTGCTTGTCCCGCGCCCGAGGCGTCCTCCAGAATGGTTCGACACCCGCCGGCCCGATTTCGAGTCCTCACCATCCAACGCACCATGATCGACCGATTCCCGTCTCCACTGCGCCTGCTGCGATCGCTGCTGATCGCGTCCCTCGTTGCGTTGCCCGCTGCCGCCGCGCACGCCGACAAGCCCGCCACGATCCGCATCGGCGTCGCGCAGCAGGGCACCGGCGATCCGCCGACCTTCGGCGGGTCGAGCGCGGCCACCGCGCAGTTGCAGCAACTCGTCGAAAAGGAATTCGCGGCCGACGGCATCAAGGTGCAGTGGCTGTTCTTCAAGGGTGCGGGCCCGGCCGTCAACGAGGCGATCGCCAACAAGGCGCTCGACTTCGCCTACCAGGGCGACCTGCCGGCCGTGCTCGCGCGCTCGAACGGCATCAGGACGCGCCTGCTGCTCGCCGCGAGCGTGCGCTCGGGCGTCAAGATCGCGGTGCCGCCCGACTCCGGTATCCGCTCGATCACCGACCTGAAGGACCGCCGCGTGTCGATCTTCCGCGGCACGAACCTGCAGCTCGTCGCCGACAACGCGCTCGCGAAGAACGGCCTCGGCGAACGCGACCTGCGCGTGATCAACCTCGACTCCGCGAGTTCGCTCGCCGCGCTCGCGTCGAAGGGCATCGACGCGTCGGTGGGCGACTATCAGTTGTACAAACTGCGCGACGCGGGCCTCGCGAAAATCATCTACGAATCGCAGAACGACGGCCCGCAATACACGCGGCAGACCCACCTGCTCGTGCTCGACGACTTCGAGCACGCGCATCCGGACATCGTGCAACGCGTCGTCAACGCGCTGGTCAAGGGTGCGCAATGGTCGTCCGACGAAGCGAACCGCGATGCGCTGTTCAGGCTGTGGGAAAAAAGCGGCGTGCCGTATGCGTCGTGGCAGGCCGACTACGCGAACCAGCGCCTGAAGGACCGCCTGTCGCCGCTGATCGATCCGTTCCTCGTCGCGCGCTACAAGGCCGTCGCCCAGGACGCGCTGAAGCTGAAACTGATCCGCCAGCCGGTCGACGTCGACGGCTGGTTCGAGCCGAAGTATCTCGACAACGCGTTGCGCGCGCAGCACCTCGAGCACTACTGGCCGCGCTACGACGCGGCCGGCAAGCCCCTCTCCTGACCCGGACCCGCCCCGATGAGCGACACCGCGATCCCGATTCCGTCGTCCGACCCGCACGCGCGCGCCGTGCCGTCCCGCGCGGCGGCCGCGAAGCGCGTGGCGTGGCTGCTCGCGCCGTGGGCGCTGCCCGCGCTGCTGTTCGTGTTGTGGACCGTCGGTAGCGCGCGCGGCTGGATCGCACCGCAGATCCTGCCGCCGCCCGCACACGTCGCCGACTCGCTCGCCGAGCTCGCGGCCAGCGGCGATCTCGCGCGCCACACGCTGATCAGCCTGCAGCGCGTGCTGGTCGGCTTCGCGGCCGGCACGCTGCTCGGTTTCGCGACCGGCGCGGCGCTCGGCCTGTCGCGCACGCTCGAAGCCTACGTGCTGCCCGGCTTCAATGCGCTCGTGCAGATTCCCGTGCTCGGCTGGCTGCCGTTCCTGCTGCTGCTCGTCGGCGTCGGCGAGCCGCTGAAGTACCTGCTGATCGCGCATGCGGCGCTCGTCCCCGTGACGATGAGCACGCTGCAGGGGTTCCGCCACGCGCCGCCCGCGCTCGATGAAGCCGCGCGCGTGTTCGGCTATACGCGCCGCCAGCGCATCGTCCACGTCGTGCTGCCGGCCGCGATTCCGACGCTCGCGACCGGCGTGCGGCTCGCATTCACGAAATCGTGGCTCGCGCTCGTCGTCGTCGAACTCGTCGCGTCGTCGGAAGGGCTCGGCTACCTGATCGTGTACGGGCGCCAGCTGTTCCAGCTCGATCTCGTGATGGCGGCGGTGATCGTGGTCGGCGCGGTCGGCCTCGCGATCAACCGGCTGCTCGACGCGCTCGAAGCACGGCTGCGCCGCGGCGTGCCGTCCGCATTCCGCGGTTGAACCCGATTCAAGGATTCTCCTCCCATGCCGCTTGACGCCACGTCCGCATCGGACGCCCCACCGCCCGCCGTCAGGATCGCACGTCGCTTTCCCGTGCCCGACTGGCGCGGTTTCGTCCTGCCACTCGCCACGCTCGCGCTCTGGTGGGCCGTGTCGTCCGCGCACCTCGTCAAGAGCGGGCTGCTGGTCGGCCCGGCCGACGTGCTGCACACAGCGTGGACCCAGACGACCAGCGGCGCGCTGGCACGTGCATTGTCGGCATCGCTCACGCGCGAAGCGTGCGGCTTCGCGATCGGCGCGACCGGCGGCCTGCTGCTCGGCACCGTGCTCGGACTGTCGCGCGTCGCCGCGCGCATGGTCGGCCCGAGCTTCGACACGTTCAAGCAGATCTCGCTGTTCGCGTGGATTCCGCTGATTTCCGTCTGGTTCGGCCTCGGCGACGTCGCCAAGGTCGTGTTCCTGTCGCTCGCCGCGCTGCTGCCGGTCGCCGCGCATACGTGCGACGGCATTCATGCGGTACCGCGCACGTACGTCGACGTGGCCCGCGCGCTGCGTTATTCGCGGCTTCAGCTGGTGCGCCACGTGATCCTGCCCGCCGCGCTGCCGTCGATCTTCACCGGGCTGTATCTCGGCCTCATCTACTCGTGGCTCGCGACGCTCGGCGCCGAGTACCTGCTCGTCGCGGGCGCCGGGATCGGCAACACGCTGATCGACGGCAGCGAGCAATTCCGGATGGATCTCGTGCTGTTCGGGATCATCGTCGTCGGCGTGACCGGCTGGGCGTTGAACGCGGTTGCGCGTGCGATCGAGCGCAAGGTGCTGGCCCGGCGCGGCGAGCTGCGCCGCTGATCGCCCTCTTCCTTCCCGTTGCTTCCCTTTCCGCCATGACGACTCTCGCTTCCGATTCGCTCGATATCCTCCACGTGAGCAAACGCTATGCGCAACGCGGCGCATCGCTCGCCGTGCTCGACGACGTGTCGCTGCACGTGCGTGCCGGCGAGTTCGTCACGATCGTCGGCGCGAGCGGCTGCGGCAAGTCGACTTTGCTGCGCCTGATCGCCGGGCTCGATACCGACTACGCGGGCGAAATCCGCGCCGGCGACGAAACGGTGCGCGACACGTCGCTGCAGCGCGGGATCGTGTTCCAGGATCACCGGCTGTTCCCGTGGCTGACGGTTGCGCAGAACATCGAGGCCGCACTGCGTAATGCGCCGCTCGACGCGCCGGCCAGGCGGCGCGCGGTAGCCGAGCACATCGCGCTCGTCGGGCTGAACGGCTTCGAGCATGCGTACCCGAACCAGCTGTCGGGCGGCATGGCGCAACGCGTCGCGATCGCGCGCGGCCTCGTGAATCGCCCGCGCGTGCTGCTGCTCGACGAACCGTTCGGCGCACTCGATGCACAGACGCGCGCGCGGATGCAGAACGAACTGCTGCGCATCTGGGAACAGGAACGCATCACGATGGTGCTGGTCACGCACGACGTCGACGAAGCCGTGTATCTCGGCGATCGCGTCGTCACGATGGCGCCGCGTCCGGGACGCATCGAGCGCATCCTCGACGTCGCGTTGCCGCGCCCGCGCCGGCGCGACTCGCCGGAATTCGCGCGGCTGCGCGACGCGGTGCTCGCCGATTTCGACGATCTCGAACCGCCCGGCAACGGCGGCAGCGGCAGCCGGGCAAACCGTGACGAGGCGCTCGATGCGCACCGGATCGGCGCATGGCGGCTCGCGCGGTGATGCGCTCACGCGGCGGGCCCGATGCCGTGCCCGAAACGCTCAGCATGCCGACACATATCGATCATCACGGCGCGCACTAAGGTTGTGACGATTCATCGGTTCCGGTTCCGCGCGGTCCCTGCTTGAATGGAGACTCGATCGACCCGACCCAGGAGACTCCCGATGTCCGAAGTCCAGCACGCCGCTCACCCGTCATCGCATGCTTCGCACGCCGCCGCGCCGCGCACGACCGCCGTCCCGCTTCAGCTTCGCCAGGTCGCCGGCCGGATCGGCGCCGAAATCGCCGGTGTCCGGCTGTCGGGCACGCTCGACGACGCGACGTTCGACGCGATCCAGGCCGCGCTGCTGCGCCACAAGGTGCTGTTCTTCCGCAACCAGGGCCATCTCGACGACACCGCGCAGGAAGCCTTCGCGCGCCGCTTCGGCGAGACGGTCGCCCACCCGACCGTGCCCTCCGTCGACGGCAGCGCGCACCTGCTCGAACTCGATTCCGCGCACGGCGCGCGCGCCAATTCGTGGCACACCGACGTGACGTTCGTCGACGCATACCCGAAGGTGTCGATCCTGCGCGCGGTCGTGATTCCGCCGTTCGGCGGCGACACCGTGTGGGCCAACACGGCGGCCGCATACACGCATCTTCCCGAGTCGCTGCGCGCGCTCGCCGACACGCTGTGGGCGGTGCACACGAACGCGTACGACTACGCGTCGACGCACGTGCATGCCGACGACACGCAACTGAAGCGCTACCGCGAAGTGTTCACGTCGACCGTCTACGAAACCGAACATCCGGTCGTGCGCGTGCATCCGGAGACCGGCGAGCGCACGCTCGTGCTCGGACACTTCGTGCAGAAGATCAAGGGGCTGTCGTCGCAGGATTCCGCCCATCTGCTGCAGGTGCTGCACGAACACGTGACGCGCCTCGAGAACACCGTGCGCTGGAACTGGCAGCAAGGCGACGTCGCGATCTGGGACAACCGCGCGACGCAGCACTACGCGATCAACGACTACGGCGATGCACGCCGCGTCGTGCGTCGCGCGACCGTTCACGGCGACGTGCCGGTCGGCATCGACGGCCGCCGCAGTGTCGTGCTGAAGGGGCCGGGCGCGACGCTGCAATGACGTTCGCCGCACGGTGGCGACCGAAGCCGCCACCGTGCCGGCGCCACCCTGCATTCCCGCCTTCCCGACCGGAGGATCCGACCATGACCTTCCCGCCACCGGGCCGACGCTTGCATGCGCAACGATGTCGCCGTCCGTCCGCCCCGTTCACTTCCGCCAGGAGCGTCGCATGAGCGCCCTACCCGTACCCGCCGCCGAGCCGGTCGACGTGATCCCGCTGTCCGCCCACATCGGCGCGGAGATCCGCGGCATCGACCTCACCCAGCCGCTGACCACGCCGCAGATCGCCGCGATTCGCGCCGCACTGCTGAAATGGCGCGTGATCTTCTTCCGCGAGCAGTTCCTCACGCACGAGCAGCATGTCGCGTTCTCCGCGCAGTTCGGCGAGCCGACCGTCGGCCACCCGGTGTTCGGCCACGTCGACGGTCATCCGGCCGTCTATTCGATCGCGAAGCATCGCAAGGCGACGCGTTTCGAAGGCGAGCCGGTACGCCGGCCGTGGACGGGCTGGCACACCGACGTGACGGCCGCCGTCAATCCGCCGTGGGCGTCGATCCTGCGCGGCGTGACGACTCCGCCGTACGGTGGCGACACGCACTGGACCAACCTCGTGCGCGCCTATGAAACGCTGTCCGCACCGCTGCGCGGCTTCGTCGACGGCTTGCGCGGCATCCATCGCTTCACGCCGCCGCCCGGTGCACGCGCGACCGGCGCATTCGACGAAGCCGTCGAGCGCCGCCCGCTCGTGACCGAGCATCCGCTGGTGCGCGTGCATCCGGAGACCGGCGAACGCGCGCTGTACGTGAGCCCGAGTTTCCTGAAGTCGATCGTCGGGCTCACGCCGCGCGAGAGCCAGGCCCTGCTCGAACTGCTGTGGGAACACGTGACGCGGCCGGAATTCACGATCCGCTTCAAGTGGGAGCCGCGCAGCATCGCGTTCTGGGACAACCGCGCGACCGCGCATCTCGCGCCGGTCGACATCTTCGATCTCGACTTCGATCGCCAGCTCTACCGCACGACGCTCATCGGCGACGTGCCGGTCGGCCCCGACGGCCGGGCGTCCGTCGCGCTCGAAGGCTCGCCGGTCGAGGCAGCGGCCGCGGTCGCGCTGAACTGACCGCCGTGTCGACAGCCGGCGCATCCGCGCCGGCTTCCTGCCTCAATCCAGCCACACGCCGTCGAACCGGTGCCCGCCGAGCGGCGAGAACGTCAGCCCGTGCACGCGCTTCGAGATCGGCAGCGACACGATCGACGTCGCGATCGGCGTGAACGGCACCTGATCCTTGAAGACGACCTGTGCCTGCTCGTAGAGCGACGTGCGTTTCGCGACGTCCGAGTTCGTGCGCGCCGCGCTGACGAGCCGCTCGAAATCCGCGTTGCACCACTTCGCGAGATTGCTGCCGTGCACCGCCTCGCAGCCGAGCAGCGTGCCGAGCCAGTTGTCGGGGTCGCCGTTGTCGCCCGACCAGCCGTACAGGATCGCGTCGTGCTGCCCGTCGCGTTTCGCGCGGCGATTGTATTCGCCCCACTCGTAGCTGACGATCTTCGCGCGCACGCCGATCTTCGCCCAGTCCTGCTGGATCAGCTGCGCCATCAGCTGTGCGTTCGGGTTGTACGGGCGCTGCACCGGCATCGCCCACAGCGTGAGGTCGAAGCCGTTCGGGAATCCCGCCTGCGCGAGCAGCGCCTTCGCGGCGGCCGGATCGCGCGGCGCATCCTTCAGGCGCGGGTTGTACGACCATTGCGCGGGCGGCATCGGGTTCGTCGCGATCGTCGCGTCGCCGTTGAACACGGTCTTGATGATCGCCGTCTTGTCGATCGCAATGTCGAGCGCGCGCCGCACGTCGACGCGATCGAGCGGCGGATGCTGCGTGTTGTACGCGACGAAGCCGACGTTGAAGCCCGTCCCCGAAAACAGCGTCAGCTTCGGATCCCGCCGCACCGTTTCGAGATCGGCCGGCCGCGGGAACACCGACACCTGGCACTCGCCGGCCGTGAGCTTCTGCAGGCGCGCGGCCGGATCGGGCGTGATCGCGAACACGAGATGCGCGAGCTTCACGTCGTCCGGCTTCCAGTAGTCGGGATTCGCGTCGTAGCGGATCACGGCGTCCTTCTGGTACGCGCGCAGCTGGAACGGTCCCGTGCCGACCGGGAGCTGGTTGATGTCGGCTTCGCGATGGCGCGCCGTCAACTGCGACGCATATTCGGCCGACAGGATCGACGCGAACGCCATCGCGAGATTGCGCACGAACACGACGTCGGGCTGCTTCAGCACGAAGCGCACCGTATCGTCGTCGAGCTTTTCGATGCGCTCGATGTTGCGGTCGAACCCGAGATCGCTGAAGTACGGGAAACTGACCGGGTAGGCCTTGCGGAACGGATCGTCGGGATCGAGCATCCGGCGGAACGTGAACACGACGTCGTCCGCCTGGAACGGACGCGTCGGCGTGAACCACGCGGTCGTCTGGAACTTCACGCCGCGCCGCAGGTGGAACGTGTAGACGCGCTGGTCGGACGACACGTCCCAGCTCGTCGCGAGCGACGGCACGAGATCGAGCGTGCCGCGCTTGAACTGCACGAGCCCGTTGTAGACCGTGTACGTGCTTGCGTCGAAATCGGTGCTGGTCGTGTGCTGGCCCGGATCGAAGCCGGCCGGGCTGCCTTCGGTGCAGTACACGAGCGTCTTGCCGGCCGGCGCCGCGAACGCATGCGTGACCGTGCCGGCGAGCAGCAGCGATGCGGCCACGCCGCGCAGCACTGCAACGGCAACGGAGGTGTGCCGCGCACGATGCGCGGCCGATGAAACGAATGGAATCTTCATGGTGGCGGTCAGGGAAGGACTGTCATGCGAATGACGACCGCCGATCTTCGCGCGCCGCCCGCCGATCGCTTACCAATTAATTCCGCGTTGCTTATCGCCGCGGATGCATCCCGCTGCCGCCGCATGGAAACGTCCGCGCGAGCACCGCGGACATGCGTGCGAATGCCGCTGCAGCGGCCCGCCCCGCGTCGTGCATCGACGCCGTTCGCGACGCGTCCTTCCGGCCCCCTGCAGGTTCTCCGGAATGGGCGCATCGTATCGGTTGGTCAACGCCGGCAGCGGTGCGCGGGGATACGCCCGGCGCACGCGTTCCGGCGCGGCGTGCCTGCCGGCGCGCCGCCCCTTCCTGGAGGACCCACGATGTCGCTCAACCCCGCTACGCCCTCTCGTCCCGTGAAGTCGCCGGGCCCCGATCATCCGATCACGATCGAACCGCACCCGTCGCGCGTCGTGGTCAAGGTGGCCGGCAAGATCGTCGCCGATACGCGCCGTGCGCTCGCGCTGCGCGAAGCCAGCTATCCGGCCGTGCTGTACGTTCCGCGCGAGGATGCCGACATGGCGCTGCTGCAACGCACCGACCATGCGACGTACTGCCCGTACAAGGGCGATTGCGCGTACTACTCGATTCCCGTCGGCGGCGCACGCTCGACCAACGCGGTGTGGACGTACGAGCATCCGAACCCGGCCGTCGAATCGATCCGCGCGCACCTCGCGTTCTATCCGGATCGCGTCGACGCGATCGAGGAAAGCCCGCTCGGCACCGATTGAGCGCGGCGCCGCGCCGGCGTTCACGTATTGTCCGCCCGCTGATTTGCATATGCGGATTCGTTGGTTGGCCGCCAGCCCGCGCGGCCGTATCGTCGTCCATCCGGCGCGGGCGCGGCCGGCCGCGCGCATCGACCGCATCCGGCTGCGTCCCGTGCCGGTCGCGCCGACAGCCCGCGCGACCCGTGAACCCGCCAGCAGGACGCCTCGATGAACGACCTACCGCACGCAGATCTTGAAACGACCCCGGCAAACCCCCGCCGCCGCCAGTGGCTGCACGGCGCGGCCGCCGGATTGGCCGGGCTCGCGCTCGGCCCGCTCGCGGGCATGCCTGCACTGGCTCAGGGCAGCGACAAGCGGCTGCGCATCGGTTTCCAGAAATACGGCAACTTCGTCATACTCAAGGCGCGCGGCACGCTCGAGAAGCGGCTCGCAAGCCAGGGCGTGGCGGTCCAGTGGCTCGAATTCCCGGCCGGTCCGCAATTGCTCGAGGGGCTGAACGCCGGCGCGATCGACGTCGGCACGGTCGGCGAAACGCCGCCGATCTTCGCGCAGGCCGCGGGCGTCGATTTCGTCTATATCGGCAACGAACCGCCCGCGCCGCACGGCGAGGCGATCGTCGTGCTGCCCGATTCGCCGATCCGCACCGTCGCGCAGCTGCGCGGCAAGAAGGTCGCGTTCAACAAGGGTTCGAACGTCCACTACCTGCTCGTGAAGGCGCTGGAGCATGCGGGCCTCACGTATGCCGACATCCAGCCGATCTACCTGACGCCCGCCGACGCGCGCGCCGCGTTCGTGCAGCGCAACGTCGACGCGTGGGTGATCTGGGATCCGTACCTGGCCGCGGCCGAACGGCAGCTCGGCGCACGCGTGGTCGCGGACGGCGACGGGCTCGTGCGCAACACGCAGTACTACCTCGCCGCGCGCAAGTATGCGGCCGCGCAGCCGCAGGTGCTGCGCACGCTGCTCGAGGAAGTCGACGCGGTCGATCGCTGGGGGCGCGACCATGTGCCGGAAGTCGCCGCGCAACTGTCGCCGCTCGTCGGCCTCGACGCGCCGACGCTCGAAGTCGCGCTCAAGCGTGCCGGCTACGGCGTGCAGCCCGTCACCGATGCGACGCTGGCGTACCAGCAGGGCATCGCCGACGCGTTCAGCACGCTGAAGCTGATTCCCGGCAAGGTGACCGTCGCCAACGCGCGCTGACGCACCGCTGCTGCGACGCGTTACGGCGAACGCGTCGCGCCGATGCGCCGCCATTCGTCGTAATCGGTGACGAGCCCCGCGTCGTCGACCGCGATATCGGCTGCATACGTGCCGCTCTCGTAGCGGTACACGTGCTCCGCCGTGCGCGCATAGCGCTGCTCGCCTCGCACGATCTCGAACGACGGAAAACGCAGCCACGCGGTATGTATGACGGCCGATGCGCCGACCGCCAGCCCGAGACGCCGGATCGGCAGCGTATTGGTCGACGGACTGAAGCCGAGATCGATGTCGGTCGCGCCCGCGAGGGCCGGCGCTGCGTCGCCGTCGATCGTCCAGTGCCCCGCGTCGCATTTGATCGCGAGTGGCCGGGGCGGCGCTGCGCCGAGCCAGTATGTCACGCGCACCGAGCGCGTCAGCCAGTCGGCGCCGCATACGATCGCATAGTCGACGCGAAACGGCGTGCCGTCGAGCGCGCCCGCCACTGCTCCCGACAGGTCGATGCCCGCACGCGTCTCGGCGAGCCGGCACCATTCGGCCGCCTGCCAGGTCTGCGCGATCTGCCATGCGACGCAGCGCGTGCGCGCCGCTTCGTCCCGTTGTGTCATGTCGGCTCCCGTCGATCGCATGAGCCGGATTTTCGCTCACGGCGTCGATGATCTCACGGCCTTTGTCTGGCGCGTGCCTTGGTACCGATACCGAGTATCGGCTCGTCGCGCACCTTCGGTACCGGTCCTGCTTTGGTACCATCACCGCTCGGTATCACCCGAACCGGACAAGGGGCGTGATTTCATGGATTTGCTGGCGACGATGCGCATCTACGTCAGGGTCGTCGAGCGCGGCACGATGTCGGGCGCGGCCCGGGATCTGGACATGGGCCAACCGGCCGTCAGCGAGCGCATCGAAAAGCTCGAAAAACGTCTCGGCACACGTCTGCTGATGCGCAGTGCGCGTACGCTCACGTGCACCGACGAAGGCCGCATTTTCTACGAACACAGCAAGGCGCTGCTCGAAGCGGCCGAAGCGTCGATCGCAGCGGTATCGAAAACGGAAAACACGCTCGGCGGCACGATCCGGCTCGCCGCGCCGCAATGCTTCGGCGAGGTCGTGATTCCGCAGGCGCTGATGCATATCCGCACCGCGTATCCGCAACTGAACATCGACCTGGTGCTGAACGACAACATCGTCGATCCGGTCACGGAAGGCGTCGACATCTCGATCCGCCTCGGCCAGCTCGACGACGGCGGATTCGTCGCGCATCCGCTCGGCCAGGTCGACCGCGTGCTCGTGGCCGCGCCCGCCTATCTCGACCGCCACGGCCCGATCGACACGAAGGCCGATCTGGCGAACCACCCGTTCATCCGCGTCAAGGGCATCTTCGCGAACGAGCAGTTGCCGCTGCGGAGTGAAGACAAGACGCTCGAATACGCGCGGATCCGGACGGTGATGACGACGAGCCACTGGCGCCCGATGTTCGACACGATCCTGGCCGGCGGCGGCATCGGCGTCGTGCAGGCGCCGGCCTGCGCCCATGCGCTCGCGCACGGCAGGCTCGTCGAGATCCTGCCGCAATACACGATCCCCGCATTCGCGCTCAACGCGCTGGTCCAGGCGCAACGGCCGCTGCCGCCGCGCGTGCGGGTCGTCGTCGATCTGCTGAAGAAGGAGATTCCGGCGCTTTTGGACAGCAGCAAACCCTGAGCGCGCACACCCGCCCGAGCGGTACCGTCTGCTTTCCGGATAACTGAAGCCTCGCCTCGAAACCCGTCCGTCGATTCGATCCGATTCGATTCCATGCGGCCACGCGTTTGCCGGCGCCGTCGCGTCGTTGCCCGTGCAGCCGCCACGCAGTCACGCGCGCCGCATCACCACGCCTGCCGATAGATCGCCAGCGCGTCGGCTTCCGTCACCTCGCGCGGATTGTTCACGAGCAGGCGCGTCTGCAGCATCGCGTCCGACGCCATCCTCGGCAGGTCGCCCTCGCCGATGCCGACCTCGCGCAGCGTGCGCGGAATGCCCGTCGCGACGATCAGGCGATCGATCTCGTCGATCAGCGCCTGCGTTCTCGCTTCGTCGCTCCCCGCGGCCGACGGCGCGACGATCGCCGCGAGTTCCGCATACAGCGGCGCGGCAGCCGGCGCATTGAAGCGCAGCACGTGCGGCAGCACGAGCGCGTTCGACAGCCCGTGCGGCACGTGGAACATGCCGCCGACCGGATAGGCCAGCGCATGCACGGCCGCGACCGGCGCGTTCGCGAACGCCTGGCCGGCGAACATCGCGCCGACCAGCATCGCTTCGCGCGCGCGGCGATCGTTGCCGTCGTCGCAGGCCTTCAGCAGGTTGCGCGACAGCAGCGTCAATGCGTGCACGGCCAGCATGTCGGACACCGGATTCTTCAGCCGCGACGACGTATAGGCCTCGATCGCGTGCACCATCGCGTCGATGCCCGTCGCGGCGGTTGCCGCGCGCGGCAGCCCGAGCGTCAGCTCGGCGTCGAGAATCGCGACGTCCGCGAACAGCTGCGGCGACACGACGCCCATCTTGCGCGCCTCGCCGACCGTGACGATCGACACGGCCGTCACTTCGGAGCCGGTGCCGGCCGTGGTCGGCATCTGCACGAGCGGCAGCCGGGACGTGGCAACCTTGTCGACGCCGTACATGTCGGCCAGCGCCTGCCGCCCCGGCGCGAGCACCGCGATCAGCTTCGCGACGTCCATCGACGAACCGCCGCCGAGGCCGAGCACGATCTCGGCATCGGCCGCCACCGCCCGCGCGGTCGCCTCGAGCACGACGTGCTCGGGTGGATCGGCGATCACGTCGTCGATCACGGTCACCTGCCAGCCGTGCGCGGCGAGGCTCTCCAGCGCGGGCGCGAGCACGCCGCTGCGATGCAGGAACGCGTCGGTGACGACGCACAGCCGCGCGAGCGCCGGAAAGCGTTCGCGCAACAGCGCGCCGAGCCGGCGCGCGGCGCCGAATTCGACGATCTGCGTCGGCACGGTACGGAATTGAAACGGGTTCATCGGGTGCCTCCCGGTGGCGTCGCCGTGCCGGTGTCCGGCTGCACCATGTACTGCGTCACGTCGCGGCGATCGAGCAACGGAATGATCGCGCCGACACCGAGCCGCTGGAAATGCGGCGTTTCCCGATGCACGTCGAGGCCGTCGGCATCGCGGTAACGCTCGAGGATCACGATGTGGTCGGGATCGACCGGCGACCGGAAGTACGCATAGTCGAGGTTCTTCGGCTCGGCCCGCGTGGCCGGCGCGAGTTCCGCGAGCAATTCGATCACGCGGTCGCCGTTGCCGGGTTTCGCGAAGAAATGGGCGATGACCTGCAGGTAAGGTTCGTTCATGCTGCGCTCCGTATTCGCCAGCGGCCCGTCATGACGGGCCGTCATTCGACCATGCGCGGTCGCTCGTCGAAGGCGGCAGTCGGCGGCCCGACACGGTGCCGACGCCTCGTCGTCGCATTGTATTGAATCGGTGCCGCTTGCGCCGCGCACGCGTCATGCATGCGACGGCACGCTTCGCGCGAAGGGTTCACGGCAGGGCCGTCGAATGCCCGCGCGTCACACCAGCCGGCCGCCCCCGTCGACATGTAGGATTTCGGCATTCATGAAGCCGTTGCCCAGCAGGAACGCGATCGCTCCGCCGACTTCGTCGGCGCGACCGACGCGTCCGCCAGCTGTCCGCCGGTGAGCACGATCGAGCCGGTCGCGGGCATCAGCGGCAACGCGGCGCGGATCGCATGGACCGGCCCGGCGATACGCTCCAGCAGCGCGGCGAGCAGAATTCCGAATTCCGGCTATTGCATCGCCCCCCGGGCGGCGCCGGTGGGCCCTTCGGCTAAAATGCCGCACTTTCCACCTTGTCCGGCCCGCTCGCCATGCAACCCGCTTCCCCCGCCCGATCCACTACCCACGGCGCCGACGATGCAGACCTGTCGCACGACCTCGTCTACGGTCCCGACGACCGGCCCGCGCCGATGGTCGCCTTCGTCGCCGCGCTGCAGCACCTGCTGGCGATCATCGTGCCGATCGTCACGCCCGGCCTGCTGATCTGCCAGGCGCTCGGCGTATCGAGTCGGGATACGACCCTTATCGTGTCGATGTCGCTGGTGATTTCCGGCATCGCGACCTTCGTGCAGTGCAAGCGCTTCGGCCCGCTCGGCGCCGGCCTCCTGATCGTGCAGGGCACCAGCTTCAACTTCGTCGGCCCGCTGATCGCCGGCGGCAGCGTGATGGTCAAGCAAGGCACGCCGGTCGAGACCGTGATGGCCGCGATCTTCGGCGTCGTGATCGCCGGTTCGTTCGTCGAGATGGGCGTGTCGCGCATCCTGCCGTTCGTGAAGCGCCTGATCACGCCGCTCGTCACCGGCATCGTCGTGCTGCTGATCGGCCTCACGCTGATCAAGGTCGGCCTCATCAGCATGGGCGGCGGCTACGGCGCGATGGCCAACGGCACGTTCGCGAGCGCCCAGAACCTGACGCTGTCGTGCCTCGTGCTCGGCACCATCATCCTGCTGAACCGTGTGCCGATCGTGTGGGTGCGCAGCACCGCACTCGTGATCGCGCTCGTGATCGGCTATGCCGCGGCTGCCGTGCTCGGCCGCCTCGACTTCACCGGCGTGCACCAGGCCGCGCTGTTCCAGGTCCCGACGCCGCTGCATTTCGGCATCGGCTTTTCATGGTCGCTGTTCGTGCCGATGCTGATCATCTACCTCGTCACGTCGCTCGAAGCGATCGGCGACGTCACCGCCACCAGCAAGATCTCGAAGGAGCCGGTCGAAGGGCCGGTGTGGATGCGGCGGATCAAGGGCGGCGTGCTCGTGAACGGCGCGAACTCGCTGCTGGCCGGCGTCTTCAACACGTTCCCGAGCTCCGTGTTCGCGCAGAACAACGGCGTGATCCAGATCACCGGCGTCGCGAGCCGCTACGTCGGCATCTGGATCGCGGGCATGCTCGTGGTGCTCGGCCTGTTCCCGGTCGTCGCGGGCGCGCTGCAGGCCGTGCCGGAGCCCGTGCTCGGCGGTGCGGCAATGGTGATGTTCGGCGCGGTGGCCGCATCGGGCATCAACATCCTGTCCGGCGTCCAGCTCGATCGCCGCGCGCTGCTGATCATCGCGGTGTCGCTCGCGCTCGGCCTCGGCGTGTCGCAAGTGCCGGACATTCTGAACAGCCTGCCGCATGCACTGAAGAACGTGCTGGAGTCGGGTGTCGCGACGGGCGGCATCTGCGCGCTCGTGATGAACTGGTTCTTGCCGGAACAGAAGTAACGCTACGGACTCCATGACGACGCGGCCCGGCCGACGGGTCGCGTCGCGCTCGACGAGCCCGGCTTGGCCGGGCGCCCGACTCTCGCTAGAATCGGTTCATGCCTCAAGCCCCCATCTCCACGAATGCGCCGGAAGCCAGTGCGGTCCCCGTCAAGGAACGCGCGACCGTCGTCTGCTACCGTGAACAGCAGGTCCTGCTCGTTGCGCGCGCATCATCGCGCTGGGCGCTGCCCGGCGGCACGATCAAGCGCGGCGAAACACCGCTCGAAGCCGCGCATCGGGAGCTACAGGAAGAGACCGGCATCACCGGCCAGGACCTCGTCTATTCGATGCAGTTCACGGGGCTCGCGAAGGTGCATCACGTGTTCTTCGCCGAAGTCGGCCCGGAGCACACGGCCCAGGCGAACAACGAGATCGAGAAGTGCAAGTGGTTTCGCATCGACAACGTCGACGAACTGCGCGCGAGCATCCCGACGAAACGCATCGTCGAGCTCGTCTACGAGCACGAGATCCTCGAGTAGGTAGACACCCCACCCCCGCCGGCTCGCGCGAGCCGATATGATGCGCCCACGGTCCATCACCGCGTTCCCTTCCGAGCGAGCTGCAGATGAACAGTGCGTACACCTACCGCGGATACACGATCGATATCCGCTGCGAATTCCGGCTCGACGAATCGCGCGACCACGCGCCGCCCGCCCCGCTGCGGTTCGGGTTCGTCGCGGTCGTGCAGGTGCACTCGGCCGGCAGCGCGCCGCGCCTGCTCGGACCGATTCGCCTCGCCGACGACGGCGGCCACCTGTTCCGCAACACCCGCAATGCGTTGCGCGCAGGCCGCGCGGCCGGCGAAATCCTCGTCGACGATCTGCTGGTCGATACGGGTCAGGCAAAAGGACGCGCGCATTCCTGAGCCGTCGATCGGCCCGGCATCATCTTTGCGGCGTTTTGCGGAGCGCGCGTGCCGGCGCTCAGTGCAGGCGCTTTCGTCGTAGTTCGTGTGTGGAATAGACGGCGAGGAAGATACCGAGCATCGCAACGCCGGACGCCAGGAAGTCGTTTACGGTTCCCGAGCTGTTCAGCGATTTCGGGAAGATGCCGAGACTCAGTCCTGCGGCAGCCAGAAACACGCCTGCCGCCACACCCCACACCGGTCCGGTGGTCTTTTCGATTGTGATTTTCATACAGCACCCGTCTACAGTCTTTGCCTGAATGGCGGCGGCGCATGGCGCTCGCATCTACCATTCGTGATTCGACTATAGCGGCGAAATAATCAGGGCGGATTTAGTGCTTTCACCGATCAAGTTTTTGCCGATCGCGAACATGCCGTGTCCCGGCGACTCATGCCCTGCTCGATCGATCCGGACAGGATTCCCTCGCTGTGAGTCTTATTGCCTGCCATTGCGTCGCGAATATCGATCGACGGGCAGCGGTTCTTACGCTCCGACGCAGAATTTACGGTTCGTTTCAAAGCTGCTCATACTGTGGGCGTTCCCCGCGGCTATGCTTCGTTGCACGCACAATAACCTCGAAGGGGGACAAAACAATGAACAACACATTCTGGAAGGCCGCACTATGCGTGGCAGCGGTGCCGTTCGCGCTCGCAGGATGCGGCGGCGGCGACGATGGCGGCAGCCCGCAAACCGGCACGCTGCACGTCGCGATGACCGATGCACCGTCATGCGGCTTCGATCACGTATTCGTGACCGTTTCTCAGGTTCGCGTCAATGCGAATGGGAATGCTTCCGATAACGATGCCGGCTGGTCGACCATCACGCTGGCGACACCGCAGAAGATCGACCTGCTGTCGCTGACCAACGGCGTGCTCGCCGATATCGGCCAGACCGCCTTGCCGGCCGGCCAGTATCAGCAGATCCGCCTCGTTCTCGCGCCGAACCAGGGCAATACCCTCGCGAACTCGGTCGTCCCGACGGGCGGCACGGAACAGGCGCTCGCGACGCCGAGCGCAACGCAAAGCGGTTACAAGATCATCCAGCCTTTCACGGTCCAACCGAACACGCTCGTCGACCTCGTGCTCGACTTCAACGCGTGCAAGTCGATCGTCCAGCGCGGCAACGGCACGTATGCGCTGAAGCCGGTCGTCACCGCGATCCCGACCGTCGTGAGCGGCGCGATCTCCGGCTATGTCGCCTCGGCCGAAGCCGGCGCGACCGTGTATGCGGAACAAGGCGGCAAGGTGGTCCGCGGCACGGTTGCCGACAACACCGGGAAATTCGTGCTGTCGCCGCTGATCCAGAGCTCGACGCAAGGCAACTACGACGTCGTGATCGTGCAGAACAACTTCGCGTCCGGCATCGTCCGCTCGGTCCCGGTCGTGGTGAACACGACCACGGCCGTGTCGGCGTCGACTGCCCCGATCACGCTGCCGGCATCGACGATGAGCACGGTCAGCGGCACGGTGACGGCAAGCGCCAATGCGTTCGTGCGCGCGTTGCAGACCGTCGATGCGAATGCGTACGAGATCACGTCGATCAACGCGAACCTGGATACGGGTACGTATGCGCTCAACGTGCCCACGGCCGCGCCGATCGTCGGCACGTACTCGGGCTCGCTGCCGGTCGCGCTGGCCGCGTCGCCGACCGCCGCGGCACAATACACGATCGAAGCGGACGCAGCGTCGGGCGCAACGCAATCGACGAACGTCAACGCGACGACCAGCCAGTCGAACGTCAATTTCAGCTTCTGACGCATCTGCAGCATCATCGAAAGGGCCTCACGGCCCTTTCCTCAATAAACGGGAGAACGAAGTGAAGAAAGGGGTTATCGCATTGCTCGCCGCGGCGAGCGTGGTCGGCGCGCTCAGCGGATGCGTCGCATACGTGCCGGGGCCGCCGGTCGTCGTGGCACCGCAGGGCGGGCCGGGGAACGGGTTCTGCCCGCCCGGACAGGCGAAGAAAGGCAATTGCTGATTGCACGAGGCCCGCGTAGCGCGGGCCTTTTTCATGGTCGGTCGCTGCATGACGCGCATCGCGGCGGAATGGCGGAAGGCAGCCGACTCCAACTGTCGGGCGAGAAGCCTCGCCAGGGTTTGACTTCCATCGTTGCGAGTCTCCTCGTACCCTTGCTTCGCGCCAGTTCAACTGCGACCCGCATCACTCGCTGCATGCCGAGAAGCGCTTGCCGCTTCGCACAGACGCGTGGCGGGCGGGCTGACCAATGCGACAACGTCATGGGCATTCCCTCAGCGGCAGACATGCCGCGCACGCGACTACCGTGATCCACGATTGGCCACATTGAACGATACCGTGGAGACCCGCGAGCTGATCAGCAATGTGGCCGCCGAGGACATATACACCGCGACGTGTCCAAAGCGAATCGCATTCGCCAAACCGCCGCTTCCATCCAGCGTCGGCGCACCGCTTGACGCGGCCGCCCGATGAGTCAACGAGATTAGCCCGCCGGTCACCGCAACACCGATCAATCCACCCATCGTTCGCAGCGCTCGAACTGAGGCAGTCGCGATGCCAACCTGTGCAGGTCCGGCCAGCTGATGGCCAATGATCGTCCAAGCCCGAAAACGTAAACCGAAGGCAATCCCAAGCAACGCGACGAGGTCCGTCGTCATTCCGGTCGACCCGCCGCGAAATCCGCGACGTCAAACCCACCGACAGCCTCCGGCGATAGCTGCCCGCCCGCATCGCGCAACCACGTTGGGCGAGCGGCGCGCCGGCAAGGCATCGACAAACGCGGCGAGAGCTACATTCCCGGCATGCGCACTAAATCGCGAACTCTCCAACGCGCTGCCGCCCGATTTGCGTCGACTATACGACAGATACGCGACGCACGATCTACGCTTGATCGATCGACTTGACGACACCACGGTGATCGAAAAATGAAGCCAGGTTTGGTCGTTCGACCTGCAATCATTAATCTTGCGTCGCGGCGACTGACGCTGGAACGGCAATAGATTCATTCCCCATGCCTATTATCTCCATCCATCCCCAGAAAATAGTGACATATCTCGCGAGGAATTATCTCAAATATAGCACACCGAAATAAATTGTTTACTTTCTCTATCCCATCTATATACTTACGATTGCATTTCAACCGCAACACCTGAAGTGCAACATCAAGAACAGTTGTTTTCGCAAATTCTTCCTTACTGAAGGAGAGTGAAATGAATGCTGTCTCGATTCAACCCACCAAAGTCGTCGCCTATGGCTCGTTTCTTGCCGTCATTCTGTCCAAGAAATCTATTCCAGGCGATGGACTCTACGGGCGCGGCGTGAAAGGTATGTAACAGTAGCGCGCTGAATCACACGATGATACGAGGCACGCGCCCAAGTATCGGCTGGGCGCGTGCCTCGCGAATGCTCTCATAGTGGGCATGCATGTCACACAAGCACTCGACAGAACAAGACGCGAAATTGCTTTATCCGAACTATTCGCTCGAATGCGTTTTACTTGATGGTGAGACGATCTTCTATAGCGAGACAAAGAATAGTTATTTCGGTCTGTCAGGGGTAGCAGTCGATATTTTGACGATCTCTCGGAGATTGCACACGGGGCTACGCGCGGAGGATTTTATTAATGAGATTGCAGGTAGCCGAGCACTAACGACCACCGATAAGAAATTGATTTTAGATGGAGTCACCACATTAATCGATCTGGGCGCCCTTTATGAAAAATGACGGCGCGTACATCTTTCTCACCCATAGCCTCGTGCGAGCCATGTTGCTTGGTCGGCCGGTCAGCGACGCCTATCTCGGTATTTTCAAGTCGATCTTTCCCGGCGCGGTTAGAGGCAGGTACGTGGGCGCGGTCGGCCGTATCGACCAACCTTATCTTCAGGAAGTCTGCGATTCCATTTACCAGGCCGACCTGCTCGAAATGGGTGGCGCGTCGTGCTATTCGGCCAGCATCGTCGTGCAGGCCCTGGCATTTCTGCATGGCATTCCAAGCGACCTGGTGATCGGCGTCAAAAGGCAGGATGAGAAGGTCGTCGGACATGACCTGCCCTGGAATTTTCGGACCAACTGAAACTTGAGAGAATGGCTTCCAACGGAGAAAGGAAGTCATGAAGAAGAGCCGGTTTACCGACGAGCAGATGGTGACGATCCTGCGTGAGGC
>NZ_QTQM01000063.1:0-25792 GCF_003854225.1 Burkholderia sp. Bp8986 | reverse complement strand
CCCCCTCCTCCCCCCCCCCCCCCCCCCCCCCACCCCCCCCCCCCCCCCCCCCCCCCCCGCCCCCCCCCCCCCCCCCCCCCCCCCCCCCGCCCCGCGCCCCCCGGCCCCCCCCCCCCCCCCCCCCCCCCGCGGCTGCATGCGTCGAGAACGGGCCGCTTACTGCGTGGCTGACGCGACCGCGGTTCCTGCATCGAGAATGCCCGAGCCTGCCGGCAACGCGGTGCATGGCGTACTGGCCGCCAGCTTCGCCGTGTGCGTACCGCTTTTCAGCTTCTGCTGGATCTGCGTGGGCGTGAGGTTGCCGTTCACCGCGAGCATCAGCGCGGCGACGCCCGTCACCTGCGGCGTCGCGAGGCTCGTGCCGCTCGCCAGGCCGTAGGTGTCGCCATCCGGAGTCGTCGTGCCGCTGTTGGCCGTCGACAGGATGTTGACGCCCGGTGCGCTGAGCGTGATGTTGGTGCCGAAGTTGCTGAACGAGGCGCGGCGGCCGGCTGCATCGTTGGCGCCGACGCTGATCACGCCGCTGCAGTTCGCGGGCTGGTCGAGCCCGGTCGACAGACCGTCGTTGCCGGCGGCGACGACGACGGTTACGCCCTTCGCGTTCACGTCGTCGATCGCCTGCTGGAACGTCTTGCTGCAGGCGCCGACGCCGCCGAGGCTGAGGTTGATGATTTTCGCCGGCGTCGGGTTGTTCGGCACCCCGGTGACGGGAATGCCGGCCGCCCAGCGCATTGCGTCGGCAATGTCGCTCGTCACGCCGCCGCATTTGCCGAGCACGCGAACCGGCAGGATCTTGCCGAGCCACGATACGCCGGCGATGCCGATGCCGTTGTTGGCGGTCGCGCCGATCACGCCCATCACGCGCGTGCCGTGCCAGCTGCTGGTGTTCGGTTCGCTTTCGCAGTGGTAGTACGGGCCGCTCGCGTTGTCGAGTTCCTGCTGCGTGACCCAGTCGCCCGGGTCGCTCGCGTCGGGGCCGCGCGACAGGCCGTTGTTGCTGGTGTTGACGCTGGTGATGAAGCTGTAGCCGGGCAGCAGGTTGCCGACGAGGTCGGGGTGCGGCCGATAGCCGGTGTCGAGCACGGCCGTCACGACGGTCGGCGAGCCTTTGGTCTGGTTCCACGCAGGCGGCAGATCGGCGCCGGCGGTCGGGTCGGACAGATACCACTGCTGGCCGTAGCTCGGGTCGCTCGGCGTGTCGCGGACCTTCATCGGATGATCCGGTTCAGCGTAGTCGACGTCGGCGTCGGCGCCGAAGGCCTCCGCGAGCGCCGCCGCGTCGGCGGCCGCGACGCGCTGGCCAAGCGACAGCACGGCCGCGCCGTTCGAGGCCGTCCGCTCGACCTGCACGTTCAGCGGCGTCGCCGCGGCTGCATACGCACGCGCGGCGCCGGTTGCCGTCGGCGCCGTCCAGCGTGTCATCGAACGCTGGATCACCGCGTCGAGCCGCGTGCCGTCGTCGATGGCCGCTCTTGCGTTCGTGGCCGTCAGCGTCTTCAGCCTGACGATCAGGTGATCGACCGGCGGCTCGTCGGGCGTGGTCTGGGCGGCCATTTGCGTGGCGGCCTGCTGCGACGTACACGCGTTGCTGCCGGAATTGGTGGGCGGGGTCGTCGGAGCGGGCGCGGGGGCCGGGGTCGGGGCCGGTGCCGTGTTGGTCGGCGACGGGTTGCTGCCGTCGCCGCCGCCTCCGCCGCAGCCGGCGATCGGGAGCAGGGCGGCGGCGGACAGCATGCCGGCGAGCATGCGCGCATGGGCCGAACGGGCCAGCGCGAAATTGAAACGTTTGGCTTTCATGTTGAAAGTCGATCCTCGGAGATAACCGTCGTGCCGGCGGTGGTGCCTGGTCTGGCCTAAGCCGGACCTTGATTTTTGTCGGGCGCGCGCGGGGTTCCTGCGACACGCCATGCATTGGGTAACGGCTGATGAGGCGGCTTCTTGAATATGTTTTGTGTGAAAAAGATGCGACACGCAAACGATTGCGTTGCTGGGTTGCAGCATGAACGCGCGTTTGGAACGGGTGATCTGTTCATGAGGTGCAAGATTGCAGGCGGTCGACCCGGCGAAACATGCGGCGCGGGCGCTTTTGCGCGGCACGGAAATGATTGCGCGCGGTGTGGCCGTGACGGAGGGCGCTTGACGCTTTCCCCGATGCGGTGCGAATTTTTCGGGCGTAGGATCGCGATTCGATCAAGGTTTCGTCAGGAGAAAAGCATGGATCACCGCTTCCGTTGGCTGGCTGTCGCGTTGTCCTGCGCGCTGGCGGGCGCCGCGCACGCGCAGGCGCTCACCGGCACGCTGAAGAAGATCAAGGACACGGGCGTCGTGTCGCTCGGCATCCGCGAATCGTCGGTGCCGTTCTCGTATTCGGACAACCAGCAGAAGAACATCGGTTACTCGCGCGACATCGCGGCGCGCATCATCGATGCGCTCAAGGCGGAGTTGAAGACGCCGAACCTGACGGTGAAGGAAATCCCGATCACGTCGCAGAACCGGATTCCGCTGCTGCAGAACGGCACGATCGACTTCGAGTGCGGCTCGACGACGAACACGCTGGAGCGGCAGAAGCAGGCTGCGTTCTCGAACAGCATTTTTTTGTACGGGATCCGTTTCAGCACGCGCAAGGATTCGGGCGTGAAGGACTTCCCGGACCTGGCCGGCAAGACGGTCGCGACGACGGCCGGCACCTCCGACGAGCGGCTGCTGCGCAAGCTCAACGAAGAGAAAGGGATGAACATGACGATCATCAGCGCGAAGGACCATGCCGAAGCGTTCATGAACGTCACGACCGGGCGCGCGGTCGCGTTCGTGATGGACGAGCCGCTGCTGTACGGCGAGATCGCGAAGGACCGCAATCCGGGCGCGTACACGGTGGCGGGCACGCCGCTCGTCCACGAGAACTACGCGTGCATGATGCGCAAGGACGATCCGGCGTTCAAGCACGTGGTCGACGGCGTGATCGCGAAGCTGCAGACCTCGGGCGCGGCCGAGAAGCTCTACGACCAGTGGTTCATGCAGCCGATTCCGCCGAAGGGTGTGAGCCTCAACTATCCGCTGTCGCCGGAGATGAAGCAGCTGTTCAGGAATCCGACGGATCAGGCACAGTACTGATCGAAACGTCGCAGTGGCGTGCGGGCCGACACGTTGCGTGCTCGGCCTGCACGATCGAATCCCCCGGCCTTCGGGTCGGCGTCGCGGCGCGCATCCCCGCAGCCGCAAGCGCGAGCCGGGCCCGTCGCGCCCGATGCTGAACCCCGTGTCCTGATCCTCCATCGCGTGCGTCGCGTTTATGGCGCCGCACCTCGACGGCCCGCCGTCCGCGCGTCGTCCCGTCCGGTCTTTTCTCCCTTTGCCTGAACACGTGCCCCGCACCGAAGCGGGTTGGCGGATGCGCGCCCGACGCACGTCCGGCGACGCTGTTTGCCGCGTAAACCCGAATACAGATTTCAATTTGAACTGGTCAGAATCGGCCGAAATTGTTCAACAATTTTCGGCGGAAAATCCCGGAAAGCCACATGCGGCGGCGCCTGGGAGGCGTTGCGACGTTTCAGCGCGAGAGCCGAACAACCCAGGAGCTTCGCCATGTCTGCTCGTTTCCCGGTTCGACATTTCCTCCGCGGCGCGCTCGTGCCGCTGGCCTTCGCATGCTCGCTCGCGTCGGCGGCGCCGCTGCAGACGGTGCGGCCCGGCACGCTGCTGGTGGGCTCCGACCTCACGTATCCGCCATACGCGTACCTGGACGCCGGCAAGCCTGCGGGTTTCGATGCCGAGTTCTCGCGGCTGCTGGCACGTCACCTGAAACTGGAGCCGGTATTTCTCGATACGCGCTTCCCGGACTTGATTCTCGGGATGAAGGCGCGCCGCTTCGACGTCGTCGCATCCGCGCTGTACGTGACGCCCGATCGCGTGAAGCAGGTCGATTTCGTGCCGTACCTGAAGACGGGCGCGTCGCTGCTCGTCGCGAAGGGCGGCGCGTTCCTGCCGAAGACGCCGCAGGACCTGTGCGGCAAGCGGGTCGGCTCGATCAAGGGCGCGTCGTGGACGCCGAAGCTGCGTGCGGTGTCGCAGGACACGTGCAAGGCGGCCGGGCGCGCCGAGATCGCGATCCTCGAGTTCCCGACGTCACCGGAAGCGACGTCCGCGCTGCTGTCGAAGGCGGTCGATGTCCAGATCGAGGACGCGGCCGTCGCGCAGGAGATTCCGAAGCAGACGAACGGGCGCGTCGACATCAGTTCGACCACGCTGCTGTATCCGATCGTGATCGGCCTGGGCGTGACGAAGGGCGATAGCGGATTGCAGAGTGCGCTCGAGGGTGCGTTGAACGATGCGCGGCGCAGCGGCGAATACGGCAGCCTGGTGAAGAAGTACGGGTTGCAGGAGCCGACACCCTCCGACGTCGCCAACGCGCTCGGCGCGCCGAAGTAAGCGCGCGGCCAGTACGACCTGACCACCGCGCGCCGCGCGGCCGCATCACCATCCGCGGTTGAGGAGTCTTCGATGCAGTTCGATTGGCACTATGCGTTTCAGCTCTTGCGGGACCAGGATTTCTGGCGCGCCTGCGTCGCGGTCGTCGAACTCAGCGTCGCCGCCTGGCTGCTCGGCGTGTTGCTCGGCTTTCCGGTGGCGCTCGCGAGACAGTCGCACCAGCCGTTGCTGAAGCGGGCGGCGGCGCTCTACATCTGGTTCTTCCGCAGCCTGCCGCTGCTCGTGCTGCTGGTCTTCATCTACAACCTGCCGCAGGTCTTTCCGGCGACGAGCGCGGTGCTGTCCGATCCGTTCATGGCCGGCCTGATTGCGATGGTGCTGAGCGAGACCGCCTATTTCGCGGAAATCCATCGCGGCGGGATCCTGTCGGTGCCGCGCGGGCAGCTCGAGGCGGGCCGCGCGCTGGGTATCCGCTTCACCGGCATCCAGCGGATGATCGTGATGCCGCAGGCGATCCGCATTGCGCTGCCGGCGCTGGCGAACGAGTTCATCACGATCGTGAAGCTCACGTCGCTGGTGTCGGTGATTTCGCTGGCCGAGATCCTGCTCGTCGGCCAGCGGCTGTACACGCAGAATTTCCTGGTGTTCGAAACGATGCTGGCCGTGGCGTTCTACTACGTGCTGATCGTGACCGTGTTCAGCCGGCTGCTCGGTTATCTCGAGCGGTACCTCGACGTCAGCCGCCGTACGCCGGCCCAGGCCGGCCACGTCGATCTTGCGCTGCCGCCGTCGGCGCCGGCCGTCGCGCCGAGGCCGCGGGCGAACGCCGAATTCGCGCTGCGCCTGAAAGGCGTGCAGCAGCGCTACGGCCGCCATGAAGTGCTGAAGGACATTCATCTCGACGTCGTGCCCGGGCAGGTCGTGTCGATCATCGGGCCGTCCGGCTCCGGAAAGACGTCGCTGATTCGTACCGTCAACGGCCTCGCGCCGGTGAACGCGGGCGAGATCGACCTGTACGGAGAGCCGTTCATCCGCGCGTCGGGTCCGCATCCGCCGCGCGTGTCGCACGAGCGCATCCTCGACATCGGCATGGTGTTCCAGAGCTTCAACCTGTTCCCGCATCGCACCGCGCTGCAGAACGTGATGATGGCGCCGTGCTATCACCGGCAGGCCGATGCGGCGGCGATCCGGCTGCAGGCGCTGTCGCTGTTGTCGAAGGTCGGGATGCTCGAACATGCGAACAAGTATCCGCATCAGCTGTCGGGCGGCCAGCAGCAGCGCGTCGCCATTGCGCGCGCGCTCGCGACGCGGCCGTCGATCATGCTGTTCGACGAGCCGACGTCGGCCCTCGATCCGGAGCTCGTCGGCGAAGTGCTGAAGGTCGTCGAGACGCTGGCGAAAGAAGGGATGACGATGATCATCGTGACCCACGAGATGAATTTCGCGTTCAAGGTGTCCGACCGGATCGTGTTCATGGAGAACGGGCGCATCCTGTACGACGTGCCGCCGGACCGGATTCGCGGCAGCGCGGACGCGCGTGTGAAGGATTTTCTGAAGCACGTTCACTTCGCATAACGAATGACCGGATGGGAGCGGGAATGGATCCGACGGATTTCCGGCTGGGCAACGTGAATGAGCACGCGTGTGCGGAACGGGTGCGTGCGTGTCTTGCGCATGCCGACGCGCATCCCGGCGACATCGAAGCCGCGTGGCTCGCGCGGCGCGACGACGCGGCGGTCGCCGATGCACGTGCATGGGATGCGGCGCGGCGCGCCGGCGCGATCGATGCGCCGCTGGCCGGCGCCGTGCTGACGGTGAAGGCCTGCTTCGATTGCACCGGCTGGGTCACGCATGCCGGTTCGCGCGTGCTGGCCGACGAGCCGCCGGCGCGAATCGACGCGGCGCCGGTGTCGGCACTGCGTCGGGCCGGCGCGGTGCTGGTCGCGCAGACGGCGATGACCGAGTTCGCGTACGGCGCGCTCGGCGTGAACCGTGCGTACGGGACGCCGACGACGCCGCTCGATGCGCGGCGCGAGCGGGTGGCCGGCGGATCGAGTTCGGGCGCGGCGGTGTCGGTGGCGCTCGGTGCGGCCGACCTGTCGCTGGGTTCCGATACGAGCGGGTCGGCACGCATTCCGGCCGCATTCTGCGGCGTGACGGGATTCAAGCCGTCGCGCGGGCGCTATGCGAGCGACGGCATGCGGTTTCTGTCGACGAGCTTCGACGTGCCGGGCCTGCTGGCCGCGACGGTCGGGCTGTGCCGGCAGGCGGACGTTGCGCTGCACGGCCGCGAAGCGCGGCGGCGGCGACCGGCGGCGATCCGCGACCTGCAGTTCATCGTGCCCGAGGCGTTCGTCGCGGATGACGTCGACCCGGTCGTCGGACGCGCATTCGACGCGTGGCTGTCCCGACTGTCCGCGCACGGCGCACGGATCCGGCGCAAGCGGCTCGATTGCGTGGCCGAGGCCGGCGCGGTCGCCCGCGCGGGCGGCATCATCGCGGCAGAGGCGTTCATGCTTCATCGTGCGCGGCTGGCCGCGGCGGCGGACCGCTACGATCAGCTGGTCGGCCCGCGCATCGCTGCAGGCGAGCAGGTGCGGGCGCACGACTACGCCGCGGCGCTGCGGCGCTTGGCTGCACTGGCCGCCGCGTACCACGCCGAACTCGGCGACGCGGATGCGGTGCTGACGCCGACGGTGCCGATGCTGCCGCCGCGCGTGGCCGATCTGGCCGACGAAGCCGCATACCTCGCACAGAACGCGCGTGCGTTCCGGCTGACCGAATTCGCGAACCGGCTCGACCTGCCGAGCATCAGCGTGCCCGGCGACCTGCGCAACCGTCAGCCCGTCGGCTTGCTGATCACCGGGCATCGCGGCGAGGACGCGCGGCTGCTCGATGTCGCGGCAGCGGTGGAGCGTGCGCTGACCGCCGAATCAGCATGACGCATTTTCCGGCGGCAAGGATCACCTTGCCATTTTTCATCTCAACTATTCAGAGGTACTTATGATCGTCGTGAGATCGGCCGATATCGCCAATACCGAGCGCCATGCGCGCGGCCCGGGCTGGGACAGCAAGCGCATGATCGTCAAGCAGGACGGCGTCGGCTATTCCGTTCATGAGACGCGCGTGCACGAAGGCGCCGAACTGCATCTGCACTACAAGAACCACTTCGAGACCAACTACTGCGTGGCCGGAGAGGGGGAGGTCGTCGACACGGCGACCGGCAACGTGCACCGGATCACGCCCGGAACGATCTACGCGCTGAACCTGAACGATCCGCATGTCCTGCGCGCGACGCGTGGCGACCTGCATCTCGTGTGCGTGTTCAATCCGCCGCTGACGGGACTCGAGACGCATCGGGAAGACGGCAGTTACGCGCTGCCGACGGAGCAGGCCTGACTGCGCGAGCGGTCGGGCCGTTGCGTGCCTTTTCGTGCTGCCGTTGCTTGCCACGTCTTGAGGCAAGCAACGGCGGCGCGGCGTGCAGGGTCAGGCCGCCTCGCGATGGCTGCGCTTGATTGCCGCGACGAGCATCCGCTCGGAATCGTCGAGATAGCGCGCGAGCGCGGTGACGGCTTCGCTGCGGCGGTTCTGCGTGAGGAGGTCGTAGATCTGGTATTCGCGCTGGATCCAGTCGGGCGTTTGCACGCGTTTCTCGTCGGGATCCGCGGCGAAGACGAGCCGCAGCTGTGCGGAGATGGTCCGGAAGAACTCGTCGAGCAGCGCCGACTTCTGCAGCGCGACGATGTGCTGGTGAAAGCGCAGGCTGTGCGTGCCGACGGCCTGCCAGTTTTCCTTGTCGAGTTCGCGCTCGGCCGCGCGAATGGCGGCCTGCATCTTTTCGAGCAGCGCCGGCTGCGCGAGTTCGGCCGTGTTCAGCGCATGCAGCTCGAGCGTGCGGCGCGCGACGTAGAGATCGCGCACGTCCTGGCGATTCAGCGTGCGCACGACGACACCCTTGTGGCGCACGAACGTGACGAGCCCTTCGCGGCCGAGCTGATGCAGGACTTCGCGAAGCGAGTTGCGCGACGTGTCGTATTCGGCCGCGAGGTCCATCTCGATCAGCGCGGTGCCGGGCGGCAGCTTGCCGCTGATGATGTGTTCCCGCAGTTGATGGCTGATCCGGTCGGCGACCGACTGTCCTCTCGCTTTTTCGCTTGCCATTCCGTTCGTCCGCTCCTCTCCTGGTCGTGCGCCGCCGGCGTGGCCGGCCGGCGGCGTTTCGCCATTCTACGGGCTCCGGACCGCGTTACGCCGTCTTGTCGTGCTGCCAGTCGGCCTGCGGCGGCTGCATTCCGTGCTGGCCACGGTAGGGCGCGACGCTCGGCTGCGACCAGCCTTCGAGCAGGCTCGGGTCGAGCCGGTATACCTCGACGCCGAGCGGCCGGCACACGTCGATCGGGTCGCGTGCGTCGGGGCCCCACATCGGCACCGAAAGGTCGCCGCCCGGACACGTGGACATCGCGCACAGCACGTCGATTTCCGCGAAGAACTCGAGGTAATCGCCCGGCTGCGCGGGACAGGCCTTCATGAAGTACTTGTCGTCGTCGTTCAGGCCGGTGCACTGGAACACGTTGAGCACGTCGTGCACGTCGAATTCGGTCAGCCCGTACGGCGCGACCGCCCGCACGAGGTTCGAATGACAGTGGAAATGAAAATCCTCGCCGGTCAGCAGCTTGTTCACGTACGGGTCGCAGCGCGTGCCGAGCAGGTCGTGCACGCGGCCGCCGTCGCCGTCGACGCCATAGCCGGCGAGCGTGTCGTCGGTGATCGTGACCATCGGCCGCAGGTACGGCAGCGTCGACCAGAGCCGGTCGAACGTCGTCACGTGCGCGGCTTGCAGCTGACGTGTGCGCGACGCCCACATGCGCTCGCGCGGATTGTGCAGGTTCCAGATGTTGAAGTCGGCGACTTGCGGGCCTTCGAGCGTGACGATCCGGAACACGTGACCCGCCGGCACCGTCCACGCGAAGCCGCTGCGGATCGGCACGACGTGCGACGCGATCCGTTCGCGCGCGTCCTGGCGCTGGGCGATCGTGGAATAAAAGGCTTTGTCGACGTTCAGGACGGAACCCTTGGTGACCTGGTAGGCGGCGGGATAGTTCGACATGACGCGGTGCTCTCGGGGAAATTTGCAGATTCGGAGATCCGGCTGGAATCCGTTGTGGTGGCCGGTCAGGCGTCAATTTTAATGCTGCATTGTTCAACAATTTATTGGCGCTGCGAGGAGTATAGGGGGAACGCCGGGAGGTGTGTCAATCGGTGGAAAGTACGGAGGGGCGCGGCGAGCCGCGGATGCGCGCAGGCAGGCGAGTGGCGCCGCAAACAACAAACGAAATATGGATCAAAACCGTGGCCGTGCCGGCCGCCGGACCGGCTCGCCATGATCGGCAAGCGGGGCGTGTAACGCGTTTCGAAACCTGACGCAATCCGCATTCAACCGCGCCCACGCCAGGGGATTCCTGTCGCGTTGCGCAACAACAGGCACAATATGCGCTTCGCCGCGCACCGTTGTTCGACTTCGAGCAGCACGGCGCGTGTTGCCGCCGTCCGAATCCTTCCCGGTTGTCATGAACGCCTCGCTCACTCCCGCGCGCGAATCGAACTCGCCGCGCTTCCTGCTGTTCCTGATTTGCCTGTTCGCCTCCGCCGGCCAGCTCGCGATCGACATCTACGTGCCTGCGCTGCCCGACATGGCGCGTTCGTTCGCGACCACGCCGCAGGCGATTCAGTCGAGCGTCTCCGGCTACATGGCCGCTTATGCGCTCGGCCAGCTGATCTTCGGTCCGGTTGCCGATGCATACGGGCGCAAGCGCGTGCTCGCGTTCGGGCTGGTCATCTACACGATCGGCTGCCTGCTGTCGCTCGGCGCGCCGAACCTGGAGACGTTCGTGCTGGCGCGCTGCCTGCAGGGCTTCGGGATCGCGACCACGAACCTGCTCGCGAAGGCGATCATCACCGACTCGTTCTCGGGCCAGGCGCTGATGCATGCGTTTACCTATATGTCGATCGCGTGGGGGCTCGCGCCGATCATCGCGCCGGTGATCGGCGCGCACCTGCAGGAATGGTTCGGCTGGCGCGCGTGCCTCGTGTTCCTGCTGGTGTATTCGCTGGTGATGTGGGCGCTGCTGTGGCGCTATCGCGAGACCTTGCCGAAGCCGGTCCATCTCGAGCCGCGCACGCTGATGGCGAACGCGGGCAAGGTGCTCGCGAGCCCGGTGTTCCAGAGCTGCTTTCTCGCGCAGGGGCTGTGCTACAGCATCCTGCTGGTGTTCAACATCGTCGGGCCGTTCATGGTGCAGACCACGCTGCACAAGCCGCCGACCTTCTTCGGCTATCTCGCGCTCGGGATCGGGTTGATGTATTTCCTCGGCGGGCTGTCGAACCGGATTCACGGGCGCGGGCTGCCGAGCGCTGAGCAGCGGTTGCGCATCGGCGCACGCGTGATGGCGGGCGCGGCGGTCGCGATGCTGGTGCTGGCGCTGACCGTCGGGCTGCGCGTATGGACGCTCGCGACGCCGGTGCTCGTGATGGGCTTCTGCGCGGGCGCGATGTATCCGACGCTGATGGCGAAGGGCAATTCGCTGTTTCCGCATATCGCGGGGCTGACGAGCGCGATCCTCGGGTGCGCGCTGCTGCTTGTGTCGTCCGCGATGATGGGGCTGGCCGGTTTCGTATCGATTCACGTGCTGACGCCGCTCGCGGTGTTCTTCGTCGCGCTGTCGTTCATCGTCGTGTGGATGGTGACGAAGCTGCTGCGCTACCTCACGCAGCAGCAGGCGGCGAGCGTGGCTTGCGGGAGCGGGGAAGCCGCGTAACGTACAACGTTCCCGTCGGGCGGCGGCAACGCGGGGGAGCGCGGTTGCCGGCTGCTCTGCCCGGCAAGACACCGCATTCGACCGAGTCATGAGCCTGATCCTGCTGAACCGCGTCGCTCGAACCGACGCCCCCGATCTGATCGCCGCCAATCAGGCGAGCCGCAGCCATCACCTGCCGTGGATCGACTCGTTCACCGATCAGGCGGGATTCGACCAATGGTTCTCCCGCTGCCTGACCGGTCCGAACGTCGGCCTCGTCGCGCGCGAACGGGCGTCCGGGGCGGTTGTCGGCGTGGTGAACCTCAACGAAATCGTCGGCGGCATATTCCAGAGCGCGTATCTCGGCTACTACGGGATGGCGGATTTCAGCCGGAAAGGTTTGATGACGGAAGCGTTGCGCGCGGCGACCGACATCGCATTCGGCGAACTCGGGCTGCATCGGCTCGAGGCCAACATCCAGCCCGCAAATCACGCGTCGATCGCACTGGTTCGGCGGCTCGGCTTCCGGAAAGAGGGGTTTTCGCCGCGCTATCTGCGTATCGGCGGCGAATGGCGCGACCACGAGCGGTGGGCGCTGCTGGCCGATACCGACGCCGGGCGTGAAGTCGGCGCCTGACGTCCGATTCCTGCTTCGCGGCACGCGCCGCTCACAGCGGGTGCGCCGCGCCCGCCTGCGCCAGCAGCGAAACCGCAACCGGATCAGGCATCCCGTTCGAGTCGATCGCGCCGGCCTTGGCCAGCGCGGCGAGGTCGCTGTCGACGCCCGGTTGGCCGACCACGAACGGCGTCGTCAGGAAGGCCGGCGCCGACAGCGTGACCGCATAGCGCTGCTGCAGATTCGTCACGACCGCCGATTGCGCGGCCTGCACCGTGTTCGGGCTGCCCATCACCTGCTGGAAGTGCGCATTCCCCTGGAAATTGCCGATCAGCCCGGCCGTGTTCGTGCCGAGCTGCGCGGCGAGATAGACGAGCATCAGCTCGGTCTCGGGCGTCGTGTTGAAGGTGCCGCCCGCGTAGGCGAGCGAATGCAGGCTCGTGCCGCTCGACGCGACGGTGATCACGCACGGCAGCACGGCGTTGACCGCCACGCGGTAGTTGCCGCCGCCGTCGGTCAGCGTCGTCGCCGAGCCTTGCGCGCAGCTGACCGTCACCGATGCGCTCGCGAGCGCGGAGCCCGTGGCGGCCGTGCCGGACAGCGCGACGGTTTGCGTGTTGGCGTTGTTGAAGCAGACGTCGACGCCGAAGCAGGCGTCGCCGTTGCAGCCGGCAAGCGTCGCGACGGCCGCGGCGCACAGCGTGCCCAGCGCGGGGCGGAGGAAGCGCGGATGGCGAAGGTTCATGGTCGCGGGCGGATCGGAAGAGTGAGCGCGGCAGGGCAACCGGCGCGCGCCGACGCTTCGGCGCGCTGTTCGTATTCTAGGTCTCCGATCGCGGGGTTGCTGGCCCGTTTGTTCGCCGCGGCCTGCGGCGTGCGGCATGGCCGGCGCCCGTTACGGCTTGCGCGCGGCCGGTTTGGCGAACGCGCCGCGCACCTCGAAGCCGATCGCATCCGCCACGTTGCCGCGCGCGTCGACGAGTTCGAGCCGGTGCCGCCCGGGCCACGGCATCCACGCGATGCGGTCGGCGTGGCCGATTACCTTGTCGTCGAGCCGCCACGCGAACCGTGCGGCATGCCCGGAAGATCGCTCGAACCAGATCCGCTGATTCTTCGGCGGAATGTCCGGATCGATCGCGAAGATCGTGCCGTCGGTCGGCGCACCGATCGTCAGCGGCGCGCGCGCGCCGTCCTTGCCCGGCGTGACGGGTGCGGCGAGCCGGATCGTGTCGAGCGCGGTGCCTGCGACGAACCACTCGTTGCGCGACGGCTCGACGTCGCGCTCGAACGTGATGCGGCGTGCTTCGACGCCGGCCGGCGGACGCGGCGCACGGCTCGGCAGGTCGCGGTGCAGGTAGCCGACGACGGCCGACCACACCGGCGACGCGCCCGTGACGCCCGATACATCCCACATCGGCGAGCCGTCCGCATTGCCGACCCACACGCCGACCGTATAGCGCGACGTGAAGCCGACGGTCCAGTTGTCGCGCATGTCCTTGCTCGTGCCGGTCTTCACCGCCGAGAAGAAGCGCGTCGCGAGCGGGTTGTCGAAGCCGAACGTACGCACGCGCGCGTTGTTGTCGGCGAGGATGTCGGTGACGACGAAGCTGGCCGCTTCGCTGAACACGCGCGCGCCGTTGTCCGCACGCCCCGGTGCCGATGCGCCGGCAGCGGGCGACGGCGCAGGCAGGTCGACGACCTTGCGCGCGACGCCGCCGTTCGCGAGCGCGCGATACGCATTGGTCAGCGACAGCAGCGTGACGTCCGCGCTGCCGAGCGCGAGGCTGAAGCCGTAGTAGTCGCCTTCCTGCGCGAGCGGCAGGCCGAGCGCGGTCAGCGTGCGCGCGAAGCGATGCGGCGTGACGAGCACGAGCGTGCGCACGGCCGGCACGTTCAGCGAGCCGCCGAGCGCGCTGCGCACGCTCACCCAGCCCTTGAAATCCTTGTCGTAGTTCTGCGGAATGTAGAGGCCGCCGCCGGCCGCGAGGTTGATCGGCGCGTCGTCGAGCAGCGACGCGGCCGTCAGCCGCTTCTCGTCGATCGCCTGCGCATAGAGGAACGGCTTGAGCGTCGAGCCGGCCTGGCGCGGCGCGAGCACGGCGTCGACGTCGCGTGCGCTCGACAACGCGCCCGACGAACCGACCCACGCGCGAATCTCGCCGGTCGCGTTGTCGATCACGACGACCGCGCCGTCCTGCACGTTGCGCCGGTGCGCGGGCGCGTTGAGCTCGGTCAGCGCGCGCGTGAGCGTGTCGCGCGCGAAGCGCTGCAGCGGCGCATCGAGCGTCGTGCGCACCTGCGCGCCGGCCGCGGGCCTGACCTCGGCCGCGATGCGGCGCGCGAAGTGCGGGGCGAGGG
This sequence comes from Burkholderia sp. Bp8986, assembly GCF_003854225.1. Lineage (NCBI taxonomy): Bacteria > Pseudomonadati > Pseudomonadota > Betaproteobacteria > Burkholderiales > Burkholderiaceae > Burkholderia > Burkholderia sp. Bp8986. Next base: position 11,596 of record NZ_QTQM01000063.1, on the reverse strand, counting down.
CGGCGCCGTCCGCCGTCAGGTCGTTACGCACGGCATTGGCCGGACGCGCGATCACGAGCTGCACGTAGCCGTCGAGCGACGCGCAGGCCTGCTCCGCGTGCATGTCGCGCAGGATCCGGCACGCACGCTCGGCGACCTTCGCGCTTGCCGCGTTGGGCGCGCGCACCAGCGCTGCCGCGATCGCGGCTTCACGCGCGTCGAGGCCGGACGGCGCCTTGCCGAACAGCACCTGCGACAGCGCGGCGAGCCCGACCGTCTCGCCGCGGAACGGCACGAGATTCAGGTAGGCCTCGAGGATCTGGTCCTTGCGCCAGCCGCGTTCGAGCAGCAGCGCGTTCATCGCTTGCGTGGCCTTCTGCGGCAGCGAGCGCTGGCCCGAGCGGCGCGGCTCGTCATTGAGGAGCCCGGCGAGCTGCATCGTCACGGTCGACGCGCCGCGCGTGCGCCGGTTCCACAGGTTGCCCCATGCCGCACCGGCGATCCCGCGCCAGTCGACGCCGCTGTGTTCGTAGAAGCGCTTGTCCTCGGACACGACGATCGCCTCGCGGAACGCGGGCGACACGTCGGCGAGCGACACCCAGTCGCCGCGCCGTTCGGCGAGGTCGACGCGCGTGCGCTGCAGCGGCGTGCCGTCACGCGCGAGCAGCACCCAATCGGAACTGCGCCAGTTGCGGCGCACGTCGTCGTAGCCGGGCAGTGCGTGCGCGACGAGCGGCGCGGCCAGCACGACGGCGACGAAAACGCGGCCGGCGAAGCGCGGCGGCCGCGGCGATCCATGATCGATCATCGCGTATCCGTTACTTGCCCGCGTCGGCCGGCTTCACGGTCATCGGCGGGTTCGGCCACAGGCCGTACACGGATGGCGCGTACAACGCTTCCACGCGCGTCGGCGGCAACCCGAAGGTGCCGACGTTGTTCAGCCGCACCGTGTACTCGACCGAGAGCTTGCCCTTCGGCAGATAGTCGTAATACGCGCGGTAGCCGTCGAAATCCCGTTCGATGAACGCCGGCCATGCGCCGTCCGGGGATTTCTCGCCCTGCGTCGCGGCTTCCGAATCGCGGCCGAGGCCCGAGCCGAGGATCGTCGCACCGGACGGGATCGGATCGTTGACGACGACCCACGTCATGTCGCTCTGCGCGTCGATGTCGAGATGCACGCGCACGACGTCGCCGCGCGTCAGCACGCCCTTGACGGCGGGCGACACGGGCGTGACGGTCTTCGTGATCCGGTAGCCGGCCGCGAACGGCGTTCGCAGCGGCACGGCCGCGAGGCTTTCGACGGTCGCCCACGGGCGGCCCGTGCCGTCCTGCGTGACGGACAGCGTGGCCGGTGCCTGGGCCGCACGCGGCCACGGCATCAGCACGCTGCGCGCGGCGGCGGCGCGGGTCGCGGGAGTGGCCGACGCGGGGCTGTCGGCGGGCGCGGTTGAGGATGCCTGCGACCACGAAATCGCGCGCTCGTTGCCGCCGAGCGCGACCTTCGTCGTGCCGGCCACCGGCGTGCTCTCGTAGGTGCGCGAGAAGCGCTCGATCGCGAGCTGGCCGAGTGCGTTCGACGTCGTCGTCTGCCATGCGCCCTGGCGTTGCAGCGCCAGCAGGCCGGTCGCGACGCGCGGCATCTCGTCCTTCCACGCCGGGTCGCCCGCGAATTCCAGCGCGAGCCGCGCGGCGTTGGTCTCGTTGCTCGTCATCAGCCACCACAGGTCGTCGTCGCGCGCGGTCGAGAACACGAGCTGCGTGCCCTGGTACGTGAGGCGCGCCCGCAGGATCTGCTCGACCTGCGCGCGTTTCGCGTCGCGCTGCGGGATGTCCTTCACGCGCGTGAGGATCGCGTGATAGTCGATCACCGCCGACGTCGGCCACTGGTTCGGCGCGATCTCGATCGAACCGAGCATGCGGCCCTGGGCTGCACCGTAGCGCGACAGCGCCTCGATCGCGGCGAGCTTGCGCAGGTCGCGATCCTGGCGCGGGGCCCACGCGTTGCGCTCGATGCGGCCGTCGACGAAACGCGCGAGCCCTGCTTCGAGCTGCGTGCGCAGGTCTTCCGGCAGCGCGAAGCGCGGGTCGAGGCGGCCGGCCTCGTCGGCGACCACGAGCAGATACGACGACAGCGTCGGGCTGCCGTAGTGCGCATCGTCGGAGGACGGCGGGAAGTAGTTCGCGAGTCCGTCACTGTCGAGGTAGACGGGCATGCGCGCCACCAGCGCCTGCCATTGCGCGGCGTCGTGCAGGCCGATCGCGCGCGACGTCTGCTGTTCGAGGCAGCGGTACGGATAGCGCTCGAACCAGCGCCGCACGCCGGGCAGGCCGTCGGCGAGCTTCGACTGCAGCGACACGGCGATGCCGCCGCGCGGCGCGCCCTGCGCGTTGTTGACGGCGCCGGCCGGGGCGGACACGGGCAGCGTCAGCGTGCCGTCGACCTGGGTGAGCGTGGCCTGCTGCACGGTGACCGGCAGCGCGGGCACGACCTTCTGCGCGACGGCCAGCGCGTCGGACGCGCGCTTGCCGCCTTGCTCGGCCGCCTCGATGCGCCAGTTCAGCGCGCCGGCCGCGTCGAGCGCCTGCTCGGGCACGGTGATCGTCCACGCGACCTCGGCCGCCGCGTTGGCCGCGAGCGACACGGTTTGCGGCGCGACCTCGAGGCCCGTCACGCGCGGCGTCACGACGACCTGCATCGCGCGGTCGGTCGTGTTGCGCAGCGTGACCTGCGCGCGGAACGCATCGCCTTCGCGCACGAGCGGCGGCAGGCCGGAGATCAGCTGCAGGTCCTGTGTGCTGCGGATCGACGTGCTGCCGGTGCCGAAGCGGTCCGCGCCGACCGCCGCGATCGCGACGATCCGGAAGCGCGTGAGCGCATCGTTCAGCGGCACTTCGACGGTCGCGCTGCCGTTCGCGTCGAGCGTCACGCGCGGATTCCACAACAGCAGCGTGTCGAACAGCTCGCGCGTCGGCGCGCTGCCGCCGCCGCCGCCGGCCGGCACCGCCTTGCGGCCGAAGTGGCGGCGGCCGACGATTTCCATCTGCGCGGTGGCCGTCTCGACGCCGTACGCGCGTCGCTGCAGCATCGCGTCGAGCAGGTCCCAGCTGTTGTTCGGCATCAGCTCGAGCAGCGCCTCGTCGACGGCCGCGACCGCGATCTGCGTGCCGGCCGGCGCGGGCTGCCCGTTCGGCAGCGTGACCTTCACGTGCGCCTGCGCCTTGCCGCGCACCGTGTAGCGCGTCGCGTCGGTCGTCACGGTCACGCCGAGACGATGCACGCCGGTGCCGACCTTGATCTCGCCGAGGCCATAGCGGAACGCGGGCTTCGACAGGTCGACGAACGCGGTCGGCGCTTCATGGTAGCGGCCTTCGCGCCAGAACGCGCGGGCCCATTCGACCGGCGCCTTCCAGCCCCACGTGAAGAACGAGTACCACGGCACTTCGCGAATCCGGCCGCGCAACGCGAGCACCGACACGTAGACGTTCGGCCCCCACGATTCGCCGACCTTCAGGTCGACGGTCGGGTTCTTGCCGTTCAGCTCGACGACGTGCGTTTCCATCACGCCGCCGCGTTCGACCGCGACGAGCGCGGTCGCGTAGCGGAACGGCATGCGCACCTGGAAGCGGGCCGTTTCGCCCGGCTCGTAGGACGTCTTCTCCGGGATCACGTCGATCCGGTCGGTGTTGTCGCCGCCGAACCAGAGTTGGTCCTCGCGCGTGACCCAGACGGACGTCGACGCATTCGACGTGCGGCCGTCGCCGTCCTTCGCGACCGCGATCAACTGGACGTTGCCGGCCTGTTCGAGCGTCGCGTCGCAGGCCATGCGGCCCTTGTCGTCGGTCTTGCCCGAGCACAGCACGCCGAGGTCGCGGGTATCGCTCTTGTTGTCGTAAGCATAGAAGCCGCCGACCATCCGCTTGCGCGAGGACGTCGTGATGTGCGCGACGCCCTTGATCTCGATCGACACCGAGGCACGCGGCTTGCCCTGCAGGTCGACCGCGAGCGCCTGCACCGGCACGCGCTGGCCGACCGACACCCAGCGGCCGGCCTTGATGCCGGCCACCACCGCGGCCGGCCACAGGATCGTGTCGCCGCGGATCGTCTGCACTTCGCCGTTCGGGTCCGCGAACGTCGCCTCCAGCGCGATGCGCTTCGGCGCGTCGACGTCGGGCAGGCCCTTGAGCGTGACGGAACCCGCGCCGTTGCGGTCGAGCGTGAGCGGCAGCTTGTCCGCGATCAGCTTCGTCGCGTCGGGATCGTTGTTCGCGGCGGATGTGCTGTCGCCGTCCTGCGCATCGTCGTCGGCGTTGCCGTCGCTGCGCTCCGGACGATAGGGCGTGAAGCTGAAGTCCTCGAAGCGATCCGCGAACGGCGGCGACGCCCACTTCATCAGCGCCGACACCTGCACGGGCAGGTTCGATGCGCCGCCGCCCGACACGTAGTCGATCTGCACCGCGAGCGGCGCTTCCTTGACCGCGACGAGCGGGCTCTTCTGCGCGTCGCGCGCGCCGATCGTCCCCTTGAGCACCGGCAGGCGGAACGCCTCGACGCGGAAGCTGCCGCCGTAGTAGCTGGCGGTCGGCGCATCGTCCGGGCCGCCTTCGAGCGACACGCTGTATTCACCGAGCTTCGCCGCGGGCGGCAGCGTGAACTGCGTGTCCGCGCTGTGGTCGGCCGACCACGTGAGCGGCAGCTTGTAGGTCTGGTCCGAGCCGAGATGGCGGATCGTCACGCGTGTCGGGTAGTGCGCCGGAAACGCGAGGCTCTGCAGCGTCTCGGTGCGCAGGAAGTGCTTCATCGACACGGTTTCGCCGGCCCGCAGCAGCGTGCGGTCGAACACGGTATGCGCGCGCACGGTCGGCGCGCTGTCGGTGTCGGTCGGCACGTTGAAGCGCCACGATTCGATCCCGCGGTTCCAGTTCGAGCTGACGAACGCCATGTCGCGGCCCGTCTTCGGATCGTCGACGCGTGCCGACACGAAGTAGTCGTCGAAGCGTTCCGACTGGCTGCATGCGTGTTTCGGCTCGAACGGGCCGTCGATCTTCAGCAGGCCTTGCGCATCGGTCTTGCCCGACGCGATTTCGTCGCCATTGCAGTCCGACACGCGGATCTGCGCGTTCGGCACGGGCTTGCCCTTGTCGAGCGTCGTGACCCACACGAGGTTGTTCTCGCGGCCCTGTTTCAGGTGCACGCCGAGGTTCGTGACGAGCACGGTGGTGCGCACGTACATGCTCGACGGCTTCGCGAGCAGCGAGCGGCCGAGCGCGGGCGACGCGAGTTCGAGCACGTAGAAGCCGGGCTTGTCGATCGGCACGCCGACGACCTCGAACGGACGCAGCGCCTTCGGGTCGGCCTTCGGCAGCGTCAGCGCCTGCGCACCCGGTTCGCCGGCGAGCAGCGACAGCGAGCGCACGTCGATGCGGCGGTTCTGCGGCGCGGGCATCTTCTCGCCGGCCTCGAGCGGCACGTAGACGGGGTGCTGGCCCTTGCGCCGCAGCAGGCCCGGGACGCGTTCGTCGATCGTGCCGGCCGTCATCGACCAGTTGTCGAAGCGCTCGACGGTGCGCATCCATTGACGGATCGCGGTGTCGTCGTCGACCTTCAGGTTCGAGAATTGCGCGCCGCTCGTGTTGAGGCCCGCGATGCGCAGGTCGGCCTCGACGTTGCGCAGCGTGACGGGCACGAGTGCCGGCGTATCGGGTTCGGCGAAGCGCTCGACGATCCCGAACGTGCCCGACGAGAATTTCGCGAGCGGCGGCATCGGCGCGGTGCGCGTCGCGAGCGGGAACAGGTCGGCGTTCGAGAGCGAGCGGTCGGTCACGTCGCGCAGGCCGGACGGCAGTTCGATCGTCAGGTTCGCCTGCGCGGGCAGCGGCGGGTTGAACGTGACGGTCGTCACTTCGTCGCTGTGGTCGTCGGCCGCGAAGGTCGGCGAAAGCGAACCGTCAGGACCGCGCAGCCGGATCGCCTCGGCGTTCTTGCGCGAGATCGGTGCATTGAACGACAGCGTCAGCGGACGCAGCGGCGTGCAGGGCGCCTTCGCGTTCTCGCGCTCGCACGAGAAGCTCGCGGCGAACGGCGCACGCACGGTGAAGTCGAAGCGGCGCTCGGTGTCGTTCGCGATGCCGCTCGGGCTCGCGACGCCCTTGCCGTAGACGAGCTGCATCTTCGCGCTCGCGGGCAGCGCCTGCGCGCACGACAGCGTCAGCACGCGCGCGGCGTCCTTCTTCAGCCCGAAGTGATCGAGCAGCGCGTTGCGCGCATCGTCGTCGGCGGCCGTGACGGGGATGCGGTTGCCGATGCCGGCCGCTTCGCACCAGATGTTCGCGAGCGCGGAGCGCGGCTCGGCCGGTCCGTTCAGCTTCAGCACGAAGACCTGGCGCTCCTCGATCTCGCGCGAGCCGGGACGCACCGTCACCGGGAACGGGCCGCCGGTTTGAAACGTGAAGCGGCGCGGGCCGCTGACCGCATTGCCGGCGACCGAACGCAACGCGTCGTTGAGCGCGACCGAGCAGCGCACGCCCGGCGGCAGGTCGTTCTCGAAATCGTAGACCCACGTCTTGTCGTCGAGCCAGTGACCCTGGCCGCGTGCGGCGGTGGAATCGTTGCAGGTCATGCGCGCGGGACTCGGCGCGGATGCCGAACCGAACGCGACCATCGGTTCGTCGAACTTGACGACGCTCTGCCGGACTTCAGTGACCGTGCCTTGCGGCGACACGCTCACGGTGCGTGCCGCGCCCGCATGCAGCGACAGTGCGGCGGCGCCGCCGAGCGCCGCGACGGCGCCGATGCGCCAGATCAGCCGTGTGGTGTGATGGGTTGAATGTGTGTTGTTGTGCTTGTCGTGCTGCTTCATCGCTCGATGCCCTCGGAGGGAAGCTTTCTGTTTGATTGCACGCGATTCTAACCGACGGGCATGCGAGCGGATGACGGGAAGCGGCGTGTCGCCGGGTTGCGACACGCCGGCATCCCGATACGGAATTGTCGCGTCGACGACACAAAGATGCCGCGAAATGTCGATTGTCTCGGATTGCGGAACATTAAATGGACTATAAAAGCATTGTCCAATCCGAATTGAGCGCGTACATTTCAGGGCCGCGCGAAAGTTTGAGAAATATCAAGCGTGGTTTTCCCGAATCCGGTGTTCGAGAGAAGGAAACATGCACAACGACAACACCCCCCACTCGCGTCGCGATCGCGACGCAGCCGCATCCGGCATCACGCGGCGTCAATGGCTGCAGGGCGCACTGGCGCTGACGGCGGCGGGCCTCACCGGCTCGCTGGCGTTGCGGGCCCTGGCCGATAATCCCGGCACCGCGCCGCTCGATACGTTCATGACGCTCTCCGAAGCACTGACAGGCAAGAAAGGGCTGAGCCGCGTGCTCGGCGAACGCTTCCTGCAGGCCTTGCAGAAGGGCTCGTTCAAGACCGCCGACGGTCTGTCGCAACTCGCCGGCGCACTCGCGTCCGGTTCGTTGACTCCCGATCAGCAAACGTCCGCGCTGTCGATTCTCGAAGCCTGGTATCTCGGCATCGTCGACAACGTCGTAATTACCTACGAAGAAGCATTAATGTTCAGCGTCGTGTCCGATACGCTCGTGATTCCTTCGTATTGCCCGAATAAACCCGGCTTCTGGGCCGAAAAACCGATCGAGAGGCAAGGCTGATGGCCGATACCGATACGCAAAAGGCCGACGTCGTGGTCGTCGGGTCCGGTGTCGCGGGCGCGATCGTCGCGCACCAGCTCGCGATGGCCGGCAAGTCGGTGATCCTGCTCGAGGCAGGCCCGCGCATGCCGCGCTGGGAAATCGTCGAACGCTTCCGCAACCAGCCTGACAAGACCGACTTCATGGCGCCGTACCCGTCGAGCCCGTGGGCGCCGCATCCGGAATACGGCCCGCCGAACGACTACCTGGTCCTGAAGGGCGAGCACAAGTTCAACTCGCAGTACATCCGCGCGGTGGGCGGCACGACGTGGCACTGGGCCGCGTCGGCGTGGCGCTTCATCCCGAACGACTTCAAGATGAAGACCGTGTACGGTGTCGGCCGCGACTGGCCGATCCAGTACGACGATCTCGAGCATTGGTACCAGCGTGCCGAGGAAGAGCTCGGCGTGTGGGGCCCCGGCCCCGAGGAAGACCTGTATTCGCCGCGCAAGCAGCCGTACCCGATGCCGCCGCTGCCGTTGTCGTTCAACGAGCAGACGATCAAGAGCGCGCTCAACGGCCATGACCCGAAGTTCCACGTCGTGACCGAGCCGGTCGCGCGCAACAGCCGCCCGTACGACGGCCGGCCGACTTGTTGCGGGAACAACAACTGCATGCCGATCTGCCCGATCGGCGCGATGTACAACGGCATCGTGCACGTCGAGAAGGCCGAGCAGGCCGGCGCGAAGCTGATCGACAGCGCGGTCGTGTACAAGCTCGAGACGGGCCCGGACAAGCGCATCGTCGCCGCGATCTACAAGGACAAGACGGGCGCCGACCATCGCGTCGAGGGCAAGTACTTCGTGGTGGCCGCGAACGGCATTGAGACGCCGAAGATCCTGCTGATGTCGGCGAACCGCGACTTCCCGAACGGCGTCGCGAACAGTTCCGACATGGTCGGGCGCAACCTGATGGACCACCCGGGCACGGGCGTGTCGTTCTACGCGAGCGAGAAGCTGTGGCCGGGCCGCGGCCCGCAGGAAATGACGTCCCTGATCGGTTTCCGCGACGGCCCGTTCCGCGCGACCGAAGCCGCGAAGAAGATCCATCTGTCGAACATGTCGCGCATCAACCAGGAGACGCAGAAGATCTTCAAGGCCGGCAAGCTGATGAAGGCCGACGAGCTCGACGCGCAGATCCGCGACCGCTCCGCGCGCTACGTGCAGTTCGACTGCTTCCACGAAATCCTGCCGCAGCCCGAGAACCGCATCGTGCCGAGCAAGACGGCCACCGACGCGGTCGGCATTCCGCGCCCGGAAATCACGTATGCGATCGACGACTACGTGAAGCGCGGCGCCGTGCATACGCGCGAGGTCTATGCGACCGCGGCGAAGGTGCTGGGCGGTACGGACGTCGTGTTCAACGACGAGTTCGCGCCGAACAATCACATCACGGGCGCGACGATCATGGGCGCGGATGCGCGCGACTCGGTCGTCGACAAGGACTGCCGCACGTTCGACCATCCGAACCTGTTCATCTCGAGCAGCTCGACGATGCCGACCGTCGGTACGGTGAACGTGACGCTGACGATCGCGGCGCTGGCGCTGCGGATGTCCGACACGCTGAAGAAGGAAGTCTGACCGTGCGGAAATCTACTCTCACCTTCCTCCTTGCCGGCTGCCTCGCGCTGCCGGGCCTCGTGCGCGCGGCCGATGCGGCCGACCCCGCGCAGGTCAAGCGCGGCGAATATCTCGCGGTCGCGGGCGACTGCATGGCCTGCCACACCGCGAAGGGCGGCAAGCCGTTCGCCGGCGGCCTCGGGATGCCGGTGCCGAAGCTCGGCAAGATCTACACGAGCAACATCACGCCCGACCCGGATACCGGCATCGGCAACTGGACGTTCGACGACTTCGAGCGCGCGGTGCGCCACGGCGTGTCGAAGAACGGCGACAACCTGTATCCGGCGATGCCGTACGTGTCGTACGCGAAGATCAGCGACGACGACGTGCAGGCGCTCTACGCGTACTTCATGCACGGCGTCGAACCGGTCAAGCAGGCGCCGCCGAAGAACGAGATCCCCGCGCTGCTGAGCATGCGCTGGCCGCTGAAGATCTGGAACTGGCTGTTCCTGAAGGACGGCGCATACCAGCCGAAGCCGGCGCAGAGCGCCGAGTGGAACCGCGGTGCGTACCTGGTGCAGGGCCTCGCGCACTGCAGCACGTGCCACACGCCGCGCGGCGTCGCGATGCAGGAGAAGTCGCTCGACGAAACCGGCGGCAGCTTCCTGTCGGGCTCGGTGCTGGCGGGCTGGGACGGCTACAACATCACGTCCGACCCGAACGCGGGGATCGGCGGCTGGACGCAGCAGCAGCTCGTCCAGTACCTGCGTACCGGCAGCGTGCCGGGTGTCGCGCAGGCAGCCGGTCCGATGGCCGAGGCGGTCGAGCACAGCTTCTCGAAGATGACCGACGCCGACATTGGCGCGATCGCGACGTACATCCGTACGGTGCCGGCCGTCGCCAGCGGCGACGCGAAGCAGTCGCGCTCGTCGTGGGGCAAGCCGGCGGAAGACGGCCTGAAGCTGCGCGGCGTCGCACTGGCGTCGTCGGGCATCGATCCGGCGCGGCTGTATCTCGGCAACTGCGCGACGTGCCACCAGATGCAGGGCAAGGGCACGCCGGACGGCTATTACCCGTCGCTGTTCCACAACTCGACGGTGGGTGCGACGAATCCGGCGAACCTGGTGCAGGTGATCCTGAACGGCGTGCAGCGCAAGGCCGGCAGCGAGGACGTCGGGATGCCCGCGTTCCGCAACGAGCTGTCGGATGCGCAGATCGCCGCGCTGACGAACTACCTGACCGGCCAGTTCGGCAACCCGGCCGCGAAGGTGACCGAGCAGGACGTCGCGAAGGCGCGTTGAGGCCGGGTACGATGCAGTAAAGGCAGGGCAACTCTGACAAGAAGAGGAGGCACAGCACATCGGGCGGGCCCCGATGCCGGTTGTTGCAGAGCGGGGTGGGTGGCTTTGGCGGCCGCCCGCCCTGGTTCGTTGGCAATTCGGTGCGCGCGGTTCGCGTACCGCTTTCGTTGATCACACCATGACACCGAATCAACCGTTTCTCGCGTCCCAGCGCGATGTGCTGCTGCTGTTGTCCCGGATCCTGCTCGTGATCCTGTTCGTGATGTTCGGCTGGAAGAAGATCGTCGACTTCTCCGGCACGATCGCGTTCATGGGAAGCGAGGGCGCGCCGGCGCCGATCATTTCGGCGGCGATCGCCGTCGTGATGGAGCTGTTCGCCGGCATCGCGCTCCTCGTCGGTTTCCAGACGCGGCCGCTCGCGCTGCTGCTTGCGCTGTATACGATCGGCACCGGCTTCATCGGCCACCACTACTGGACGATGTCGGGCGGCGAGCAGATCGACAACATGATTCATTTCTACAAGAACATCGCGATCTCGGGCGGCCTGCTCGCGCTTTGCGCGGCGGGCCCCGGGCGTTTTTCGATCGATCGCGGGTAAATGGCAACGCCGGCGCGCGCATGGGGCGTGTGCCGGACGGTCGAGACTTCGAGGGGGGGCATCATTTTGCGACTCAAACATTTCGCATCGCTGATCGTGGCCGCCGCACCGGCGGCCGCGTTCGCGCAGACGAGCGTGACGCTGTACGGCCGGATCGACGGCGGCGTCGAATACCTGAACCACATCGCGACGCCCGGCGGCAGTTCGACGCGCTGGAGCGCGGAAGGCGGCGATTGGGGCACCAGCATGTTCGGCCTGAAGGGCGTCGAGGATCTCGGCGGCGGGATGTCGACGGTCTTCAACCTGGAAACCGCGTTCCAGGTGATGAACGGCACGACCGGCGGCGGACGCATGTGGTCGCGCCGCGCGTATGTGGGCCTGAAGAGCGACACGTGGGGCCAGCTGCAGGCCGGCCGCAACCTGTTCATCGACAGCGACGGCGTGTGGGAATT